>JAUMCZ010000110.1:0-5969 GCA_032122215.1 Caulobacter sp.
GCTGATCGCCTTCCACATCGTCTTCGGCAAGACGGTGCCCGACATCAGCCTCAACGCCGTCGCCAACCTGGGCTATGCCGAGGGCCTGTTCCTTAAGCCTGTCTTCCCGGGTGACACCCTGACGGCGGCCAGCGAGGTCATCGGGCTGAAGGAGAACTCCAACCGCAAGACCGGCGTCGTCTACGTCCGCACCACCGGCGAGAACCAGCATGGCGAGCCGGTGCTCTCCTACGTTCGCTGGGTGATGGTCCGCAAACGCGAGGAGGCCGCCGAGATCGCCGAACAGCGGGTGCCGGACCTGAAGGCCGCCGTGCCCGCCTCCGATCTGGTGATCCCGAAGACTCTGGATTTCTCGAGCTACGACTTCGCCCTCGCCGGCGCGGCCCATGCCTTCGAGGACTATGCGATCGGCGAGAAGATCGACCACGTCGACGGTATGGCCATCGAGGAGGCCGAGCACCAGCTGGCCACCCGGCTCTACCAGAACACCGCCAAGGTCCATTTCAACCAGTATGAGCGGGCCAAGGACCCGACCGGCCGGCGGCTGGTCTACGGCGGGGTGGTGATCTCGACCGCCAAGGCGCTGAGCTTCAACGGCCTGCAGAACGCCGGGTTGATCCTCGGCATCAACGGCGGCCGGCATGTGAACCCCTATTTCGCCGGGGCCACGGTGTTTGCCTGGAGCGAGGTGCTGGACAAGGCTCTGCTGGAGCCAGGCATCGGGGCGCTGCGGCTGCGGCTGGTGGCGACGAAGGACCGCCCCTGCGCCGATCTGCCGGACAAGGACGAGTCGAACGCCTATCCGGGCGACGTCATCCTCGACTTCGACTACTGGGCGGCGGTTCCGGCCCGTGGCTGAGTTCGAGATCGATCCCGCCTTCATCGCCACCAGCCACGTGGTCGGCGACCTGCCCCTCTGCCATGTCCGCCTGCAGGACGACGCCCGCTATCCCTGGCTGGTGCTGATCCCGCGACTGACGGGGCTGAAAGAGATCGAGCAGTTGTCGGCCGGGGACCGGGCGCGGCTGATGGAAGAGGCGGTGCTGGCCGGCAAGGCGGTGCGGGTGCTCGGCGGCCTGTTCGATTTCGAAGTCGAGAAGCTGAACATCGGCGCGCTCGGTAACGTCACGGCCCAGCTGCATGTGCATGTCGTCGGGCGACGGGCGGAAGATCCGGCCTGGCCGGGACCGGTGTGGGGCCACAGCGCGGCGGAGGCTTACGACGGCGTCGCCGATGCGGTGCTGGTGGCTCGCAAGGCGTTGGGGCTCTAGCGGCCTACCGACTCAGTTCCGCCGCACGGTCACAGAGCGATTGGCGCCGGCCTCCCAAAGGGTGCCGCTCCAGCCGCCGCCGGCGGGATCCAGCTGCAGAATCGAAGGCTCCCGCGCACCCCTGGGGGTGAAGCGGATATAGACTCCGCCGGTCGCGGTGCGTTCGATGCTGTCGACCAGGCCGACCTTGCCGGCCGGCTGGCCGGGGACCATCGATCGCCAGGCGCCTTCCAGCATCACCCCGCCCGTGCCCTTGTCGACCAGCTGCAGCCCGTACAGGGTCCGCCCGTCCGGTCCCCGCACCACCCAGCCGCCGTCGAGCGGTCCCTGCAGGCCCTGGGCGGCGTTGAGCCCGCCCCTGATGCGGCTTTCGTAGGCCTGCTCGACGGCGGTCGGCGGCGCCTCGGGCGTGCGGTACAGCTCGTCGATCATCACCGGCCGGTCGAGTTGCGGCAGGCGCGAGATCGGCGGCGGCGCGACGTACGGGGTCGGGGAAGAATAGACCGGGGGCGGCCGGTAGGCGGGCGCCGGGGCGGTCGTCGGGAGGGCAGGCTGGGGCAGAGAGCCGCCGTCGCCCGGGTCCTCGGCGTCGCCATCGGCGCTTTCGGCGGCGGCGCCGTCGATATTGGACTGAGAGGCCGCCGCGGCGTCGGGCGCCGTGGCGGTCGGCGTCTCGGCCGCGTCATCGTCCATGCCCTGGCTGGCGGCCAGCCCGGACAGCACATCGCCGATGGGATCTGACGAGACCGGCTGTTCCTGGGCCATCACCGGCCCGGCAAGCAGCGCCATCAGGGCGGCGAGCGCAATCCTCATGCCGCGTCAGCCGCTGAAATCGCCTCGGACACCGCCACCAGCCGCTCGGCCTGCGACAGGTGCAACAGCTCAGCCATGCGGCCGTCGACCCGGATGGCGCCCTTGCCGGCGTTCTCGGGCAGGGCAAAGGCGGCGATGACGCTGCGGGCCCAATCGACCTCGCCGGGGGCGGGCGAGAAGACGAGGTTGCAGGGCTCGATTTGTTTGGGATGGATCAGGGTCTTGCCGTCGAAGCCGAACTGCACGCCCTGCCGGCAGACATCGATCAGGCCTTCGAGGCTCTCGATGTCGTTGTACACGCCGTCGAGGATGGTCAGGCCGTGGGCCCGGGCGGCCGCGACCGACAGGCTGAGCGGCCCCCAGAAGGGGGCGCGATCGGCCGTCTGATGGCAGCGCATCTCCTTGGCCAGATCGTTGGTGCCCATCACCCAGGTGGTCAGGCGGGTGTCCCTCGCCGTGGCGGCGATCTCGTTGAGGGCGAACAATGCGGCGCAGGTTTCGATCATCGCCCACAGCTTCGTGCCCGCCGGCGCCTTTTCGATGGCGGCGTCGTAGGCTTTCACATCGGCGGCGCTGCTGACCTTGGGAACCAGGATGGCGTCGGCGCCCGCCCCGGCCGCGATGGCCAGGTCGTCGGCGCCCCAGGGGGTGTCGAGGCCATTGGTGCGGATCACCACCTCACGGCGACCGAAACCGCCGGCCTTGACCGCCTCCACCGCCTGCATCCGGGCGGTGTGCTTGGCCTCCGGCGCTACGGCGTCCTCAAGGTCGAGGATGACCACGTCACACGGCAGCGACCGCGCCTTCTCGATGGCCTTCGCGTTCGAGGCGGGCATGTACAGGGCGCTGCGGCGGGGACGGGGGGTGTCGGTCATGGTTCGTTTCGGTGCGCGGAGGGTCCCGCTTCCTTAGCGTTGCAGGGTCCGTGCCGCCAGACCGCAACGGCCTCTCTGGCGGCGATGCCCGGTTGCGGGCAGGATGGGACCATGACCCGCTACGATCCCCAAGCCCTCAACGTCCTGGGCGCTGAGCTGATCCCCTGTTCGCTGGACCCGGTGACCGGCTTCTTCCGCAACGGCTGTTGCGAGACCGGGCCGCAGGACACCGGCCTGCACACCGTCTGCGCCGTGATGACCGCCGATTTCCTGGCCTACAGCGCCCGGCGCGGCAACGACCTCTCGACGCCGAGGCCCGAGTACGGATTCGCCGGCCTGAAGCCCGGCGACCGCTGGTGCCTCTGCGCGCCTCGCTGGAAGGAGGCGCTGGACGACGGCTGCGCCCCGCAGGTGGTGCTGGAATCCACCCATGAGGAAACCTTGGCGATCGTGCCGCTGGGCATCCTCAAGGACTATGCGGTCGTCGCATAGAGCCCGTCAGGCGGAAGTGTTTGCGGTTCCGCCGCCCGGACGGGCTCTACAGGGCAAGACCTACTTCATCGTCGGGATGATGAAGCTCGAGTCGGCCAGTTCGCCCTCGGGCCAACGCGCCGTGACCGTCTTCACCTTGGTCCAGAACTTCAGGCCTTCCATGCCGTGCTGGTTGGTGTCGCCGAAGGCCGAGCGCTTCCAGCCGCCGAAGGTGTGGTAGGCGACCGGCACCGGGATCGGCACATTGATGCCGACCATGCCGACGTTGACCCGGGCCGCGAACTCGCGCGCCACCCGGCCGTTGCGGGTGAAGATCGCCACACCGTTGCCGTACTGGTGCTTGCTGGGCAGTTCGAGGGCTTCCTCGAAACTGTCGGCGCGGACCATCTGCAGGACCGGGCCGAAGATTTCTTCATGGTAGGTCTTCATGCCGGGCTTCACCCCGTCGAACAGGCTGGGGCCGATGAAGAAGCCCTTCTCGTAGCCCTGCAGTTTGAAGTCCCGCCCGTCGACGACCAGCTCGGCGCCCTCGTCCTTACCGATCTGGATGTAGTCGGCGATCTTGGCGCGGTGGGCGGCGCTGACGACCGGGCCGTACTGGGCCTCGGCGTCGTTGGAGACGCCCACTTTCAGGGTCTCGATCTCGGCGATCATCCGCTCGCGCAGCTCATCGGCGGTCTTCTTGCCGACCGGCACCACGACGGGCAGCGCCATGCAGCGCTCGCCGGCCGAGCCGAAGGCGGCGCCCGACAGGTCCTTCACCACCTGATCCATGTCGGCGTCGGGCATGACGATGCCGTGGTTCTTGGCCCCGCCCATGGCCTGGACCCGCTTGTTGTGCAGCGTGCCCTGCGAATAGACGTAGTGGGCGATGTCCGAGCTGCCGACGAAGCTGACGGCCTTGATGTCGGGGTGCTGCAGGATGGCGTCGACGCTGACCTTGTCGCCGTGAATGACATTCAGCACGCCGGCCGGCGCGCCGGCCTCCATCATCAGCTCGGCCAGACGCACCGGCACCGACGGATCCTTCTCCGACGGCTTGAGGATGAAGGTGTTGCCGACCGCGATGGCCACCCCAAACATCCACATCGGGATCATGGCCGGGAAGTTGAACGGGGTGATGCCGGCCACCACGCCCAGGCTCTGACGCATGGAATAGACGTCGATGCCGGGGCCGGCGCCCTCGGTGTATTCGCCCTTCAGCACATGCGGGATGCCGCAGGCGAACTCGATGACTTCCAGACCGCGCTGGATGTCGCCCTTGGAGTCGGCGATGACCTTGCCGTGCTCGGATGAGAGCAGCTCGGCCAGGTCCTGCATGTTGGCCTCGACCAGCCGCTTGAACTCGAACATCACCCGCGCCCGGCGCTGGGGATTGGTCGCCGACCAGCCGACGTGGGCCTGCAGGGCCACCTGCACGGCGGCGTCCAGCTCGGCCGCGGTGGCCAGTTGAACCCGCGCCTGAACCTCGCCCGTGTTGGGGTTGAAGACGTCGCCGAAGCGGCCCGAGGTCCCGGCCAGGGTCTGACCGTTCACGAAATGCTGGATGTCGCGCATGGGGCGCTCCCGAAGTTCAACCTGGGGGGGGTTTTAGGCCGATGACCCCGGCAGAGCCAGCGGCCAACGGCAGAACTTGAGGGCAGGACATGCCCCGTGAGGCGAGATGGTGCGCACGTTCCGCAAGGTCCTGCTTCCCGACCATTCAAACGGGCGTTAGACTTGCCCCATGTCCGACGACCTTACAGAAGCCCAGACGGCCGACATCCCCGAGGGATACAAGATTCTGAACTGGACCCGCGGTTTCGGGCGCCAGATCGGACCGCTGTACGAACAGCACGATCCCAAGGGCGCGACCCTGGCCTTCCGGGTCGAGGAGCATCACACCAACGGCATGGCCAACTGCCACGGCGGCATGCTGATGAGCTTCGCCGACATGGCCTGGGGCCGGGTGATCAGCGTGGCGCGCAGCCACTACTGGGTCACGGTGCGCCTGACCTGCGATTTCCTGTCCGGCGGCAAGCTGGGCGACTGGATCGAGGGACGGGCCGAGCTGATTTCGGAAGAGGATGACGTCTTCACCGTGCGCGGCCGCATCTGGTCGGGCGACCGGCTGATCATGACCGGCATGGGGGTGTTCAAGGCCATTGGTCCCCGCCCGCCGCGCCCCGGTGAAAAGGCTTACGTCGAGCCCCAGGATGTTGGGCCCCAGGATGTTGGGCCGAAGGAAGAGGTCCTGCATGGCTGACGGTCAACCGCGCTGGGAAGAGCAGCCCCCGCCGCTGGCGCCCTACAACGGCGACAAGCCGCCGGCGCCGGCCTGGTTCGACGCCGCCCTGGCGCAGGAACCCGAGCGCTCGAGCTTCGAGGTGCTGGGCGCGTCCATTGAGCTCCTGACCTGGGGCGAGGTCGGCAAGCCGGGCCTGCTGCTGCTGCACGGCAACGGCGCCCATGCCGACTGGTGGAGCTTCATCGCGCCTCTGCTGGCCGACGACTACCGCGTCGCGGCGATCAGCTGGTC
>JAUMCZ010000111.1:0-1488 GCA_032122215.1 Caulobacter sp.
AGATGCCCCCCACCACCAGCTGCAGCTCCCGCCCCGACAGTAGAGGAGGCGCGCTGCGCGGTAGCAGCCTTGGCTGCCAGCATTGCATGGCTGGTCATCGCATTCCCAAACCCATGTATTTATGTGCGGTGCTTATTCGGTGTGTTCATTTTTACAGGAGTTGATGGCGCTAGGTCAAAAATGAAATCGTCTGTTCAGTTGAACAATTGGATGGGTTGCCTTCGTCAAGCAATAAATCGGCAGCGACGTTCCTTATATGGTGCCGACATTCCCATCGACAGGTCCGCGATAATCTCATAGATGTGCCGAGTGGCGTATCTTCGATTTTCAACCGTTTAGGACTACCTTCGTTGTCATATTCGTTCGCTGAGGGGCGGTTTTACACGTGCCCAGTCTGTCGGGGCCGTTGCCGAGCCGACACCGGCCTGATCGCGAACCATTCGGAGGGCAGTGCGCGCTGTTCAGGCAGCCGTCAGCTTCCCCTTGAAGTCGAAGACGGGCGATCGACAGCCACTTGGGCGGACCACTACGGCCCAGAGTTCCGCGAATACCTGCTGGGGAAGGCGCGAAAGACCCGTCCTACGAACCCCTACAAGGCCGAGGCAACGCGTGCTGGGCTCATCGCCTCGTTTGCCCCGGATAAGGCCGTCCAGGGCGTTTACGCGGCTCTCAGGACCGATGGCTGGACCAAGCTACCCGCCGTCGCCCTGGATGCGGACCTCGACCGCCAAGAGGCACGAGACGCACTATGTCGCCTTCGGGACATCGGCATCGTCTATGGCCGGGCTCAAGGTTGGCGACTGGTCGATGTGGTGCCGGATGGGCTTGGTGAACTCATCAGCGCGATCAGCGTCAAAGCCCGTCGCCGCTTGGCGGCCCAGCGAGGGGCAGATACTCGACACCGCAACCAGCAGGCCGCCCACGCCGCCGAAGTGGCAGAACGGGTCCGTCTTCGTGAGGAGAGGGCGAAACAGCAGCAATCGAACCTTCGCCCCGCTATGCATCCAGACGCGAGAGCCGACCGGTTGAGAAAGCTGGAGGCAATAGCCAACCACCCGTCAACCAACCCGAACGAAGCCGCCAATGCCCGGCGACTCGTGGTCAAACACCGAGGAACCTAAGGGTCTGAGGCGATAGCTAGTCGGCTTCGGCGGTTTGGACGGGTGCCCGCCCGCGAATGCGCGGATTGTTGGTGGGCACCTTGCGGGTCATTGGTCATCGGTTGAAATCAATGATGTCCTGCAAGCGCCTTCACGGGATTCGTAGAAAATGAACCGCAGTAGCCTGCCAGTCTGTTCTGTCATCGCCGCAATTGGTGTCTTGCTCATCGTCTGTGCCCCAGCCTTTGCGGCGGCCAATCAAGCTGTTTCGGCGGAGCCGAAGGCGGTCCCGGCGGCCCAGGCTCCGGCGGCCCAGACTCCTGCGGCTCAGGCCCCTGTCCTCAGTCCCGCCGTAATGGCAACACCCGCGCCGTCGCTTGCGGCGAAT
>JAUMCZ010000111.1:1498-9645 GCA_032122215.1 Caulobacter sp.
GGGTGGTCCTGGCGACCTCTTCCGTGGTGGCCGCCATAGTCACATTTGGCGGCGGCTGGTTCAGGGATAGCCGCAAGGCGGGCAGGGATGGCAAGTTCTCGGCTCTCTATGTCTCGCTCGTCCTGGAAGGCTACGCAGACAATTTGTCTGGGACCATTTCGGGCTCTGAAACTTACGAGAATCACGAAGGGCAGTTTGGCAAAGCCGCGATAACGGTGCCGTCATTCCCGGCTTTCGGCGACGACATCGACTGGAAGGCGTTCGGCATCTCTCAAACCACCGATACGCTGACGTTCGTGAACAAGGTTGAATCGACCAGAGCAAGTTTGTTGGATTTGGCGGACTTCGACGACGACGCGGCGATTGAGGCTATGAGAAAGCAAGCCGCTGCCTTGGGTCTAGAAGCTATCGCGTTGGCCGCGACCTTCCGGGAAAGGTTCAAGCTCAAGCCGAACGAATACGAAGGTGATTGGAACACCAAGGACCATCTCACCGAAAGAGATACGGCCTACAAAAAACGGGAAGCCGATCGCGAGGAAATGCGTCGTAGGCGCGAGGCGAAAAAGGCTGAGGAAGCGGCGGCAGCCGCCAAGGAACCTGCCGCCACACCGGCACCGGCCTTAGGGCCGAAGGCAGCGATATCCGCTCCTACGAAGAAGGCGTAGGGCCGTCAGGCCGCCTAAACCAGTTCGCTTGGTAGTGGGGGTTCATGGTGTTGACCCCGACCAGCCCGCCGTCCGCCTCGACCAGCTGCAGGGTCCAGGGCAGCTTGCGCTTGGGATCGCCGCTCCACGACAGCCAGACACCCATGCCTTCGTCCTTCAGGCCCAGCATGGCGCCCGGGTTCGGGACGTGCGCCGTCACCGCCCGGCCGTCATCGAGAATGACGTCGGCGAAGAAGCGTTTGTAGCGGCTGACCAGTCGGCCGCGGCTTAAGGGTTGAGGCAGGTCCATGCGCGCTCTAGATCGACAGGATCAGCGATGTAGGGAAGGACGGCCTCTATGGCGAGCCAGGAACGGGTGACGGCGGCGGTCCTCATCATCGGAGACGAGATTCTTTCGGGTCGGACCCAGGATACAAACCTCAATTCGATCGCCAGATACATCGCCCAGTATGGCGTGGATCTGGCCGAGGCCCGGGTCGTCGGGGACATTGAGGAAGAGATCGTCACCGCGATCAATCATCTGCGCGGGCGCTACGACTATCTGATCACGACCGGCGGCATCGGCCCCACCCACGACGACATCACCGCCGATTGCGTCGCCAAGGCCTTCGGCGTCGCCCTCTACGAACATCCCGAGATCATCGCCATGATGAGCAGCCGCTGGGGCGGCGAGCTGAACGCGGCCCGGCGGCGCATGGCCCGGGTGCCCGAGGGCGGCAGCCTGGTGAAGAACCCGGTGCAGGGGCCGCCCGGTTTCCAGATCGGCAATGTCTTCGTCCTGGCCGGGGTGCCGTCGATCATGCGCGGCATGCTGGAGGATGTGGGTCCGCGCCTGCGGGTCGGGGCGGTGGTGATCTCCCAGACGTTGCGGGTCGAAGGCACAGGGGAAGGGGCCATGGCCGCCCCTCTGGAAGCCGTCGCCAAGGCCCACCCGGACCTGTCGCTCGGCAGCTATCCCTTCTTTTCGCCGGCCGGCTACGGCAGCCAACTGGTCATCCGCGGCCGCGATCTTGCGCAGGTCGAGGCTGCGCGGCGCGATCTGGAGGCAGCCCTGACGGCCGAGGGCATCGGCAACATTACGTTTCTTGACACCCACGGTGGGTAACCGGCAGTTTGCTCGCCAACGTTTTGAGCATCATCGAGAGTAACCCCATGCGCACCGCGCTTTTCGCCGCCGCCCTGGTCCTGATCGCCTCGCCTGCCCTGGCCCAGTCCGGCGCCAGCGCCCCGCTGACCGACCCCTCGGCCACCGCCAAGAAGAAGGCGATCGACGATCCCAATCGCATCGTCTGCACCCGCGAGCACGTGGTCGGGTCCAACCGTCCGCAGAAGGTCTGCATGACCGTCGCCCAGCGCCAGCGGCTCAAGGACGACGCCGACAAGCTGACCGATCCGGGCAACCGCACCCCCGGCACGGCCGAGGATTTCCCGGCCCAGGTCGGCGGCTGACGCCACGGCGCAGCGGCTCACAGCTTTACCAATACCGACGTTCGGCCTAATCTCTTCACTCGATCCAGGGTGAAGGGAGGCCGTGATGAGTCTTCTGGTGACCGCTTTGGTCGCCGCGATGGTGGGGGCCACGGCTCCCGCGACAGCGGGCGCCACTGCCAACCGAATGTCCGCCGGCGCAGGGGCCGATGTGCTTATCGGCGCGCCGGGCAAGCCTGACGCCGACCGCATCGTCTGTCGCAGGACCCTGGTTCTCGGCGCGATCCGCCCGAAGAAGGTCTGCCTGACCGCGTTCGACTGGTCGGCCCGCGAGGACGCCGCCCAGCGGACCATGGACAGCACCCTCTACGGCCAGGGCGCAACCAAGCCACCTATGGTCGCCAAGCAGTAGCCTGCTTGCCATCCCCCGCCGCTCCTCTAGACAGGGCCGGGCGGGGACGTGGCGGAATGGTAGACGCAGCGGCCTTAAAAGCCGCAGCCGCAAGGCGTGTGGGTTCGAGTCCCACCGTCCCTACGAACGAGACTGACCGGCGCCGCGCCCTGCTGACAGCGGGACGCGAACGGGCCTAGGGTTGCTGCAGGCATTGGTTCTGCAGGACGACTTTCGATGCGGCTTTCCCGGCGCGATTTCGGCATGGGCGTCAGCCTGGCCGCCTTTCTTCCCACTGTCGCCCTTGTTCCCGGGACCGCCCTGGCCCGCCAGGCGTCAGGTCTCGACGCCGAGCTGACCCTCTTTCTCGACAAGGCTTTCGAGGAAGAGCTGGCCATGGACCCCGAGCAGCTGTCGCAGCTGGGCCGCAAGCAGCGGTACGACCAGCTGACCGACCGCTCCGAAGCCGCCCAGAAGAAGCGCCTCGACTGGCGCCGCGCCAGCGTCAAGGCGATGAAGCGCAGGTTCGACCCGGCGAAGCTTGGCGAGGACGCCCGGACCTCCTACGACATGTGGCTGCTCGAGCTGGAACGGGCCGAGGAATACTGGCGCTGGCGCGACCACGGCTACACCTTCGCCCGCGGCGGCGCCCACACCGGTCTGCCGAACTTCATGATCAACATGCATCCGGTCGACACCTCGTCGGATGCCGAGGCCTATGTCGCCCGCGTCGCCGCGATCGGCGGGGTGCTGGACGTTCAGCTGGAGCAGGCCAGGCGCGCCGCGGCCAAGGGCGTGCGCATGCCGCGCTTCTCCTACGACCAGGCCAGCCTCGATGTTCGCCGTGTCACCACCGGCGCGCCGTTCGACACCGGTCCCGACTGCGCCCTGTTCGCCGACGCCAGGGCGAAGTTCTCGGCGCTCAAGGCCAGGGGGGTGATCGATGCGAACGGCGAGACCACGCTGACCAAGGCTGTCGCCGACGCCATGACCGGCTCGATGAAACCGGCCTACGACCGTCTCACCGCCTGGCTGACCGCCGATGGCCAGCAGTCGGCCGCCGATCCCAGGGGCGCCGGTTCGCTGCCGGACGGGGCGGCCTACTACAACGCCATGCTGCGCCTGCAGACCACGACCGACATGACCGCCGACCAGATTCACGAACTGGGCCTGGCGGAAGTGGCCCGCATCCGCGCCGAGATGGAGACCCTCAAGGGCAGGATCGGCTTCGCCGGCAAGCTCGAGGACTTCTTCGCCTACCTGAAGACCGACGACCGCTTCTACGTCACCCCCGACGACGCCGGCCGGGCTCGCTACCTGAAGCTGGCTGACGACTATCTGGCCGCCATGAAGGCCCGGCTGCCCGAGCAGTTCGGTCGCCTGCCGCGCTCCCCGCTGGTGGTCAAACGGGTCGAGCCCTATCGCGAGGAGCCGGGCGGCGCCGCCCACTACAATACCGGCTCCCTCGACGGCTCACGGCCGGGCGTCTTCTACGTCCACCTGTCGGACGTCCGCGCCACGCCGCTCTACGAGATCGAGGGCACGGCCTACCATGAGGGCTGGCCCGGCCATCACATGCAGATCTCCATCGCCCAGGAGCTGACCGGCCTGCCGGTCTTCCGCACCCAGTCGGGCTACGGCGCCTACATCGAGGGCTGGGGGCTCTACGTCGAGCGGCTGGCCAAGGAGATGGGCTTCTACAAGGACCCCTACAGCGACTTCGGTCGCCTCGGCCGCGAGATCTGGCGGGCCATCCGCCTGGTGGTCGACACCGGCATCCACGCCAAGGGCTGGAGCGAGGCGCAGGCGACGGAATTCTACACCGCCAACTCGCCGCAGCCCGCCGCCAAGATCAAGTCCGAGATCCGCCGCTACTTCGTCAGCCCGGGCCAGGCGACCTCCTACAAGGTCGGCATGGTCAAGATCCTCGCCCTTCGCGACGAGGCGCGGGCCGCCCTGGGCGCGAAATACGACCAGCGCGCCTTCCACGACCTGGTGATCTCCGGCGGCTCCCTGCCGCTCGGCGTGCTGGAGACGCGGGTGAAGCGGTGGGTGGCGAGGGGCTAGAGCCGCCCCTCAGGAATGGCGGAGGTGCGGAGCCTTAGCCCCGCGCCTTCTTCTCCCGCCGCCGCCGGTGCAGGATGTGCTCGGTGTAGCCGTTCGGCTGCTCGCGGCCCGAGAAGACCAGCTCGAGCGCCGCCTGATAGGCCGGCGCGGACTCGTTGCCCGACAGCGGTTCGTACAGCGGGTCGCCGGCGTTCTGCGTATCGACCACCCGGGCCATGCGCGCGAACGTCTCCCGCACCTGCGCTTCGGTGCAGACGCCGTGGTGCAGCCAGTTGGCCAGGTGCTGGCTGGAGATGCGCAGGGTGGCGCGGTCTTCCATCAGGCCGACGTCGTGGATATCCGGCACCTTGGAGCAGCCGACGCCCTGGTCGATCCAGCGCACGACGTAGCCGAGCAGGCCCTGGATGTTGTTGTCGAGCTCCTGCTGGATGTCGGTCTCGTTCCAGTTCGACTTCGCCAGCGGCGGCGTCAGCAGCGCATCGGTTCCCGTCGGCGACGACAGGTCGAGGCTGGCCCGCACGGCTGCCACATCGACCCGGTGATAGTGCAGCGCGTGCAGGGTGGCGGCGGTGGGAGAGGGCACCCAGGCGGTGTTGGCCCCGGTCTTCGGATGGGCGACCTTGGCTTCCAGCATGGCGGCCATCATGTCGGGCGCCGCCCACATGCCCTTGCCGATCTGAGCCTTGCCGGTGAAGCCGGCGGCCAGCCCGATCTCGACGTTGCGCTTCTCGTAGGCGCTGAGCCAGGCCTCGCCCTTCATGGCTTCCTTGCGGATCATCGGACCCGCTTCCATGGCGGTGTGGATCTCGTCGCCGGTGCGATCCAGGAAGCCGGTGTTGATGAAGACGATCCGTTCCCGGGCGGCGTGGATACAGGCGGCCAGGTTGGCGCTGGTGCGCCGCTCCTCGTCCATGACGCCGATCTTGACGGTGTTGCGGGGCAGGCCCAGCACTGTCTCGACCGCGTCGAACAGCGCCACGGCCAGGGCCGTTTCCTCCGGCCCGTGCAGCTTGGGCTTCACCACATAGACCGATCCGGCCGGACTGTTGCGGCGCGCGCCCTTCAGGTCATGCAGCGCCGCCGTCACCGTGATCAGCGCATCCAGCACCGTCTCGAACACCGGGGCGCCGTCCAGCAGCACGGCGTCGCTGGTCATGTGATGGCCGACGTTGCGCACCAGCATCAGGCTGCGGCCGCGCAGCGTGACCGTGCCCCCGCCGGCGGTGGTGAAAACGCGGTCGTCCTCAAGACGGCGGGTTTCGGTCCGGCCGCCCTTCTGGAAGCTGGCGGCGAGGTCGCCCTTCATCAGGCCCAGCCAGTTGCGCCAGACCTGGACCTTCTCCTCGGCGTCGACGGCGGCGACGCTGTCTTCACAGTCCTGGATGGCGGTCAGGGCCGATTCCATGACCACATCGGCGACCCCGGCCGGATCGTCCCGCCCGATGCTGTGATCGCGGTCGATGACGATCTCAAGGTGCAGACCGTTATGGACCAGCACCACGCCGCCGGGGGCCGCCGCCTCGCCGCGCCAGCCGACAAGCTGCGCCGGGTTTGCGAGGCCGCTGTCGCCGCCGGCCGTGGTGACCAAAAGGCGCCCGTCTTCGATCCGGTAGCCGGTCGATGCGGTGTGAGCGCCCTCTGCGAGGGGCGCGACCTCGTCGAGCAGCCGCCGGGCATAGCCGATGACCTCGGCCCCGCGGGCCGCATTGTAACCCTTGGTCGCCAGCGGCGGCGCCAGCGCATCGGTGCCGTACAGGGCGTCATAGAGGCTGCCCCAGCGGGCGTTGGCGGCGTTCAGCGCGTAGCGGGCGTTGGACACCGGCACCACCAGCTGCGGCCCGGCCAGGGCGGCGATCTCCGGATCGACGTTGGCGGTGGCGATCTCGAAGGCGGCCGGCTCGGGGAACAGATATCCGATCTGCGTCAGGAACTCCCGTTCCTGCGTCACGTCGAACGGCTGGCCGCGCCGGTCGCGCCAACGCTTGTCGATGGCTTCCTGCAGCGCGTCCCGCTTGGCCAGCAGGTCGGTGTTTCGCGGGGTGAAGCGCGCCAGGATGTCAGCCAGGCCGGCCCAGAAATCCGCCGGCGCCACGCCGGTCCCGGGCAACAGCTCGGTCTCCACGAAGGCTTGCAGGCTGGGGTCGAGCGTGAGCGGGCTGGCGGAGGTCATGCGCGAGACGTTTCCTTGAGGCGGCGAAAACCCGCATGGAAGCCAAGTCGCCCCTCCCGTCAATGCGGTTGAGCGGCGCCTTGACCTTGCCACGCTGCGATGGTTGCTTCCGCCACCTTGATCCTGTGAGGCATCTGCCGTGCTTGTCCTGTTGTCCGCCCTTGCCCTGCTGGCCGCCGAACCGGCCACGTCAGCCGCCGTTTCGCCCGTCGACATCAAGGCGCCGCAACGCACCAGCATTCCGGTTGGCCAGATTGGCGTGAAGGACCCTGACCGCCTGTCCTGCAAGCGCGAGGCCGTGGTCGGCTCCCGCCGCAAGAGCAAGATCTGCGACACCAAGGACGGCTGGCAGAAGCGCGAAGACCAGGCCCAGCGGATTATGGACGGCGCCCGCACCACCGGCGACGCCAGGCCGCGCTGATTGCCATGATCGGGGGGCTCAAGCCCTCCGTCGCACCATGCCGGCCGCCGTCAGGCGCTCCAGCAGACGCCTCAGCGCCGCCTCGTCCGCCTGGGGATGCCAGGCGGCCATTTCCTGCAGGGTGAAGGCCGGCCGGCCGAGGATCCAGCTCATCGGCTTGTGCAGGCCCTCGAGCGGAATCAGTCCGGCCTGGGTGCGCAACATCCAGCCCTCGGCCATCCTTGTGACCTCCGCCGGCCTCGGCGCCGTCTCGTAGGCCTCCAGCGGACCAACGGCGGGCAGCGCATACTCGCTCAGCTCGCCGAAGATCGATTGCTGCAGATCCGCCACCTCGCCAACCGCCACATCGCTGGTGGCGATGGCCTTCAGCCGGTCGGCCAGCTCGCCGATCCGGGCCTTCAGCGCCGCCGCCCCGTCTTCGCGCGGATCGGGCAGCCAGGCGCGGAAGGCGCTGTCCTTCATCGCCTCCTGCTCCAGCACCTTGAACAGGATGCGGGCGGTGCGGGGCTCGACCGAGAAGGTGACGTGCAGCGATGCCTCGCTGCTGGCCAGGGCGTCATGGAACTGGCCGCGCGGGATGTAGAGCAGGTCGCCCGGCCGCATGGTCACCTCGCGCAGCAACCGGCCTTTCTGGCGGTCCATCTGCGCCTGGATTTCGGGATGGTCGGGCGGCCCGGTCAGGGGGTTGTCGGCCCGGCCTTCGTAGATGCGCCAGACCTTCTCGCCCTCGGCGTGGAAGGCGAACACCTCATGGCTGTCGTAGTGACTGTTGAAGGCCCGCTTGCCGCCGAACGAGGAGTAGACGTTGGCGCTGGTCAGGCCCAGCAGGGCGGTTTCCAATGAGCGGGCCACGGCCCGCAGCTCCGGCGACATGGTTTCCACCGCATTGGCCACCAGGCTGGCGCCCATCGACAGGAAGACCCGGACCTTGCGCGGATTCACCCGCAATTGCTGGCCGTCCAGGGTGTTGATGCTGTCGCAATAGTGCTCGGCGGCGATCCGCCG
>JAUMCZ010000112.1:0-6972 GCA_032122215.1 Caulobacter sp.
CGAGACGCGGCTGTATGACGTGCTGTTCGTCTGCAACGGCCACCACTGGAGCCCGCGCATTCCCGACTATCCGGGCGAGTTCGACGGCGCGGCCTTCCACAGCCATGCCTATCGCGACCCGTTCGATCCGGTCGACATGCGGGGCAAGAACGTCGTCGTCGTCGGCATGGGCAACTCGGCGATGGATGTCGCCAGCGAGCTCAGCCAGCGGCCGATCGCCAAAAACCTGTGGGTCTCGGCCCGGCGCGGGGTCTGGGTGCTGCCCAAGTACATGAACGGCAAACCGGCGGACAAAAGCGCCATGCCGGCCTGGATGCC
Source organism: Caulobacter sp. (assembly GCA_032122215.1). Classification (GTDB taxonomy): domain Bacteria; phylum Pseudomonadota; class Alphaproteobacteria; order Caulobacterales; family Caulobacteraceae; genus Caulobacter. The sequence goes on from JAUMCZ010000112.1 coordinate 319, forward strand.
GCGCAAGCTGGGCCAGGCGATGGCGCGCAATGTCATCAAGAAGACGCTGGGCCGGATGGAAGACTATGGCCTGCCCAAGCCGGACCATGAACCGCTCGAGGCCCACCCCTCGGTCAGCGGCGAGTTCCTGACCCGGGCCGGCTGCGGCGATGTGAAGTTCAAGCCGGCGATCAAGGCGCTGGAGGGGAAGAATGTCCGCTTCGCCGACGACAGCGTCGAGCAGGTGGACGCCATCGTCTTCGCCACCGGCTATGACATGAAGTTCCCCTTCTTCGACGATCCGGACCTGCTGCCCGACGCCGAGCACCGCTTCCCGCTCTACAAGCGGATGATGAAGCCGGGGATCGACAACCTGTTCTTCATGGGCCTGGCCCAGCCGCTGCCGACCCTGGTCAATTTCGCCGAACAGCAGAGCAAACTGGCGGCGGCCTATCTGACCGGGCGCTACCGGCCGCCGGCCAAGGCGGAGATGGAGAGCGTGACGGCCAGGGACGAGGAATTCTACCTCGGCGGCTACTACAAGGCCGCCCGCCATACGATCCAGGTCGACTTCAACCACTACATCGTCGATCTGGCCAAGGAGGTCACGCGCGGCGAGGCGCGGGCGAAGGCGGCCGGCTATGCGCTGCCGGTAGCGGCCAGGGCGCGGGAAGCGGTGGGTTAAGCCTCCGGCCCGAACGCCCGCAGGAAGGCGTCGATGTGGAAGCGGACGTAGGCGCGATAAGCCTCGGGGCCGTCCATCGGCACGCCGAAGCCGCCGCGCACCAGGGCCATCTGCATGAAGGGGGCGAAGAACAGGCGCACCAGCATGGTGGGGTCCTCGACCGGGCGTAGTTCGCCCGTCGCCATCGAGCGGGCGAAGGCCTGGGCGACGCGCGAAATGCTGACGCCCAGGACGTTCTCGCGGATCAGGCCGGCGACATCGGGCCGGCTCTGCCCCTCGTCCATGGCCAGCGCCATGTAGCCGCGCAACAGGCCGGTCTCCTGGATGCCAAGCGTGCCCTCTGCGAAGATCTCCAGAAGGCCCCGGATCGGTCCGTGATAGGCATCGATTCGCGCGACCAGGGCCTGGGTCGGAACCACGAGGTCCTCTTCCAGCATGGCCCGGATCAGGGTGTCCTTGCCCCGGAAGTAGCGATAGACCGCCGGCTTGGTGACTCCGACCGCGGCGGCCACCTCGTCCATCCGGCAGCCGAAGCCTTTTTCCGCAACCAGCTTGCGCGCCGCGTCGAGAATCTGGCGGCGGCGCTGGTCTGCCCGCGTGCTGCGGTGTTCCCGAGGCGCGCTGCCGTCGGTGGCGGTCGACATGATTGCAAAGTCCCTGCCCGGCTGTACGCGCCGACGATACAGGCATTAGGTTAGCGCCGGTTCGCGCCAAGCGGGAGTCAACAATCCGACGTCGGAAACCTTTTCTCCAAAGGGCCAAGGCCTGCTAGCCTTTACGGCGATGAGTCAGATCACTGTCCTTGTTCCCGGCAAGCGCGAGCAGACCAAGCAGGCCAACCGCCAGGCCATTCTGGACGCAGCCCGCGAGGTGTTCGCGGAGATGGGCTACGACACCGCCACGGTGCGTGACATCATCCGCCGCACCGACCTGTCGGTGGGCGCCTTCTACAACTACTTCCGGTCCCGCGAAGAGGTGTTCGAGGCCCTGGCCGATGACGGGGCGCGGCGGTTTCGGCCGATCCTGCGGGCCTGTTGGGAAGAGGCGCGGGATTTCGAGGGTTATCTGCGCGCCGCCATCCAGGCCTACTACGACTTCGTGGTCGACGAGCACGAGAACTGGGAAGCCCGCCGCCCGGTCGGCGAGCGCCATCCCCACATCAATATGCGGACACCGGAGATGGAGCGGGTGTTCGAGGAGGTGCGCGACACCTTCGCCGCCGCCATCGACAAGGGCGGCGCGCCGCCGGTCGACGCCGACTACCTGGCCGCCGCCTGCATCGCCATCGCCCGCGAGGTCGGCGACCGTATGCTGGCCCGCCGGCCGATCGACACCCATGCCGCCTGCGACTTCGCCGTGAAGCTGATCCTTGGCGGGATCCCGGCCCTGCCGCGCCTGCGCGAAAGCTAGAAGAGACAAGAGATGGCCGATCCGGGCGTCCAGAAGGTCATTCTCAAGGCGCTGCTGTCGCTGCCGCCGCCGATCCTGCGCCTGCTGTCGGGCGGTTCGGCGGTCTATCAGGGTGGGCGCACCCTTGACCCGCGCCTGCAGTTCCTCGCCGCCGCCGCCCGCAGCGCGCCGGCCATGACCTCGCTGAGCGCCGTCGAGGCGCGGGCGGGCAGCGCCCAGGGCCTGTCGATGCTGGCCGGCAAGGTCGAACCGGATGTCCGGGTCGAGAGCCTGACCGTGCCGGGCGCCGACGCCGACATCCCGGCCCGCGCCTATCGGCCCGGCGACCAGGACCCGGAGGCTCCGCTGCTGGTCTTCGCCCATTTCGGCGGCGGGGTGATCGGCGATCTCGACACCTGCCATGCCTTCTGCAGCATCCTGGCCAAACATGCGCGCTGCGCCGTGCTGTCGGTGGAGTACCGGCTGGCGCCCGAGCACCGGTTCCCGGCGGGCCTGGAGGACATGCTGGCCGCCTGGCGCTGGGCGCGGGACAACACGGCGCGCTTCGGGGCGCCGGAAGGGCGCCTGGCCATCGGCGGCGATTCCATGGGCGGCAACTTCGCCGCCATCCTGTCCCAGGAGATGAAGAAGAGCGGTGAGCCGCAGCCGGTGCTGCAGCTGCTCATCTATCCGGCCGTCGACGTGGCCTCCGAGACGCAGTCGATGACCACCTATGCCGACGCCTATCCGCTGTCGCGCGACGTCATGACCTGGTTCATGGGCCACTACCTGGGCCCCGACGACGATCCGGCCGACCCCCGCCTGTCGCCGATCCGCAGCGCCGATCTTGGCGGCCTGGCCCCGACCATCCTGGTGACGGCGGGCTTTGACCCCCTGGTCGATCAGGGCGAGGCCTATGCCCGGCTGCTGAAGGCCGCCGGCGTGCCGGTCGTCTACCGCTGCTACGACGCCCTGGCCCATGGCTTTACCGCCTTCACCGGCGCCATTCCGGCGGCGGACGTGGCCTGCCGCGAGATCGCGGGGCTGGTGCGGCAGGGGATCGAGGGGCGGATCGGCTGAACGCAGTAGACTTCCGCAGCGTCGTCGTCCGATCTTTCAGCCATGCGCGCCCTGATCGTCAACCATCTCGCCCCTGACTATGCCGGTGTTTCCCTGCAGGAGGTTCCCGTGCCGACGCCCGGGCCTGGCGAGGTGCTGGTCAAGGTCCGGGCGGCGGGGGTGAATTTTCCGGACCTGCTGATGACCCGCGGCGAATATCAGCTGAAACCGCCGCTGCCGTTCGGGCTGGGCATGGAGCTGAGCGGCGAGGTCGAGGCGGTCGGGCCCGGTGTCGAGGGGCTGAGCGTCGGTGACGCCGTGGTCGGCGGCGCCAAGCTGGGCGGGTTCGCCGAGTACGCCCTGCTGCCGGCGGCGGCCGTGCGGGCCAAGCCGGCGGCGCTGTCGTTCGCCCAGGCGGCGGGCTATGGCGCGGCCTACCTGACGGCCTATGTCGCCTTCGTGCGGCGGGCCAATCTTCAGCCTGGCGAGTGGGTGCTGATCCACGGCGCGGCCGGCGGGGTCGGGCTGGCGGCGGTGGACCTGGCCAAGGCCATGGGGGCGAAGGTGATCGCCACCTCGGCCTCGGACGAGAAGCTGGCCGTGCTGGAGCGGGAGTATGCGCCGGACGCCGTGCTCAACGTCACCCGGGGCTTCCGCGAGAAGGTGAAGGAGATCACCGGCGGCGGCGCGGACGTGATCTACGACCCGGTCGGCGGCGACGTGTTCGATGAGAGCGTGCGCTGTATCGGCTTCGATGGCCGGCTGCTGGTCATCGGCTTCACCTCCGGGCGGATTCCCGAGATTTCGGTCAACATGCCGCTGATCAAGGGCTTCTCGGTGGTCGGCGTCCGGGCCGGCGAGTACGGTCGACAGTTCCCCGAGCGTGGCCGGGAGAATCAGGCGGCGATCTGGAAGATGGCGGAGGAGGGCAGGGTGAAGCCCCGGGTCCATGCCGAGGCGCCGCTGGCCGATTGGCGCGAGGCGTTCGAGCTGCTGGCCGGGCGGAAGGTGATCGGCAAGGCTGTGATCAGGCCGGATCTTTGAAGTTCCTCCCCCATCGGGGGAGGGGGACCATCGCGCAGCGATGGTGGAGGGGGTCCCCACCGGCGGTCCGTCTTCCACGGGCTTACCCGCCGGCTTGGGGAGCGGACCCCCTCAGTCAGCGGCTGCGCCGCTGCCAGCTCCCCCGAGGGGGGAGCAACGGCGACGGTTGACTCCACCCACCTCATCCCGTATCCACCCCGGCTCAATCGCGACGGGGCTTTCCCGCCGCGCATAGCTTGTTATTTTCTCGGAGCAGACCTGTGAAGCGCACCTTTCAGCCTTCGCGTCTTGTGCGCGCTCGCCGTCACGGCTACCGCGCCCGCATGGCCACCAAGAACGGTCAGAAGATCGTTGCGCGTCGCCGCGCCAAGGGCCGCAAGAAGCTGACGGCTTAATCGCCGTCATCCTTCCCTTGCATCGGGGGGCCAACCCCTGCCCGAGCTTTTGAACATCGAACGCATGACGCGGCGGCCCCAGTTCCTGGCGGCCGCCAAAGGCGCTTATCGCGCCCATGGCGCGGTTGTGGTGCAGGTGCGCCACCGCGCTGACGGCGACCCGGTCGTCCATATCGGCTTTACGGCAACCAAGAAAATCGGCGGCGCCGTGGTGCGCAATCGCGCCAAGCGTCGGCTGCGGGAAGCGGCGCGCGCTCTGCTGCCCTCTTTCGGACGGCCCGGATGTGACTATGTCTTTGTCGCCCGCGACGGAACGCCCGTGCGCGATTGGGGTCGTTTGCTTGACGATGTGAAAAGCGCGCTGATAAGGCTCGCCGCCGACTTACCCGCCGCGTCCCCCTCCGTCTCCGGGGACGATGCGCCCTCTTCTCCTTCAGCGTTGGTCTGAACCCGCTCCATGAAACCAGAATCCCGCAACACGATCGCCTTCTTCGTCATCGCGATCATCCTGCTGTTCGGCTACCAGATGTTCGTTCTGGAGCCCCAGGCCAAGGTCAAGCGGGCCGAAGCCGCGGTCAAGGCGGCCGCCGCCAAGACGGCGCCGGCCCCGGGCAAGCCGGAGATTCCGACCGTTCAGGCCGGGAAGCTGTCGCGGACAGCGGCCATCGCCGCTTCGCCGCGCGTGCCGATCGCCACCCGCGGCAATGACGGCAAGCCGGTGCTGACCGGCTCGATCAACCTGACCGGCGGCCGTGTCGACGACCTGTTCCTGCAACAGTACGGCACGACTGTCGACAAGGGCTCGTCCCGGGTCGACCTGCTGCGGCCCGAAGCGACCGCCAACGCCTTCTTCGCCGAGTTCGGCTGGCGGGCCGACAATGTGCCGGGCCTGCCCGACGGCAACACCGTCTGGAGCCTGAAGAGCGGCCAGACCCTGACCGAGAAGACTCCGGTCGTGCTGACCTACACCTCGCCCGGCGGCCTGGTGTTCGACCGCACCATCGCTGTCGACGACCACTATCTGTTCACCGTCACCGATACGGTGACCAACACCGGCGCCGGCCAGGTGGCCCTGCAGCCCTACTCGGCGGTGCGCCGTGGCGGCCTGCCGCCGGAAGCCGGCAAGGGCCAGAACGTTCACGAGGGCGCGGTCGGCTGGCTCGACGACGCCCTGCGCCTGAAGAAGTATGCGCCGTGGAAGAAGGACGCCGCCAAGGGCAAGGGCGAGCAGACCTGGAACACCACCGGCGGCTGGCTGGGCATCACCGACAAATACTGGCTGACGGCCATCATCCCCGACCAGTCGGAGAAGATCGAGGCCCGCTACCTGCAAACCACGGTCGAAGGCCGCGACTACTACATCACCGGCATCTACGGCGAGCGCCACACCCTGGCCCCCGGCGCCACCTTCAGCGAGACCACCCGCCTGTTCGCCGGCGCCAAGCGGGCCGAACTGCTCAAGGCCTACCAGAAGCAGCTGGGCGTGCCGGAGCTGGACCGCGCCATCGACTGGGGCATGCTGTGGTTCCTCACCCGGCCCTTCTTCATGGCCCTGGAGTTCTTCTACGGCTTCGTCGGCAACTTCGGCGTGGCCATCCTGCTGGTCACCCTCTGCGTGCGCATCCTGCTCTTCCCGCTGGCCAACAAGTCCTACGAGTCGATGAGCCGGATGAAGAAGCTCACCGAGCCGATGAAGGAGCTGAAGGAGAAGCACAAGGACGACCCGGCGAAGCTGCAGGCCGAGACCATGGCCCTGTACCAGCGCGAGAAGGTCAATCCTGTCGCCGGCTGCCTGCCGCTGTTCCTGCAGATCCCGGTCTTCCTGGCCTTTTACAAGGTGCTGTCGGTGACCATCGAAATGCGCCATGCGCCGTTCGTCGGCTTCGTGAAGGACCTGTCGGCGCGGGACCCGACCAATATCTGGAACCTGTTCGGCCTGCTCCCCTACGAGCCGGGCACGCTGCCGCTGGTCGGCGGCCTGCTGACCACGCATCCGGAGGCCCTGGGCTTCGGAGTCGGGGCGCTGGGCCTGGGCATCTGCGTGCTGTTCTACGGTTTCACCATGTGGCTGACGACGGCGATGAACCCGCCGGCGCCCGATCC
>JAUMCZ010000113.1:0-9504 GCA_032122215.1 Caulobacter sp.
CGCACCATCTGGTCGCCGTCAGCGCCGATGGGGGTCAGATCCTTGAAATCCTTGAACAGGCCGAGCGACTGGATCGGCTCCAGGCCATCCGCCAGGCCGTCGAGGAACAGGGCCTTGAAGGTGGACGACAGGTCGTTCTGCAGCTCCACGGCCTGTGGCAGGTCAGGCAGGCGCGTGCCGGCCGAGCGCAGCGCTTCGAGGCCTTCGCGGTAGCGGCCCTGGCTGATGTAGAGCTGGCCAAGCAGGCGGATGGTCTCAAGCTCGGTGGCGTCGCCGCGCCAGCGGTAGCGCAGGCCGTCGAAGATCTGCACCGCCTGGCCGGCGTTGATCTTGCCCTGGTCGAGCTTGATCTGGGTGGACCGCAGCAGGGCCGGGGCGGCGTACTGGTCGAGCGGCGCCTTGGCGATGAGTTCGTAGACGGCCAGGGCCTTGTCCGTCTCGCCCTTGGCCTCCAGCAGGCGCGCCTGGACGAGTTGATTGGCCAGCTGCTCGGCGGTCGGCAAGCCGGCAATATCGGCGCGGTTCAGGGAGCCGGCGGCGGAGGCGAAGTCGCCCAGGGCGATGGCGGCCTCGGCATCGGCCCGCTCGAACCTTGCCCGCCACAGCGGCGGGAACAGCTCCATCGCCTGGGCGGCCTGGGCGAACTTGGCGCGGGCGTCGGACCACTGTCCTTGCCGGGAGGCGATATAGCCGCGCCAGGCGGAGCTGGACGGATCGTCGGCCAGAATGGCCACCGACAGGTCGCTGTCGGACTCTTTCAGTCGCCCGGCCATGGCCCGGGCAATGCCCCGCAGGCCACGAAATTCCGCGTCGCCCATCAGGGTCTCGCGTGAGCGGGCGGCGGCGTTGAGCACGCCGATGGCCTCGTAGGAGAGCTCACTGCCGATCAGGAAGCGGGCCAGGGCCATGCGGGCCTCGGTCGGGGCGTCAGAGCCCTTCTGGGTCTCCGCCGCGGCGGCTTCCACCAGCTGGTCATAGCGGTCCATGAAGCCGTGGTCGCCCTGGGTTTTGGCCCAGTCGTCACCGATCAGCGCCGGCATCGAGGCCCGGGTCGGCGCACCCAGTTCGGTCTCGGCGACGACCGGCTCGCCGCCGGCCCAGGCCGGCGACAGCGCCAGGCCGGAGCCCTTGCCGATCCGCACCAGGTCGCCCTCGACGGCCATGGAGAGGCCAGGCGCATAGGCCTCCATGGCCAGGCCCTGCAGGGTCGGCAGCATGGAGAGGTCGACGAAGTCCCGCCGCGCGGCCAGGCCCTTGGCCGGGGCCAGGGCCGGAACCACGGCCAGTCGGTCGCCGACGGCCGGGTCATCGACCCAGACGGGACGACCGGCGCCGGCCATGGCGGCGGTGAGACCGGCATGTTCGGGATCGCGGCTGACGGTCACCGTACCCCCGCCGACGTCGCGGCTGGACGCGGCGTTGCCGCCCAGGGTCAGGGTCCAGCTGGAGCCTTCGCCGGCGACAGTGACCGGGATGTTGCGGGCCACCACCATGCGAAGGGCGACATAGCCCTGGCCGTTCAGGGCCTGGAGCTTGCGATAGCGCTCGCCAGTGGCCGGCAGTTTGGCGGCGTTGAGCTTCGCCGCCGCGTCGAAGACGACCCAGACGGCCTCGCCGCGCCGGAAGACGGCGGCCCCGACGGGTGCGGCCCAGTCGAAGCGCATGCGGGTGACGGCCGCCGTGGCGTCGACGGAGACGGGAACGACACCGCTCGCCGGCACCGGGTTCGGACGCGGCGGTGCATCGGTGGTGGCGACTTCGGGCGGCGGCGGCTCGGCCGGGGCCTCGGGGGCCTTCTTTTCACTGATGTTGACGAAGGTGGCGCCGTCGGCCTGGCCGATCTTGGCCTCGGCTTCCGGCTCCAGGGTCAGCACCATCTCGAGGACGCCGCCGACATGGCGGGCCTCGACGGCCTTCACCCATTTGGGCGGGGTGGCCCGGAGCATGCCAATGTCGGGCTTTGCGTCCCGGCTGAATCGCAGGACCAGCTTGTCGCCATCGCGCCGCGAGGTGACCCGCGCGCCGCCGGCCCACCGGAACTCCAGCCGGGTGAAGGTCTCGGCCTGGGCGACTCGCACATCCAGGGCCGGCCGGGCGGCATAGGCCGGCAGGGCATAGGTGGTCGGTGCGGCAACGCCCATGATGCAGGCGGCCGCGACGCCGGAACGAAGGGTCCGGCGAAGGTTCATCCTAGCCGGCCTTCTCGGGCGGCTTGGCGTCCGGCTGGGCCGGGGTCGGCGCGGCCTTCGGCGTGACGGCGGCCTGGGTCGGCGGCTTGGCCTTGGGGCGCGGCTTGACGGGGGCCTTGGCAGGAACCTTGGCCGGCGGCGTGGCGGCCTTCGGCTCGGGCGCGGCCGCCGCCTCGGCGGTCTTGACCGGCTCGGGGGCCAGGGCCTGCTTGCCGGCCAGGATGGCGGCGTTCTCGGTGAAGCGCTTGGCCAGCGCCTCGGTCACCTGCTTGGCCTCGGTCGGCGGCATCTGGGCAAGGATCGCAGCCAGGGTGCGCTCCTTCATCTTCGAGGCGATGGGCAGGCGGACGCTGTCGTCCAGCACCCGGAACTGGGCCGCCGCATCCTTGGCCTTCATGGCGGTGAACACCGCCACCAGCCGGTTGATCTCCTGCTGCTGCTGGGCGTCGGCCTGGCCGAGCAGGGACTTAATGTCGCCCTTGAGGACTTCCATCGACTTGAACTTGGCGTCCAGCTTCAGGCCGGCGGCGGCCATCAGCTGGAGCTGGGTGTCGTAGCCCTCTTCCTGGGCGTCCAGCTGGTCACGGCGCACGCCCAGATCCTGCAGCATGCGCAGTTCCGACGGCGACAGGCCGGCTTCCTTGGCTAGTTCGGCGGCCGTGGGCGCGCAGACGGCCGGCTTGGCGGCAGCGACCTTGGCGATGTCGCTCTTGGGTTGCTCGGGCTTGCCCTCCGTGCCTTCAGCCCAGGCTTTGGCGCCGCTGAGCATCTTGGGCAGGGTGTCGGCGCCAGCCATGAAGTTGACGGCCAGAACCCCGGCCACGGCGACGCCGGCCAGGGGAAGGATACGAGGTATGCGGCTCACAGGCGGCCTCCGGGAATGGCGCGCAGACGGCCCGAGGGTTGCTCGGGCTCGAACAGGTCGTCGTCGATGCGGGCGCGGGACCGCGCCGTGGTCTGGGGTTCGAAGCGGGCCGGGGCGGCGCGCTCGCGAATGGGCGGCAGCGGGCGATCCAGCCAGTCGTCGTCGCGGGCCGGCTCGGCAACCGCGCCGGTGCGGCGGGGGCGTTCGGAGACGGCCCGCTCCAGCACCGCGGTCAGCTCGTGAGCCTCGGCGATGCGGCCGGCGAGGCCTTCCTCGGCTTCCTGGCTGGCCAGGCGCAGTGAGACCAGGGCGGACTGGGCGCGCAGGGCGGCGTTGTCGAGGTCGGCGACGGCCCTGGCGAAGTCGTCATGGCCCGACCGCAGGGTCTTCAGGCGGCGCTCAAGCCGCCAACCCATGATCAGGGCCCCGACAAGCAGCACGCCCAGCAGGATATTCATCGAAAGCGCGATGATGCTCATGTCAGCCTCTTCTGGACCGCCTGCTTGGCGGCCGGGTCTAGCGGCGCCTCGCAGCGAATGGCGATGTGATGGTTGCGGCGGCCCATGCGGCCACGGGTCAGCGGAATCTGGCCGGCGCGCAGCTCGACCAGGCTGTCGGCCGTGGCGTTGAGCATGAGGGTGTCGCCGACCTTGAGGTTCAGGACCTTGGAGAGCGGCGTCTGCTGCTCGTCGAGGACGGCGCGGACCTCCATCTGGGTGGTCCACAGCTCGGTGGCCAGGTGGCTTTCCCAGATGTTGTCGCGGCCGAACTTCTCACCCATGAACTGCTGCAGCAGCATCTTCCGGATGGGCTCGAGCGTGGCGTAGGGCAGCAGAAGCTCGATGCGGCCGCCGCGGTCTTCCATGTCGATGCGCAGCTTGACCAGGATCGCCGCGTTGGCGGGGCGGGCGATGGCGGCGAAGCGCGGATTGGTCTCGAGACGGTCGAGGACGAAGTTCACGGGGGTCAGCGGCTCGAAAGCGGCCTTGGCGTCGGCGAGGACGACCTCGACCATCCGCTGGACCAGCACCCGCTCGATGGTGGTGTAGGGCCGGCCCTCGATGCGCATGGCGGCGGTGCCGCGGCGCCCGCCCAGCAACACGTCGACGATCGAGTAGATGAGGTTGGAGTCGACGGTCAGCAGGCCGTAGTTGTCCAGCTCCTCGGCCCGGAACACCGACAGGATGGCCGGCAGCGGGATGGAGTTGAGGTAGTCGCCGAAGCGGATCGAAGAGATGTTGTCGAGGCTGACCTCGACGTTGTCGCTGGTGAAGTTGCGCAAGGACGTGGTCATCAACCGCACCAGGCGGTCGAAGACGATCTCCAGCATCGGCAGGCGTTCGTAGGAGACGAGCGCCGAGTTGATGATGGCCCGGATGCCGGTGCGCTCGCCGCCCTCCTCGTCGGAGAGATCGAAGCCGAGCAGGCTGTCGATCTCGTCCTGGTTGAGGATGCGTTCGGAGCCGATCAGGCCCTCGCTCTCGGCCTCGGCGGCCTCCCAATCGGCGGCGCCCGCGGGTGCGCCGGCGCCGTCGGCGTTGGTCGCCGCCCATTGGGCCAGAGCTTCTTGATCGTCGGCTTCGTCGGTCATGGGATTTGCCCCGGCAGCCTTGCGGCTACTGGATGAGCATCTCCTCGATGAGGACGGCGTTGACCTTGTTGGGTGCGGCCAGCAAGTTGACCCGGCGCAGGATCTCCATGCGCAGCTGGTAGCTGCCCTGACTGCCCGACAGGTCCTCGGGACGCAGTTCGCGCAGGAAGGTCTGGAACATGTCGTTCATGCGCGGCATGTCCGGGGTCAGATCGTTAGCCACCTCTTCGTCGGGCAGCTCGAAGGTCAGCTTGAGTTTCAGGTGGGCCGGGCGACCATCAGAGGTCTGCAGGTTTACCAGGATGTCGGGCAGGGTGTAGAAGACCACGCCGTCGGGGCCTTCCTTGATGACCGGATCACCCGGCTGGGGCTTGCCGTCCTTGCCCCCCTTTTCTGCCTTCTTTTCCTTCTTCTTCTCCTTCGCCGCCTCGCCGTGCTCGCCGGCCGGCTTGGGCTTGAGGAACATGAAGTAGGCGCCGGCTCCGCCGCCGCCGAGAATCGCCAGGGCGCCGACACCGGCGATGATCAGCATCATCAGCTTCGGTTTCTTCTTGGCCGGAGCTCCGCCCTCGCCTTCGACACCCTCCTGGGGCGCCTCAGCTTCCTTGGCCTTGTCCTTGGACACTTTGTCTCGAGCTCACATTTGCACCGCGCGTGAGTCCTTACTGGGGCCAGTTGGTTAAGGATGGGTTCGCAGCCGCCAACGACGGCGCCCGGCAGAAATAGCCGGGAGGCCCGCGTTAACCTTCTTATTTGCTGTTTTCATTGCGCTTTTCGAGTTGGCCCGGAGTTTGCAGGCATACCGTCGGGAGCGACGCTCGGTCGCGGCTGTTAACGGGAGAGGCAAGTTGGACAACACGCTCTACGTCAGCCTCTCGCGCCAGATGACGCTGCGCCGCGAGATGGACATCATCGCCAACAACATCGCCAACGCCGACACCACGGGCTTCAAGGTCGAGAACCTGATGGTTCGCACCGAGCCGGCGCGACCGGCCCACATGTCGGATGGTCCGAACCCGGTGAAGTTCGTGCTCGACGACGGCGTCGCCCGAGACTTCACCCAAGGCTCGATGCGGACCACGGGCGCGACGTTCGACCTGGGCATCGAGGGCAAGGGCTTCTTCAAGGTCGACACCGCCGCCGGTGACCGCTTCACCCGCGACGGCCGCTTCACCCTGTCGCCGGAAGGCAAGCTGACCACCCAGGACGGCGATGCGGTGCAGGGCGAGAGCGGCGAGATCATCCTGGATCCCGCCAAGGGCCCGGTCGCCGTCGCCCAGGATGGCACCATCAGCCAGGCCGGCGAGAAGGTCGGCAAGGTCGGGATCTTCCTGTTCGACGACCGCTCGGTTCTGGCCAAGGACCGCGGCAACCTGCTGAAGAACACCTCCAACGCCGAGCCGAACCCCGACACCGCCAGCCGTCTCCGCCAGGGGATGCTGGAAGGCAGCAACGTCAATCCGATCCGGCAAATCACCCGGATGATCGAGGTCAGCCGCGCCTACGAAAGTGTGGTCCGGACCATTGAAAACACCGCCGACCTGTCCAAGCGCGCCGTCGAGCGCCTGGGCCGGGTCGCTTAGGAGTAGAGACCGATGCAAGCGCTTCGCACCGCCGCCACCGGCATGTCGGCCCAACAGCTGAACGTCGAGGTGATCTCGAACAACATCGCCAACATGAACACCGTTGGCTTCAAGCGCCAGCGGGCCGAGTTCCAGGACCTGCTGTACCAGAGCCTGGAGCGGGCCGGGACCCAGTCTTCGGACCAGGGCACGGTGGTGCCGACCGGCGTTCAGATCGGCGGCGGCGTCAAGGCCGGCAGCACCTATCGCATCACCACGCAGGGCACGGCGACGCGCACCGACAACCGCTATGACGTGGCCATTCAGGGCCGGGGCTACCTGCAGGTTCTGCTGCCCAGCGGCGAGACGGCCTACACCCGGGCCGGCAACCTGGCCCTCAACGACCAGGGCCAGATGGTCACCGAGGATGGCTACCTGGTGCAGCCGCAGGTGACCGTGCCGCAGGACGCCGTCGACATCACCATTTCCAAGACCGGCCAGGTGCAGGCCACCAAGGAAGGCGTCGCCACGCCGGAAGTCGTCGGCCAGCTGGAACTGGCCAACTTCATCAATGAGGCCGGCCTGGAGGCCATCGGCGACAACCTGTTCATGCAGTCCGGCTCTTCGGGCGAGGCAATCACCGGCAACCCCGGCGCGACCGGCTTCGGCACCCTGCTGCAGGGCTATACCGAGGCCTCGAACGTCGATGCGGTGAGCGAGATCACCGCCCTGATCGTCGCCCAGCGGGCCTATGAAATGAACTCCAAGGTCATCACCACGGCCGACGAGATGCTGCAGGCCGCCAATCAGGTGAAGTCGTAGGATGCGCGCCCTCGTCCTGGCCGCCGTAGCCGCGCTGACCTTCGCCGCCCCGGCCTTCGCGGGCCAGGTCACCCTGCGGGCGGACGTGTCCGACGCCGACGGCAAGGTGACGCTCGGCGACCTGTTCGACGGGGCCGGCAATGCCAGTGGCATCCTGATCGCCAACCGCAGCGGCCCCAGCGTCGTGCTCGACGCCCAGGCTGTGCAGGTCATGGCCCGCCGGGCCGGGCTGCAGTGGGACAATCCGCAGGGCTTTCGCCGCATCGTCGTGCGTGGCGGCGGCGGTCCGGCCAGCGCTTCACCGGTCGCGGCGCGCGGCAATGTCGATGTGCTGACCTATTCCCGGTCCCTGAGCGCCGGCGAGATCGTGCAGCCGACCGATCTGGTCTGGGCCAAGGCCGCCAGCGCCCCGGCCGACGCCCCGCGCGACGCCGACATGGTCATCGGCCTGGCGGCAAAGCGCCCGCTGCGCGAAGGCGCGGTTGTCAGTGGCCGCGATGTTTCGGCGCCGCAGGTCATCAAGGCCGGCGAGACAGTCAATGTCACCTGGTCCGACGGCTTCGTCACCCTGACCATGCAGGGCAAGGCCATGAAGGCCGCCGCCCAGGGTGACACCTTCACCCTCCAGAATCCGTCCTCGAAGAAACTCATCGAGGCGATCGCAACCGGCCCCGGCGAAGCCGCCACCGGTCCGCAGGCCCAGGCGCTGAAAGCTGCCGCCGCCAATCAGTTCGCCGCTCGCTAGAGGCCTGTTCCCCATGCGCAAGACCCTGCTCGCCATCACCGCCCTGATCCCGCTGGCCGCCTGCGCCTCGACGATCAACGACACCAAGGACGCCCTGCTCGGACCGCAACTGGCCCCGGTCGGCTATCCTTCGCAGCTGGCGCCCTCGACCCAGACCTTTATCGACGTGCGGCAGGAGCCGCCGCAGGCCGCCTCGGCCAACAGCCTGTGGCGCACCGGCGCCCGCGCCTTCTTCAATGACCAACGGGCGGGGAGGATCGGCGATATCCTGACCGTCAACATCGACATCGATGACAGCGCCCAGACCCAGAACACCACCAGCGCCACCCGCACGACCGGCATGAAGGCGGGCCTGCCGCACTTCTTCGGCCTGGAAGGGAGCCTGGGCCAGCTGTTCCCGGGCGGCTTTGACCCCGCCAACGCCATCGAGACCAACGTCAACACCGGTTCGACCGGCGCCGGCGCCGTGGCGCGGGCCGAGAAGATCAACCTGACGGTCGCCGCAGTGGTCACCGGCATCCTGCCCAACGGCAACCTGGTCATCCAGGGCGTCCAGGAGGTGAAGACCAACAACGAGGTCCGCCGCCTGACCGTGTCGGGCATCGTTCGCCCCGCCGACATCAGCGCCGCCAACACCATCAAGCACACCCAGATCGCCGAAGCCCGCATTTCCTACGGCGGCCGCGGCGACCAGAGCCGGGTCCAGAAGACCCCCGGCGGGCAGGCGTTGATCGAGACGTTCACGCCGTTCTGACCATGGGACACTGATTTGGGGCCGGGGGGCCGCATACCACAGGTTCAAAAAGGCCACGGCGGGAACCAACCTGCCGGGCGCCCGGCAGATCTTGCCGCCGGGATGAACCGATCGCGCCCTCTCTGCGTTGGGATAACGAAGGGAGGCGTTTGATCATGAACCGCACTGTCGCCATTACCGCCCTGACCGCTTCGGTCCTGCTGCTCGGCAGCTGTATGCACGGTCAGGCCTATGTGGCCGGCGACATGGGCTGGTCCCTTCATGAAACGCCCGAGGAAGGCGCCAAGCTGGCCTATGGCGCGCCCAACTCAGACAATGTCGCCCTGATGCTGAGCTGCCAGCCGGCGTCCGGCGAGGTGCGGGTTTCCACCTCCTCGATGAGCCCGTCGCCGGCCATCGTGCTGAAGTCCGGCAGGACTGAGACCGCCCTGCCCGCGGTCGCTACGCCCAGCATGGGCGAAGGCCACTTCCTGGAAGCCGGCGCCAAGGCCACCGATCCGGTCCTGGCCAGCTTTGCCCGGACCGGCGACATCAGCGTGATGCAGGGCAAGGCCGCCATGAAGCTGCCCTCCGCCGGCGCGGACCGCCCGCAGATCAGCAAGTTCTTCGCGACCTGCAAGGTGTGACGGCAAGGGGCTACTGCCCCTGCTGCGGCACCAGGCCCCAGGCGCCCTGCCCCAGAATGCAGGTGCTTGCTTTCGGCGGACAGAGCCCCTGTGACCGCTCGGCGTAGATCTGCTCGATGATCTCCGGATTGGCCCGCAGCGCCTCGCCGCGCAGGCGGGTCGATTCGGCGATGCCGCGCGCCGTCTCGATGGCAGCCTCGGCGTTCGCCCGCGCTTCGGCGGCTTTCTGCTGGGCCGCCAGGGTGCGCTGTTCGGTCTGGGTGCGGGCCTCGACGGCGGCGGTGACGCTGGCCGGGTAGCGGATGGTGCCGACCCATTCCATCTGGCTGATCTCGACCCCCTCGGCCGCC
>JAUMCZ010000114.1:0-7244 GCA_032122215.1 Caulobacter sp.
GGCCTCACCCTGGATGTTCCGGCCGGCGAGGTGCACGCCATCATGGGCCCCAACGGCGCCGGCAAGTCGACGCTCTCCTATGTGCTCACCGGCCGCGAAGGCTATGAGGTCACGGGCGGCACGGCGACCCTCGACGGCGAGGATTTGCTCAGCCTCGACCCCAACGAACGGGCGGCCAAGGGCGTCTTCCTGTCGTTCCAGTATCCGCTGGAAATTCCGGGGGTTCCGGCCCTGACCTTCATCCGCGCCTCGATGAACGCCCAGCGCAAGGCGCGCGGAGAGGCCGAGATCGCCGCCCCGGCCTTCCTGAAGCTGGCGCGGGAGACCGCCGCCTCGCTGAAGATCGACTTCGACATGCTCAAGCGCAGTCTCAACGTCGGCTTCTCGGGCGGTGAGAAGAAGCGGATGGAGATCTTCCAGGCGGCCATGCTGTCGCCCCGCTTCCTTATCCTCGACGAGACCGACAGCGGCCTCGACATCGACGCCCTGAAGATCGTCTCGGCGGGCGTCAACGCCATGCGCGCGCCCGACCGCGGGATGCTGGTCATCACCCACTACCAGCGCCTGCTCGACTACATCAAACCGGACCGCGTGCACGTCCTGTCGGCCGGCCGCATCGTCGCCTCGGGCGGGCCCGAACTGGCGCTCGATCTCGAGCGCGAGGGCTACGACAAGTATGTGAAGGCCGCCGCGTGAGCCTGTCGACCGCCCTCCGCACCGGTGACCTCGCCGAGCTCCCGTCGCGCCGCGACGAGGACTGGCGCTGGACCGACCTGCGCGCCCTGATCCGCAAGCTGCCGGCAGCCTCGCCTGAAGCCGTTGCGCCGGTCGGCGGTCCGTTCGCCGGGCTCGGCGAGGAACTGACCGTCGTCAACGGTCGCGGCGTCGCCGCTATGACTTTCGGAGGGGAGGGCGATCACGTCCGCCTCCTGCGCTTCGTCTCCACCGCCGCCGGAACCGGCCACCATGCCCGCATCCAGGTCCAGGTCGAGGCCGGCGCCTCGCTGACTCTGCTGGAGAGCTACGAAGGCCAGGCGGCCGGCTATATCGCCAGCGCCGAACTGGACATCACCCTCGGTGAAGGCGCGCGCCTCGAGCGCATCGTGCTGGCCGCCGACGACGCCGAGGCCATCAACGTCTCGACCGCCGCCGTCAGCCTGGCTGCCGGTTCGAGCTACGCCCAGACCGTCCTGACCACCGGCGCCCGCCGCCAGCGTCTGGAAACCAACGTCGCCCATCCGGGCGCCGACGCCAGCGTCCGCCTCGACGGCGCCTACCTGCTGGAAGGCCAGCGCCACGCCGACCTGACCACCACCGTCACCCATGGCGGCGTCGACGGAACCACGTCCCAGCTGACCAAGGGCGTCGCCCGCGATCAGGCGCGCGGCGTCTTCCAGGGCCGCATCGTCGTCCAGCCCGGCGCCGACCGCACTGACGCCCGCATGCGCCACCAGGCGCTGATCCTCTCCGAACGGGCCGAGATCGACGCCAAGCCGGAACTGCTGATCTTCGCCGACGACGTCCAGTGCGCCCACGGCAACACGGTCGGGGCCCTCGACGAGGACGCCATCTTCTACGCCATGCAGCGGGGCCTGCCGGCCGACCGCGCCCGCGCCATGCTCACCGCCGCCTTCGTCGGCGAAGTCATCGACCGTATCGAGCATGAGGGCGCCCGCGCCGTGGCGCTTGCCTGGGCCGAGCAACAGCTGGGTGAACTGTGATGGCCTTCGACGCTGAAGCCATCCGCGCCCAGTTCCCGATCCTGTCGCGGACCGTGAACGGCAAGCCGCTTGTCTATCTCGACAATGCCGCCAGCGCCCAGAAGCCGCGCGCCGTGATCGACGCCATGGTCCAGGTCATGGAAGGCGGCTACGCCAACGTCCACCGCGGCCTGCACACCCTGTCGAACGAAGCCACCGATGCCTATGAAAAGGCTCGCAAATCGGTCACCCGTTTCCTGAATGCCGATGAGGGCGAGATCGTCTTCACCAAGGGCGGCACCGAAGCGATCAACCTGGTCGCCAGCAGCTTCGGCCTGTCGCTCAGCGCGGGCGACGAAATCCTCGTCACCCAGATGGAGCACCACTCCAACATCGTCCCCTGGCACCTGCTGCGCGAGCGCAAGGGTGTGGTCCTGCGCTTCGCGCCGGTGACAGAGAGCGGTGAGCTTGATCTGGCCGCGACCCTGAACCTGATCGGCCCGCGCACGAAGCTGGTCTCCGTCACCCACATGTCCAACGTGCTGGGCACCATCAACCCGGTGAAGGCCATCACCGACGCGGCCCACGCGGCCGGGGCGCTGGTCCTGATCGACGGCTGCCAGGGCGCGGTCCACACCATCGTCGATGTGAAGGCGCTGGATTGCGACTTCTACGTCGCCACCGGCCACAAGCTCTACGGCCCGACCGGCATCGGCATCCTCTACGGCAAGGCCGAGTGCCTGGCCGCCCTTCCGCCCTACCAGGGCGGCGGCGAGATGATCGGCACGGTCACCGAGGACAGGATCACCTACGCCGACCCGCCGATGCGGTTCGAGGCCGGCACGCCGCCGATCGTCGAGGCCATCGGCCTGGGCGCCGCCGTCGACTGGATGATGGCCCTCGACCGCGAGGCCGTCACCCTTCACGAGCGCGCCCTCTACGACCGCGTCATCGAGCGCCTCGACGGCGCCAACTGGCTGCGCATCCTCGGCACGGCGCCGGACAAGGGCGCCATCCTGTCGTTCATCGTCGAGGGCGCCCATGCCCACGACATCGCCCAGATCCTCGACAAACAGGGCGTCGCCGTGCGCGCCGGCGCCCACTGCGCCGAGCCTCTGATGGCCCGCTTCGGCGTGACCGCGAGCGCCCGCGCCTCCTTCGCCCTATATAACACCCTGGACGAGGCCGACGCGTTCGCCGACGCGCTGGTCAAAGCCCGCAGCTTCTTCGCCTGAGTAATCATGACCGAGACGACCACCACGCCCCTGACCCAGCAAGAGCTGGACGTGCTGACCGACAAGCTGGTCGAGCAGCTGAAGACGGTGTTCGACCCGGAGATCCCGGTCGACATCTATGAGCTGGGCCTGATCTACAAGGTCGATGTCTCGGACGACAAACACGTCGCCATCGACATGACCCTGACCGCCCCGGGCTGCCCGGTGGCCGGCGAGATGCCCGGCTGGGTCGAGGAAGCGGTCATGGAACTGCCGGACATCAAGTCCTGCGTCGTCGAGCTGGTCTTCGATCCGCCGTGGGACCCGTCCCGCATGTCGGATGAAGCCAAGCTCCAGCTGAACATGTTCTGACCATGGAAATCACCGCCACCCCCCGCGCCCGCCGCCCCCGCCCCAAGGTCGTCACCCTCAGTGACAGCGCCGCGGTGCGGGTGAAGGAGATCATGGCCAAGGCCGAGAAGCCTTACGCCGGCCTGCGCGTCGGCGTGAAGAACGGTGGCTGCGCGGGCCAGGAATATGTCCTTGAGTATGCCGACACCGCCGGTCCGCTGGACGAGGTGGTCGAGGACAAGGATGTCACCATCCTGATCGACCCCAAGGCGGTGCTGTTCCTGATCGGCACCACCATCGATTACGAGGTCAGCCGCCTGTCCTCAAAGTTCGTCTTCCGCAATCCGAACGAGACGGATGCCTGCGGGTGTGGGGAGAGCGTGACGATCATTCCCGCAGCGGCCGCCGACTGAGTGCGTCCTTCGACACGCCCGCAAGGCGGGCTGCTCAGGATGACGAAGTTGGGCGGGGTTCACAAAAGTTAGTCATGCTGAGCAGCGGTCGCAGACCGCGTGTCGAAGCACGCACCTAGGCCGCTTCCGCCTGTTCCCGCGCCGCCAACTTCTTCACCTCATCCGGCGTCGGCACCAGCACCGACGGCTCCAGCGGCATGCCCGTCGCCTCGGCAATCAGCTCCTGACTGCGGTTCTCGACGACATCGCGCAGCCTCTTCAGGAAGGCGTTCTTGTCGTCCCCCACCTCCATCGGCTCCAGGAACTCGACCGTGCATTGCCCGGGCGTCTTCTTGAAGTCCTGCTGCTGCCAGAACAGCCCCAGGTTCGTCGCCACCGGCACCACCGGCAGGCCGAAGTCGCGCGCCATGAAGTAGACGCCCGAGCGATAGCGGAAATGCTCGCCCGGCTTGGCCAGATTGCCTTCCGGGAAGATCAGGATGCGGCGGCCGTCCTTGTTGGCGATCGCCGCGCTGTCGCTCAGCGCCTTGCGCGCTTCGGGCCCGCCGCAGTTGTCGACGACGATAGCCCCCAGCTTCTTCAGGATGCCGCCGACCAGCGGGAACTTCTCCATGTGGTCGCCGGTCACGAAGGTCAGGTTCGGCACCGACGAGTAGAGGACGAAGCCATCGCCCCAGCTGTGGTGCTTGGCGGCGACGATGAAGGCGCCTGATGGCAGTCGCTCATGGCCCTTCACGGTGACGTCGATGCCGGCGATGGCCCGCATGCCCCACATCATCCGGTGGGTGTAGAGCTTGATCGCCCCCGCCGTCGGCCGGCGGCCGGGCAGGATCGACAGGAGGACCGCGCTCAGGGCGTAGAACACCGTGGCGGCCCAGTAGTAGCAGGCGAAAAGGATCGAGCGCATGGCGGGGATCATTCCCTAAAAGCGTTAGCGGGCGAACAACACAGCCTGAACGGCTGCGGTCATCAGCGGGGCGTGGGCCGACAGGCTGTCGTCTCCCAGGCGGCCGTAAGCCTTGTTCTGCGCCGTCTGGGTGATGACGCCGATGGCCATGGCGGCCAGCAGGCGCGGGTCGGCCGGCGGCAGTTCGGCGTTGATCATGGCCTGCTTGATGACATTCTCGGTGACCGTCACCGGGTCGCGGCCGTCCTCCTGGTAGAGGGGGATGAAGCGATGCAGCTGGGTCAGGTGGAAGGCGAAGGTCAGCCAGTCCTCGTCGGCCACCTCGCAATAGGCGCGGACGATGGCCGCGGCCTTGTCCTTGATGCCGACCGCCTCGGCGGCGCTGTCCTCGATCAGCGAGGAGAGGCGACGGTGGACGGTCATGAACAGGCTGGCGGCCAGTTCGTCCTTGCTGCGGTAGTGGCGATACAGGGCACCCTCTGACACCCCGGCTTCTGTGGCGATGGCCCGGGTGGTGGCGGCGTCGACGCCCTCCCGGACAAAGACTTCCAGTGCGGCGCGTTCAATGCGAGGTTTGGCGGACATGAGCAGTTCCCCTTGATGTGAGCATTTGCTCACATGTCGTCGGGGATTGCAAGTGAGCAATTACTCACATCTCCGGATTTTCCCTTGGACGAGCATCTCACCGACCTGTTCGAACCACTGGGACCGGTGGTCGTGAAGCGGATGTTCGGCGGCAAGGGCGTGTGGCTGGACGGGATGATGTTCGCCCTGGTGTTCGGCGAGACCGTCTACTTGAAGGTCGATGACCAGACGCGGGAGACGTTCCTCGCGGCCGGGTGCGAGCCCTTCGTCTATCACCAGAAGAAGCGCGATCGCCAGGCGGCCTTGCCCTACTTCAGCCTGCCGGAAGAGGCGCAGGACGATCCGGTTGAGGCCTCGCGCTGGGCGCGGCTGGCGCTTGAGGCGGTGCTTCGGAGCAAGGCCCCGAAAAAAGGAAAGGCCCGAGCCGATATCGGTCCCGGGCCTTGGGATGGCTAGTGCGTCCTTCGACACGCCCGCTGCGCGGGCTGCTCAGGATGACCAAGCAGGCGGAACTCCACCAACGTTAGTCATGCTGAGCAGCGGCCGCAGGACGCGTGTCGAAGCACGCACGATCTCTACGCCCCCTTGAACGCCGCCGGACGCTTCTGAAGGAAGGCGCTGACGCCCTCGACGAAGTCGTCCGTCTTGCCGGCCACCTTCTGGGCCCGGCGTTCGGCCTGCAGCTGCTCGCCCCAGGTGTTGTCCTGGCTGTCCCAGATCAGCTGGCGGATGAGGCCGAGCGAGGCCGGGCCATTGGCCAGTTCCTTGGCCACGGCGATAGCGGCGTCACGCAGTTCGGCGTCGGCGACGACGCGGTTGCACAGACCCCATTCCAGAGCCTTGGCGGCGCCGATCTTGTCGCCCATCAGGGCCATTTCCATGGCCCGGGCGCGGCCGATCATGCGCGGCAGCAGGTAGGTGGAGCCACCGTCCGGCACCAGGCCGATGCGGCGGAAGGCCTGCAGGAAGTAGCCGCTCTCGCCGACCAGGATGTAGTCGCCCAGCAGGCCGAAGGAGCAGCCGATGCCGGCCGCGGCGCCGTTGACGGCGGTGACCACGGGCACGGGGCAGTTTTTGATCAGGGTGACCAGCGGGTTGTAGATGCTGTCCAGCGCGTTGCCGGCGTCCGGCTTGCCATCGACGTCCAGCTCACGACCGGCCGCGCCGCCGCCCGACAGGTTGGCCCCCGAACAGAAGCCGCGGCCCTCGCCGGTCAGGACGACCGCGCGGGCCTTGATCTGGCCGCCGGCGACACTGCGGAAGGCGTGGGCCAGTTCGCTGGCCAGGTCGAGGCCGGCGGCGTTCATCGAGCCGGGGTCGTTCATGATCACGACCGCGACGCCGTCGACCAGCTCAACCTTGATTTTTGCGTAGTCCATGACGGACCTCCCTCTGATGCTTTGGAGGGAGTCTGGGCGCTATAACCCCGGGGAACGCCAGAAAAAAATCAGGCGGCGACCGAGGTCACCTTCTCGCCGTTGGTCACGCGGTTCCGCCCGGCCCGCTTGGAGATGTAGAGGGCGGCGTCGGCGCGATCCATGGTGCAGACGCCGGTTTCGCCGGCCTTCCGCGTCGCCAGCCCGGCCGACAGCGTGACCGTGCCCAGGTCCTCGTTGGTCGAGCGGCGTTTCAGCATGCGCGAGGCGACCTCGTCGCGAATCTCCTCGAGGCAGGCCTCGACCGTCTCGGCGTCCTCGCCCGGGAAGATCATCGCGAACTCTTCGCCGCCGTAGCGGGCGGCAAAGCGCGGGGTCGCGCCGATACGGCCGATGACGCTGGCCACGAACCGGATGACCTGGTCGCCGGTCTGGTGACCCCAGGTGTCGTTGAAGTTCTTGAAGTGGTCGATATCCAGCACCGCCAGCGTCAGGGCGCCGCCCTGTTCGTCGGCGTCGGCGCAGGCGCGAGCCAGTTCGTCGTCGAAGGCCTTGCGGTTGGCCAGGTTGGTCAGGCCGTCGGTGGTGGCGTCGCGGCGCACCTGCTCGAGATGCTCGCGCAGGCGGGCGACCTCGGTGGTCGAGTCAGACAGCTTCTGCTCGAGGGTGTCGTTCTGCTTCTGGACGCGCTCGGTGGC
>JAUMCZ010000115.1:0-8499 GCA_032122215.1 Caulobacter sp.
CATTGCCGTCGCGACCGCGCAGGAAGTCCTCGCCATCGCCGCCGATCAAGGTGTCGTCACCGCCCTCGCCGATCAGCAGGTCGTTGCCGCCGAGTCCGGTCAGGACGTTGTTGCCGTGGTCGCCGTCTAGGGTGTCGGAGATCTGCGAGCCGATGACGTTCTCGACGCCGGTGATGATGTCGAAGCCGCCGTCGCCCTGGCTGCGGTTCACGTTCTCCGCACGCAGCAGATAGACGCCGACCCCGATGCCGTTCACGACCGAGATGTCCTCGAAGGACACGGTGTCGATACCGTCGCCGCCGCGGATCGTGTCGTTGCCGAGACCGCCGTACAGCAGGTCATCGCCGCTGCCGCCTTCCAGGATATCAACGCCGGCGCCGCCGCGCAGGATGTCGTTGCCCGCGACCGCCCCGATGTCCAGGGCCACCAGATCGGGGGTGGTTGTGATCGGGCCTGAGCCGCCAAAGGTGCTGTACATCCAGACGATCCCGTCGCCGTACAGGGTATCGTTGCCGTCCCCGCCGCTCAGGTCGTCAGCGCCCTCGGCGCCGGCCAGGATGTTGTTACCCGCGTCGCCGGTGAGGGTGTCGTTGAAGGTCGACCCCGAGAGGTTCTCGAAGCCCGTCGCGGTAAAGCTGCCGCCGCCCGCGATCGCCTGGGACGAGCCCTGGAGCAGGAGCGAGGCGACGACGCCGCTGGTGAAGTCGTTGTTGTTGAAGAACGAGAGGGTGTCGGTACCGTTACCGCCGGAGACGATGTTCGAGCCGGCAGATCCGATCTCGATCAGGTCGTCGCCGTCGCCGCCGCTCAGCGTATCACCGCCGCCCTGGCCCCACAGCCAGTTGGCTCCGGCGTTGCCGGTGAAGGTGTCGGCGAAGGTGGTGCCGGACACATGTTCGATGCTGACCAGGGTGTCCATGCCATGGCCGGTGTCCTGGGCCACGCCCTGGATGGTCAGGTCGACAGTCGCGCCGACCTGGGCGTCTGTCGCCAGGCTGAGGAAGAAGTTGGCGCGGTCGTTGCCGTCGCCGCCGTCCATCAGGTCGTTGCCTTCGCCGCCCTGCAGGAAGTCGTCGCCCGCGTCTCCGTAGAGGGAGTCATTGTCATTGCGGCCGCGCAGGATGTCGTGGCCGTCGCCACCGCGCAAAATGTCGTCGCCGTTCTGGCCGATCAGGATGTCCTCGCCGCCACGCCCCTCCAGGGTGTTGGCGCCCGTGCCGCCGACCAGCTGGTCGTTGAAGTCCGAGCCGATCAGGTTCTCGATGCTGATCAGGGTGTCGATATCGCCGCCCGAGAGCGTCTGCACACCGAAGACGCTGCCGGTGACGCCTTCGGCGGAGTCGACATAGGTGGCGGTGTCGGTGCCGTTGCCGCCATCGATTACATCGCCGCCGGCGCCGCCATTCAGCGTATCGTTGCCATCCTGCCCCTGCAGGGTGTCAGCGCCACCCAGCCCGGTGATGGTGTCATCGTTCGGCGTGCCGGGCAGGATGTTCGGATCGTTGTCACCGACGATGTCAGCCATTTGAAGTACCCCTGGAATCTGAATTGGCGAGCGCTATTGCATTCCGACACGGGCCGGCAGTGCAATAATCAAGGCGTATCTCTCGCAGCTCGATGCCCACCCCTTGTGCGCAGCGGACCAGCATAGCGTTGCAGGGCCAGTCGGAAAGGGGGCGACGCCTGGCAGGCGAACGCCGATTCATTCTTTCTGTCGGGTCCTCGACTTAAAAATCATGGCTTTAGCGAACGACGGTCTACAACCGGCCGCAAAGCATGCGACAATCCGCCACACCCCTTAACCCTGTTCCCAAAGGAGGCGCTCCCGTCCTGCGTGTTGAAGCGCTGCTGACACTCGGGTTTGCGGGTCTTGCCATGGCGGTCAGAGCAGCCCGTCGCCGGTGACGACGCCGGATCAGCCGGTCGAAGTTCAGAACCCGTACAGGTCCTTGAACGCCGGATCGCGCCCCGCGATCTGCCGCGCGCAATCGACCATGACCTTGGCCTGCTTCCAGGTGGCGTCGTCCTGCATCTTGCCGTCCAGCATGACGACGCCCGTGCCGTCCGGCATAGCGTCCAGAATGCGCACCGCGAACTTGACCTCGTCGGGGTCCGGGCTGAAGACGCGCTTGGCGATGTCGATCTGGCTGGGGTGCAGCGACCAGGCGCCGGCGCAGCCGAGCAGGAAGGCGTTGCGGAACTGCTGTTCGCAGGCTTCCGGATCGTCGATGGCGCCGAAGGGGCCGTAGAAGGCCTTGATGCCGTGGGCGGCGCAGGCATCGACCATCCTGGCGAAGGTATAGTGCCAGATGTCCTGTTGGGCGGCGACGCGGGCGGCGCCGTCGGCGCGCGGATCTTCGATCACCTTGTAGAAGGGATGGCCGCCGCCAACGCGGGTGGTCTTCATGCCGCGGCTGGCGGCGAGGTCGGCGGGGCCGAGGCTGATGCCATGCATGCGGGGCGACGCGGCGCAGATGGCCTCGACATTGTTCACGCCTTCCGCCGTTTCGAGAATGGCGTGGAGCAGGATGGGCTTCTTCAGGCCGTGGCGGGCCTCGAGGATGGCCAGCAGCTGGTCCATGTAGTGGATGTCCCAGGGCCCCTCGACCTTGGGGATCATCATGACGTCGAGCCGGTCGCCGACGCCTTCGACAATCTGGGTCACGTCGTCAAAGTGCCAGGGGCTGTTGAGGCAGTTGATGCGGGTCCAGAGGCCCACGCCGAGGGCGGCGAAGTCCGTTTCGTTGGCAAGCTGGATGAAGCCGGCGCGGGCGGCGTCCTTCTGGTCGGCTGGGATGGCGTCTTCAAGGTTGCCGAGGATGACGTCGGCTTGTTTCGCCATCTCCGGGACCTTGGCGCGCACCTTGTCGAGGTGCGGCGGCACGAAGTGGATCATCCGCTCGACCTGCACCGGCAGCTCGCGCGGCGGCGTCGGGGCGCCGATGGCCAGCGGCTTGAAAAATCCACGCGGGGTCTTCATCGGGGCGCCTCGAAGGCAAGAGGGGACACATTGAAATCGACGATTTCAATGTGTCCCCGTTTGAATTGTGCGGTGCAGCGCGTCAAGCCGGCTGGCCGTAGCGCACCTCACGCGGCGAGCGTCCGGTCCAGCGCTTGAAGGCCCGCGAGAACGACGCCGCTTCCGAGAAGCCGACCAGATAGGCGGTTTCGTTGACCGACACCTTGCGGGCCGCCAGGTAGTCCAGGGCCAGTTGATGGCGCAGTCCGTCGAGCACCGTCTCGAACGTGGTGCCCTCGGCCTTCAGGCGCCGGAAGAGGGTCTGACGGCTCATGCCCAGGCCGGCCGCGATCTGCTCCACCCCGACCTCGCCGGTGTGCAGGATCGGCATCAACAGGGTTTCCACCCGGCCGCGCACCGTGCGGGCGCCTTGCAGCCCCTGCAGCAGCGCCTCGGCCCGGTCGCTCAAGGGGCCGAAGGCGAAGCGCGGCAGGACGGCCACCGGGTGATCCGCCAGGGTCATGTCGAGCCGCACGGCGTTCCAGCCGGCCCCGAAGGTGATCGGGACCTGGAAGATGCGATCGTACTCGGCCGCGTGCGACGGCCGGGGATAGGTGACCTGCACGGCGGTGACGATCGGCCGGGGCAGGAAGCGGCGCGGGCCGACCGCCAACCGCACGAAGGTGGTCTCGGTCAGCTCGGGAAAGTCGTTCGGCCGGGCGCGGTTGTCGACCATCCAGGTCTCGCCGCCACGCTGGACGATCGAGAACCGGTCCCCCTCGCCCACGCCATCGACCTCCACCACCAGCCGGCCGAAGCGGTTCAGCTGCAGAAAGGCGTGCATCATCGTCTCGGACGCGTGGGTGATCAGCCCGACCAGCGACAACTCCGACATGTCGACCGCCTCGGCATAGCGCAGCGCCAGGGCCGGATCGCCGGTCGCCAGCTTGCCCGCGCCCATGATCTCTTCGTAGCGGCGCATGGGCAGGCGCGCGTCATGGTCGGCGAGGTCAGCCTCTTCCAGCCCTGCCGACGCCAGAAGTGCGGCGCGGTCGGCGCCGCGCGAGACGGCATAGCCGATCAGCCCCCCCAGCATGCCGACAGCCACCGTCGGGCCGGCGCCCAGGGGGGCGCTGCAACCGTCGATCATGTGTTTGGCGTCCGACGTCATGGTCTGGCGGCTCTCATCGGGCGAGGCTGAACGTCAATCGCCCCGCCTCCAAGTGACAAACAGGAAAGACTCCCTCTCCGTGCTCGAATTGTCCCCGACCGCCCTGGTTCACGTCACCGGCGGCGCCATCTCGCTGATCGCCGGGCCGATCTCCCTGCTGGCGCCCAAGGGCCGCTGGCTGCATCGCAAGGCGGGGACGGTGTTCTTCGTCGCCATGCTGGTCATGGCCGGCGTCGCCTTCGTGATGGCCAGCCTGAAGGTCGAGAAGGTCAACACCCTGGCCGCCGCCTTCACCCTCTATCTGGTGGCCACGGCCTGGGGCGTGGTCAGGACCCGTCCGGGAACAGTCGGCAGGATCGAGCGCATCGCCCCCTGGGCGGCGGCGCTCATTGCGGCCGGTGGCCTGACCGTCGGCGCCCTGGTCGCCGCCTTTCCGGGCAGGCTCTACGACGGTGATCCGGACTTCTCGGCCTCGCCCGTCCTGTTCATGGTCTTCGGCGGCCTGGCGACAATGTCGGCCGGCCTCGACATCTGGACCCTGCGGCGCGGCGGGCTGACCGGCGCGGGGCGGGTTTCGCGTCATCTCTGGCGGATGTGCCTGGCGCTGTTTATCGCCGCCGGCTCCTATTTCCTGGGCCAGGCGGACACCATTCCCGCCTCCCTGCGCGGCGACCACCTCTACCTGCCGCCGCTGCTGGTGCTGGTCGCCCTGGTCTTCTGGATGGCCCGGGTGCGGATCGGGCCGCGGTACAGGTCCGCCTAGCTCTTTCGCCCCAACGGATGCTTGCTCTCGACCACCTGCCTGAGGCGGTCGCCGGCGACGTGGGTGTAGATCTGGGTGGTGGCGATGTCGGAGTGGCCGAGCAGGGTCTGCACCACTCGCAAATCCGCGCCGCCCTCCAGAAGATGGGTGGCGAAGGCGTGGCGCAGGACGTGGGGGCTGACCCGGGCAGGGTCGATGCCGGCGACCAGCGCCGCCTCCTCCAGCAGCTGCGAGAACCGCCGTGGCGTCAGCCGGCCGGCCTTGCCGCGTGACGGGAAGAGCCAGGGGCTCTCTTTCACCCCTTTGGGCAGGAAGGCGGCCCGCACCTCCAGCCAGGCCTTCACCGCGTCCCGCGCCGCGCCGTTCAGCGGGGCCAGCCGCTCCTTGCCGCCCTTGCCCTTGACGATCAGATAGGCCGGGTCCCGCGCCAGGGCGGCCATCGGCAGGGCGACCAGCTCGCTGACCCGCAGGCCCGAGGCGTAGGTCAGCTCGATCAGGCAGGTCAGGCGCAGGCCCTGTCCCCCGTCGCGTGCCGAAGCGGCCGTCAGTAGCCGGTCGACCTCGTCCCGCGTCAGCACCTTGGGCAGCGGCCGGCCCTGTTTGGGCGCCTCGACCCGCCGCGAGGGATCATCCGTCCGCCAGCCCTCGCCGAGCACGAAGCGATAGAACTGCCGCACCGCCGCCCGACGCCTCGCCGCCGTCGAGGCGCTGAGGCCCCG
Source organism: Caulobacter sp. (assembly GCA_032122215.1). Classification (GTDB taxonomy): domain Bacteria; phylum Pseudomonadota; class Alphaproteobacteria; order Caulobacterales; family Caulobacteraceae; genus Caulobacter. The sequence continues at coordinate 5,613 of JAUMCZ010000115.1, forward strand.
ATCGGACAGGTCGACGAACCAGGCCTCGATGTCCTCGGCCGCCGCGTCGGCGAAGCCCTTGCCCCGCCGCGCCAGGAAGCCGGCGACGTCCTCCAGGTCCTTGCCGTAGGCGGTCAGGGTGTTTCGAGCGGCCCCGCGCTCGGCGGCCATCATTTCGAGGAAGGCCTCGGGCCAGCCTCCGCCTTCCCGCATATCACTCACGGCTGCGCCAGGCCTTCGAAAGCGAAGGCGCGGGCGTCCTGGGTGAGGCCGACCCGGGTGAGCGCGCGGATGATGGCCGCGCGGTCGTGGGCGGCAAGCCCGGTCTTGGGGGCGTCCTGGGCGATGGCCAAAGCGATCAGAGCAGTGTCCCCGACCAGGCCGCGATCGGCGGCCAGCTGCAGCGAGGTCAGCCGGCCGGGGGCGGCTGTCGACTTTCCGGCTGCGGCGAACAGGCCATCGCGGGCGACCCCGTCCAGGGGTTCGCCCAAGGCGGCGGCGAAAAGGTCGCCAGGCGGCCCGGCCCGCAGCAGGGCTTCCAGACCGGTGACGTCGATCGGCCCCGGGACAGCGGCCGCGGGCGGCAGGGCCAGACCCAGCCGACGCGACAGCGCGGTTTCCAGACCGGTGCGAACAGACGGCGCGCCCGGATCGGCCTGCACCAGAAGGGCGGTCATCAGTCGGCCGAAGGCAGCGTCGCGCGCCTTCTCCTGCGCCAGGGTCAGGGTCAGCTGGGCCGCATCGGCCTGGCCGGCGATGGCCTGGCAGTAGCTGCGCAGGCGCAGCCAGTAGATCTCGCCGCGACCGATCGTGACGCCTTTCTCGACGAGGCAGGCGCGATCATCAGCGCCGGTCAGCAGCGCCGTCTCGGCGGCGACCTCGGCCAGGACCGGCTCGGCGGTCAGGTTGGGAATGCGCTCGACGGAGGCGTTCGCCGCCTGCGGTTCGCCAAGGTTCAGCAGCGCCCGGCCCCGCGCCGCCGCCAGCACGCGATCTTCGCCCGCACCATCCGGCGCGTTCGCCCCTGTCGACAGAATCCGCACCGCCAGCGCCCTCGCCGCCGGGCTCAGCGGTTTGGTCCCGACGGTCGGCATCACCCGCCGCGCCAGTTCTGCCGAGGCGCCCTTCCACAGGTCCAACCCCAGCCCGGTATCCCGCGCCCCGCCGGAGAACACGTCCGGCGCGGTCAGGGTCGTGACCTCGACGCCCTGCGCCCAGGCGGCGGTGGCGAAAAGGCAGGCGGCCAGCAGGGGTGGAAGCAGCTTCATGCCGCGAGCTTAGCACAGCCTTTCAAGGGTTCGCCTCTGGGCGCCCCTCCCGCACCGCAGCAGGATCGTGTATCGCCATTCTCCGTGACCACGCCCCTGCCCTCCCTCCGCAACAAGACCATCGCCCTCGTCGGGCTCATGGGAGTCGGCAAGTCGAGCGTCGGCCGCCGCCTGGCCACCGCCCTGGACCTGCCCTTCAAGGACGCCGACAGCGAGATCGAGACCGCCGCCGGCCGCTCCATCCCGGAAATCTTCAAGGCCTTCGGCGAGGCCGAATTCCGCGACGGTGAACGGCGGGTCATAGCCCGGCTGCTGGAGGAAGGTCCGATGGTGCTGGCCACCGGCGGCGGGGCGTTCATGAACGAGCAGACGCGCGCCCTGATCGCCGAAAAAGCCCTGTCGGTCTGGTTGAAGGCGGATGTCGAGATCCTCGCCCGCCGGGTCGGCCGCAAGGACAACCGCCCGCTGGTCCAGGGCAAGGACCCGCTGGCCGTGCTCACCGCCCTGGCCGAGGTCCGCTACCCCATCTACGCCCAGGCCGACATCACCGTCGAACTGGGCGAAACCCCGCATCAGGAGTCGGTCGCCGCCATCCTGCGCGCCCTGGAGGCCCACGCGGCATGACCCTGACCGTTCCTGTCGCCCATGTTCATGTGGATCTGGCCGGCCGCGAATACGATGTTGTCATCGGTTCTGGCCTTATCGACCAGGCCGGCAGCTATATCTCCCCCCTGCTGAAGCGCGGTCGCACGGCCATTGTCGCCGACGAGACGGTCGCGCAGTTGCACGCCGGCCGCCTGGTCGCCGGCCTCGCCGCTGCCGGGGTAGAGGCTCACCTCATCACCATCCCACCGGGCGAAGCCTCCAAGAGCTTCGAGGGTCTGGCGGATCTCTCCGACCGCCTGCTGGCGCTGGAGCTGGATCGCGGCGACCTGATCGTCGCCCTGGGCGGTGGAGTCGTTGGCGACCTCGCCGGATTCGCGGCCAGCATCTACAAGCGCGGCATCGATTTCATCCAGATTCCCACCACCCTGCTGGCCCAGGTCGACTCGAGCGTCGGCGGCAAGACCGCCATCGACACCCCGCGCGGCAAGAACCTGATCGGCGCCTTCCATCAGCCGAAACTGGTGCTGGCTGACCTCGACGTGCTGGCTACGCTTCCGGACCGCGAGATGGCCTGCGGCATGGCCGAGGTGATCAAGTACGGGCTGCTGGGCGACGCCGGTTTCTTCGCCTGGCTGGAGCGACACGCCGCCGACGCCATGGCTCGTGAGCCTGCGGCGCTGGCCGAAGCTGTGCGCCGCTGCGTCGCCATGAAGGCCGAGATCGTCATCGAGGACGAGCGGGAGGCCGGCCGCCGGGCCCTGCTCAACCTCGGCCACACCTTCGGCCATGCGCTGGAGGCTGAGAACGGCTACGGCGAGGCCCTCAAGCACGGCGAGGCGGTCGCCGCCGGCTGCGCCCTGGCCTATCGCTATGCCGCCTCGCAAGGCCTTTGCCCGCCGGCCGACGCCGCCCGGGCCGAGGCCCTGCTGGCGCGCGTGGGCCTGCCGACCCGCCTCGCACAGGTCGCCGGTCATCCCTTTGGCGCGGCCGCCCTGGTCGGCCACATGGCCCAGGACAAGAAGGCGGAGGGCGGG
>JAUMCZ010000116.1:0-17918 GCA_032122215.1 Caulobacter sp.
CGGCCGGGTGTGAGCCACCCTCCAGGAAGGAGAAGTTGGTGACCGCGTCGAGCTCGGCGTAGGTCATGCGAACACCCCGTGCATCCACCAGGCCGGCGGGCGGTCGACCAGGCGGCTTTCGGTTTCGCCCGGCGCCGGCGGCTCCTCGGCCTGGTCTTCGCGCTCGTACAGGCCCTCGCGGAACAGCCAGTAGCGACGGCCCTCGCGGTCCTCGACGCGGTAGTAGTCGCGGGTGCGGTCGGGGAGCGGCCGCCTGGAAGGCTTCCACCATTCGGCCGACAGACGCTCAGGACCCTGGGCGCGGCTGACCCGGTGGGTCACCCGGCGCCAGACGAAACTGGCCGGCGGGCCGTCCGGCAGGCTGGCCAAGGGCACGGTGACGGGCTCGGGCGGGTCGAGCAGCAGCAGCGGGCGATCGGGCAACGGGGGCGCTTCGGCAGAGGCGGGCGGCCCCTCTCCGGCCGGACGGCGGGTCTGGCTGTGTTCGGGAAGCCAGCTGGCGCATCCTTCCAGATGAAAGGCCGCGGCCTCCCCCAGCCGCGCGCCAAGCCGATCCAGCAGGGCGGCCAGCGCCAGGCGCTGGTCGCCGTCGCGGCCCTTGTCGAGGTCGGACTGGATCGCGCTGAGCGGTTCGACAACATCGGCGCTGAGCATCACCGCATCGGCCCCGAAACCAAGGTCGAGGTGCTCCAGCCCCCGCTCCCTGAGCACCTTGGCCAGGTGGGCCGGGCGGATGGAGGGTACGCTCAGGGACACCGACAGATGGGTGGCGCGGCCATCGGTGCGGAAGGCGGTCAGGGTCAGGCGGCGGGCGCCCTGACCGTCGCGCTCCAGGCTTTCGGCCAGGCTGGGTGCGAGGTCGCCCAGCACCGTCTCGATGCCGGCGACATCGATCAAAGGCTCCAGCACCGTGCGCCAGACGCGCCAGACCGGCGGGCGCCGGATCGGCTCGAGGATTTCCGGTTCGGCCCCCAGCGCCTGGTCGAGGCGGCGCACCAGGCCAAGACCTGCCTCGCCCCGAAAACGGCGGGCCAGCCCCGAGCGCGGCAGGCCCATCAGATCGCCGATGGTCCGCAGGCCGAGCCGCGACAGCAGCCTCACATCCGCTTCGGCCAGCCGCAGGGCGACGACCGGCAGGGCGGCCAGGGCGACCCGATTGCCGCCCACGGGCACGAGGCGGCGGGTGTCGCGCGGCCCGAAGCGGGCCAGGGCCCAGGCTGCGCCGGCCGTGTCGGCCATCGCCAGGCGGGCGGGGATGCCGGCGGCCTTCAGCCGCACGGCCATGTCGGTCAGCAGGGCCACCTCACCGCCAAACAGGTGCGCCCCGCCGGTCATGTCGATCAGCAGGCCTTCGCGGCCCGGGGAGACCCGGTCCATGGCCACACAGGGGGAGTAGCGCTCGGCCCACAGGCTGAGCAGGCGCAGGGCTTCGGCGTCGCGGTCAGGTTCAGCCGGGTGGGTGATCAGGGTCGGGCTGGCCGCCTTGGCGTCGGCATGGGCCTGGCCCATGGCGTGGCCGAGGCGGCGGGCGGCGCGGTTGGTCGCCGACAGCACAAGGCCGTGCGGGCCTTTCTCGACCAGCGCAAACGGCGTGTCGTCAGGCGGCGACGACCGACCGGCCGTCCGGGACCAGACCGTGATCGGCCAGTCCGGCAGCCAGACGGAAACGATGCGTTTCATCGTCCCACTCCAGGATCCAGTCGCCGGGCGGCTCGCCCCGGCTGCGGGTCAGGCTGACGGCGATGCGTGGCGCGCCGGGGGCCTCCTCGTCATAGGGGTGCGGGGCGGAGGGCGCGGGCGCGATCGACCAGCGGCGGCGGGCGGCGCTGATATCCCTCGGCGCCTGGGTGCGCAGCAGCAGGCAGACGGCGCCGGCCTGGCGGGCGACCATGTCCAGCCGGCGGCTGGCCAGCAGGCTGATGGCGTCGGCGGCGGCCACCGCGCCCGCCACGGCGTCAGACTTCAGGCACTCCTCCAGCGCCCACAGGGTCTGGGCGTCCTTCGGCGTCTCGATGAACAGCAGCCGGTTGTCCGGCAGGCCGGCGATCTTGAGCCCGTCTCGGAACCAGCGCCCCTGCTCGCGCAGCCAGAGGGAGGAGGCGGCCACGACCACCGGCCGCTCGTCCCCCTCGGCCGCCCGGGTAAGGCCGAACAGGGTCGCCGCCACCCGGCCGGGCGCACCTTCGCCCCAGGCCTCCTCAAGCCCCAGACGCGCCGCGCGAGGCGCGAGGGCGGGGTTTTCACAGGGCTGGGAATGGGTCGGCAGCGGAACCATAGTTCATGTTTTGTTCCGTTTTTCGCGAGAGTCAAGGCGCGGAAAAGACTCCGCTTTTCCAGTCGCTTAGTTCGATCACGGACTCCTTGAGGGAATCCAGAGGGTTGCCTCCGGACTCCTGAAACTCAAGGCCTAGAACGGAATCTCGTCCGGCGGCCGGGCCGGGTCCGGGGCCGGCGTCGGGGCCCTCGGTTGCGGCTCGGGAGGCTCTTCGCCACCGATGCCCATGCCGGAGATGATGTCGCCGATCGGATCGACGGTCTGCTCCGGCGGGGCGATGACGCCGCCGGGGATGGCCTGGGCCCTCAGGCGCGGCAGGGCCTGGCCCATAAAGCTCTTCCAGATCTGGGCGGGAGCGCCGCCGCCGGTCACCCGGCGCATGGGGGTGTTGTCGTCCTTGCCTGTCCACACCGCGACCACGAAGCCGCCCGTGTAGCCGACGAACCAGGCATCGCGATAATCGCTGGTGGTGCCGGTCTTGCCGGCGATGTCGAAGCCGGGAACCCGCGCGGCCGTGCCGGTGCCACTGGTGACCACCTTGCGCATCATCTGGTTCATGTAGGGCAGGGCCGGAGAGCCGATCACCGTCTGGCGGCCGCGCTTTTCGAGGTTGTGGTCGTAGAGCACCTTGCCCGAAGCGGTGCGGATGCGGCTGATGCCCCAGGCCCGGGCCTTGAAGCCGCCGTTCGAGAAGGGGGCATAAGCCGCGGCCATCTCCAGCGGGCTGACCTCGACGGCGCCGAGCGCCATGGAGGGGTCGAGCTGGATCTTGGAGGTGATGCCGAGGCGGCGGGCGGTCGAGGCGACGTTGCCGGTGCCGACCTCGTTGGCCAGGCGGGCGGCGACGGTGTTGGTCGACTTGGCCAGGGCCGTTTCCAGGGTCATCGATCCGGCGAAGCGGCCATCGTAGTTGCGCGGCTCCCAGCTACCGATCTTCACCGGCTCGTCGACGACCATGACATTGGGGTTCCGCCCCTGCTCCATGGCGGTCAGGTAGACGAACGGCTTGAAGGCGGAGCCGGCCTGGCGGCGGGCCACCGAGGCGCGGTCGAACTGGCTGTCGGTATAGTCGACGCCGCCGACGTAGGCACGGACCCGCCCTTCGGCGTCGAGAGCGACCAGGGCTGCCTGCTGCACGCCGGCGGCCTTGTTCCTGGCCGCGCCGGACCGCACCGCCTGTTCCGCAGCGGCCTGGATCGGCAGGTCGAGGGTGGTCTCGACATAGAGGTCCTCGGTCGGCTCGCCCACCAGGGCGCGGACCTGGCTGTCCATCCAGTCGGTGAAGTACTGGGCCCGCTGGTTGGCCAGAACGGAAGAGACGCGCACCGGGGTTTTGACGGCTTCGGCCCTTTGCTCGGCGGTGATGGCCTTGGTGCGGACCATCTCGTCGAGCACGACGTTGGCGCGTTTGGCGGCGCGCTCGCGGGCGGAGACCGGCGAATAGCGCGAGGGGCCCTTCATCATACCGGCCAGCAGAGCCGATTCGCCGATGGTCAGCTTTGAGGCGGGCTTGTTGAAATAGCGCTGCGAGGCGGCCTCGATGCCGTAGGCGCCGGCCCCGAAGTAGACCCGGTTCAGATAGAGGGCGAGGATCTCCTTCTTGGAGAACTTCACCTCCAGCCAGACGGCGAGGATCAGCTCCTGCACCTTGCGCCGCCAGTTCTGGTCCAGGGTCAGGAACAGGTTGCGGGCCAGCTGCTGGGTGATGGTCGAACCGCCGGCGACGATCTTGCCGGCCTTGACGTTGGCGACCGTGGCCCGGCCCATGCCCAGGGGATCGAAGCCCGGATGGTAGTAGAAGCGCCGGTCCTCGATGGACAGGAAGGCCTTGGGCACATAGTCGGGCAGTTTCTCGAGGTCCACCGGCGGCGCGTACTGGCTGCCGCGCACGGCGATCAGGGCGCCGGACCGGTCGAGGTAGGAGATCGACGGCTGGCGGGTGACGTCGTTGAGCTTGGAGACGTCCGGCAGGTCGATGGCGAACACCGCCAGGAAGGCGACCAGGAAGATCAGCCCCCAGACACCGACAACCATGCCCCAGTAGAATAAGGCCTGCAGCGGAGTGCGCCGAGCGCCGGTGCCGCCCGCCTGTGGGTTCGCCATGATGGTCCGTCTTGGTTGATCAACGCAGAATGAGCCGGTTCTAACTCACCAGCCCCGGCGGCTCCATCCTCTAAGCAGCCCGATGAACGGGGCCATTGTGGGGCCTGGCTGTCAACGCGGTGTGCAGAACCCGGAAAGCTGACGGAAACCGGCGGTATTCCATTCATGCAGCGGTCAGCTTGGATCTGGCGAACTGGGCTTGTCGAAACACCGTCAGGGAGGACGGATCATGGGTGAGATGGGAACCAGGGGTCAGCCAGGACGCAGCCGGCGCAGGATATCGGCGGCTATGGCCACGCTCTTCGGGTGGGGTGGCGAACGGATGAGACAGCGGCAGGCCGTCCTTCGCGAACGGGAGATGGAGCTGCAGATCGCGCGCTTGCGGGCAGTGGGCGGGGTCTAGGCGTCGAGCAAGGCGGCGGCGGAGGCGGCTACGGCCAGGCTGTGGCCGGGATCAGCGCCGGCTTCCATCGTCCAGGCGGCGGACAGCGACGCATGGGCCAGCAGCCACTCCAGGACCTCCCGGTCAGGCAGACCGGACTGTTCGGCGACCAGCCTTGCCTGCCGCTCGAGCCGGACGGGATCGCGGGTCAGATCCTCCGGGTTGCGCAGGATGTTGGCGTAGTCATAGCCCCTCGGCCCGAAGAGTCCCTTGGGATCGATGGCGCGCCAGCCCCGCGCCGGGTCATGCAGGACATTGCCGTGGTGGATGTCGCCGTGCAGCGTCAGAGGAGCCCGGTTCTCGACCAACAGACGGTCAACGACCGACAAGGACCGGCCCATCAACGCGTTAGAACCCGACAATTTCGAGAGCGGCGCAAACCAGGCCCGCAATGGCTGGACCTCGGGCGGCGGAGGCGGCTGGTTGGCGTGCAGCTGACCAACCACCTGGCAGAGAATGACGCAGGCGTCCGAGTCACCCTGGGGTGAGGCCGCGGCCATGGCGCGAAGATCGATATCGGCCGCCAGCCGTTCGACCAGCACCGCCTCGCCATCGACCCGCAGCACGCGGGCGGCGCCCCGACCGTCGAACCAGGCCAGGACCTGGCCGCCCCGCCACTCTTCTTCGACGAAAGGCAGCTTGAGCATGGCCGGAAGGGCGCCGTCCCGCACAGGCTGCAGCCAGCTGGAGGGGGTGCGGAACGGGGGGCCGTCGGCGGTCAGGCCCCAGGCCCGGATGCGGCTGTCCAGGCCACCCGGGGTGTTGAGGTTTTCGAAGGCGGCGGGGTCAGGGAAGAGGACGGGCCGGAAGCCGGAGTCGTCCTGCACCGCCCGCACCGGCGGATGCTCGCGCGACAGGATGGCCCGCAGCGGTTCGATCAGACTGACCGGCCAGAGGGCGCTCAGGGGGTGGCGGCCGTCGGGGGCCAAAGCGTAGGCGGGGCCGCCCGCGTCAGCCAGTCGCGCGACCAGGGCCGGCGGCGGGGCGGCCAGATCACAGGGACTGGTGACCAGCCAGGCGGCGCCCCGGTCGCGGGCCCATTCGAGCCCGGCGAGGACACCGGTCAGCGGTCCGTCCGGCAGGCCTTCCCGGTCAGTCAGAACCGGAAGGCCGCGCGCGTTGGCCAGGGCGGCGGCCTCACTGCGCGGCGCCGCATTGACCGCCAGCGCGCCGCAGCCGGCCAGGCCGGCGAGGGCGGTGTCCAGCAAAGGGCGGCCGTCCACGACGACGGCGGCCTTCTCCCAGCCGAAACGGCGCGAGCGGCCGCCGGCCAGAACCAGTCCGGCAATGTCGGCAGCCCTGATCATGGCGCGAAGCGACCACGACGGCGGGCGAAGAGCAATGAGGGCAGAGGGGTGAGGCGCCTAGCGGTGGCCCAGCTCGATGGTTTCGATCCGGGACTGGCCCTGGCGATTGTGGGATCCGGGCACAGGCAACAGCATCGCGAGGGCGATGGCGAAAGCAGCGGCGGCGGCGAAGAGGGCCTTGACGGCCATGGCGTTATCGATCCGTTCAGTCTGGCGCCACAATGACGCCTTCCGACTTAACGATACGGAAACGCTGTCGTTCCGGATGAAGGTTTCGACCAAGTTCGTTTGATGAAACGATGTGGTTTCGGCGCAGACCCCAAGTCCCGCAAGGTGTTGACGGTGTCGGAAAAGCGACAGAGCCCTCGCGATTTTTGACCCGGAACGCGAAAAGCACCCCGCCGACCTGAGCCGGCGGGGTCTTCCGTCGTCTTTAGTTGAACACTTCGAACAGACCAGCCGCGCCCATGCCGCCGCCGATGCACATGGTGACAACCGCATGCTTGGCCTTGCGGCGCTGGCCTTCCATCAGCACGTGGCCGACGCAGCGGGCGCCGGTCATGCCGAAGGGGTGGCCGATGGCGATCGAGCCGCCGTTGACGTTGTACTTCTCCGGATCGATGCCCAGCTTGTCGCGGCTGTAGAGGCACTGCGAGGCGAAGGCTTCGTTCAGTTCCCACAGGTCGATGTCGTCGACCTTGAGGCCGTGACGTTCGAGCAGACGCGGCACGGCGAAGACCGGGCCGATGCCCATTTCGTCCGGCTCGCAGCCGGCGACGGCGAAGCCCTTGAAACGGCCGAGGGGTTTCAGGCCACGGCGCTCGGCTTCCTTGGCTTCCATCAGCACCACGGCGGCGGCGCCGTCCGACAGCTGGCTGGCGTTGCCGGCGGTGACGAAGTTGCCTTCGCCCATGACCGGCTGCAGCGATTGCAGGCCTTCCAGCGTGGTTTCGGGACGATTGCACTCGTCACGATCGACCACGTAGTCGACGAAGCTCTCTTCCTTGGTTTCCTTGTTGACCACCTTCATCTTGGTGGCCATCGGGACGATCTCGTCCTTGAACAGGCCGGCGGCCTGGGCCGCGGCGATGCGCTGCTGGCTGCGCAGGGCGTATTCGTCCTGGTAGTCGCGGGCGACGTTGTAGCGCTTGGCCACGATGTCGGCGGTGTTGATCATCGCCATCCACAGGGCCGGCTTGATCTCCATCAGCTTTTCTTCGGTGATGTGGAAGCGGTTCATGTGACCGCCGGCGTTGACCAGCGAAATCGATTCCACGCCGCCGCCGACGGCGACATCGGCGCCTTCGTTCTTGATGTAGTGGGCGGCCGAGGCGATGGCCTGCAGGCCCGAGGAGCAGAAGCGGTTGATGGTCGTGCCGCTGGTGGTCACCGGCAGGCCGGCCCAGATGGCGGCGTTGCGGGCGACGTTCATGCCGGTGGCGCCTTCAGGCCCGCCGCAGCCCAGGATTACATCCTCGACCTCGGCCCCTTCGAGGCCGGCGCGGGACACCGCGTGCTGGATGGCATGTCCGGCCATGGCCGCGCCATGGGTGTTGTTGAAGCCGCCGCGGACGGACTTGGCCAGTCCGGTGCGGGCGTAGGAGACGATGACGGCGTCGCGCATGGGGTTCTCTTCGCTGGGATTCAAACGGTGGTTTGAATGGATCGGCGGCGACCTTAGGGAAAGCTTCGCACCTGCGAAAGATCACGCGCACGTCAACCTGAGGCGGGTGATTGACGACGGCGGCCCGGCTCGCGCACCTTCGCGCCATGAAACGCCTGCTTTTCGTCGCCGCCCTGCTGCTGTCCCCCGCCCCCGTGCTCGCCCAAGACGCCCCCGAGGGCGGGGCCTGGACGGACTGTACCGTGGCCGAGATCGCCGCCTTCCGCGACCGCGTCGAGATCGCCTGCGCAGCGCCTGCCAAGGGCATGGCCGGCGAGAAGTCGGCGCCGCGCCGCTTCGCCATCGAGAACCGCGACCCGCTGACGGAAAGTCTGCTTCCCCTGGCGATAGAGGCCAAGGGCAAGGGCCGCCCGCTCGGCATCCTCTATGTCGTGTCGCCCGAGGCCAATCCTACCGACTGCGCCAAGGAAACCTGCCGGCGGATGGCCGGGGTGGTGCTCAAGTGAAGCGCCTGTAGCCAGTAGATCGGTGAGGGTGGTGAGCTTCGCTCTCCGCCCCCGCGAGGGGGCGGAGGACGGTTCGGAGCGTGAGCGACGGACCAGGAGGCGGGGCAGCGCCGGCGGTTGGGGTTGTCGTTCTGCACCGCCGGTGGGGACCCCCTCGGTTTGGCTCGCTTGCAGCGCTCGCCAAAGCCACTCCCCCATCTGCGATGGGGGAGAGCGAACTACTTACGACCTGCTTTTTCCGTGATTCCGGACGTCCCTTCACGGGCCCGAAGGACGGCCGCCACGTCATCCGGCGTGACGCCGCTCGCCGCCAGTGCGGCCAGCAGGTGGTAGAGGACGTCGGCGGCTTCGGCGGTCAGGTTGGCCTTGTCGCCAAGCGCGCAGGCCAGCGCCGCTTCCAGACCTTCCTCGCCAAGCTTCTTGGCCGCGAGTTTGGGATCCGCCAGCAGTTTCGCCGTCCAGCTCGCGGACGGATCGCCACCCTTGCGGCTTTCGATCGTCGCCCAGAGGCGATCGAGGGTATCGCCCAGATCGCTCATGCGGCCTCCAGTCGGACGGGAAGGCCGGCCGTGGCCATGGCCTGTTTGGCGTCGCGGATACTGACCTCGCCGAAGTGGAAGATCGAGGCGGCGAGGACAGCGTCGGCGTGGCCATCACGGACGGCTTCAACCAGATCGGCGGCGTTGCCCGCGCCGCCACTGGCGATGACCGGCACCGAAGCGGCAGCGGTCACGGCGCGCAGCAGCGGGATGTCGTAGCCGGTCTTGGCGCCGTCACGGTCCATCGAGGTGAGCAGGATTTCACCGGCGCCCTTCGCAACCGCGAGGGCGGCGAACTCCACCGCATCCTTGCCGGTGTCCGTGCGGCCGCCGTGGGTGAAGATGTTCCAGCCGCCATCCCCGCGCGCCTTCGCATCGACGGCGCAGACCACGGCCTGGCTGCCGAAGGCATCGGCGAGGCGGCTGAGCAGGTCCGGATCGTTCACGGCCGCGGTGTTGACGCTGACCTTGTCGGCGCCGGCCCGCAGAAGCCGCCTGGCGTCGTCCACAGTGCGCACGCCGCCGCCGACCGAGACCGGCATGAAGCAGACGTCGGCGGTGCGGGCGATGACGTCGAGGATCAGGCCGCGCCCCTCCGAACTGGCGGTGATATCGAGGAACATCAGTTCGTCGGCGCCGGCCGCGTCATAGGCGGCCGCCTGTTCGACCGGATCACCGGCGTCGCGCAGGGCGACGAAGTTGACGCCCTTGACCACGCGGCCGTCCTTGACGTCCAGGCAGGGGATAACGCGAACCTTCAGCATGAGGCCAGGGTCAGGGCTTGCGCCGGATCAATGGCGCCTTCGTAGAGAGAGCGGCCGAGAATGCAGCCGGCGATCGGCGTTCCCTCCCGGGTCTTCAGAAGCTCGATGTCGCGGATCGAGGCGACGCCGCCCGAGGCGATGACGGGGATGGAGACGGCATCGGCCACCTCGCCCACCTGCTCGACGTTGACGCCGGTCATGGCCCCGTCGCGGCCGATGTCGGTGACGATCAGGGCGGCGACCCCGGCGTCCTCGAACTTGCGGGCCAGGTCGACGACGCCGATGTCGCTGGTCTCGAGCCAGCCCTGGGTGGCGACCATGCCGCCGCGGGCGTCGATGCCGACGGCGATCTGTTCGGGCCACAGGCGGGCGGCCTTCTTGACCAGATCAGGGTCACGCACGGCGACGGTGCCGAGGATGACGCGGCTTATGCCGGCCTCGATCCAGGTTTCGATCTGTTCCAGGGTGCGGATGCCGCCGCCCAGCTGCACCGGCAGGGAGACGGCCTCGAGGATGGCTCCGACCGCGTCGATGTTGACCGCCCGGCCCTCGACCGCGCCGTTGAGATCCACGACATGCAGCCAGTTGAAGCCCTGGCTCTGGAACGACAGGGCCTGGTCGCCGGGAGAGGCGTTGAACACCGTCTCCTTATTGAGGTCGCCGTGCAGGAGCCGCACGCAGCGGCCGTCCTTCAGATCGATGGCCGGGTAGAGGATCACAGCGTGAGCTCCAGGAAGTTGGCGAGCAGGCGCTGGCCGGCAGCTTGCGATTTTTCAGGGTGGAACTGTACGCCCATGACGTTGTCCCGCGCCACGGCGGCGACGAACGGGCCGCCGTGATCGCAGGTGGCGGCGATGTCGCCCGGATCGGCCGGGTCGAAAACGAAGCTATGGGTGAAGTACATGTGCGGGGCGAAGCCGAGGCCGGCGAAGAGCGGGCTGGCAGGACGCACCGTGTTCCAGCCCATGTGCGGCACCTTGGCGGTGGGGTCGCGCGGTTCGAGGCGGCGGACCTGACCGGGAATCCAGCCGAGACCGGGGGTGGTTCCGAACTCCAGGCCGCTGTCGGCGAGCAGCTGCATGCCGACGCAGACGCCGAGGAAGGGGGCGCCGCGCTGGACGGCGCTGTTCAGGGCCGGGATCAGTCCGTCGCGGCCGGCGAGGTTTGCCATGCAGGCGGCGAAGGCGCCGACACCGGGCAGGACGATGCGATCGGCTTTCGACACGGCATCGGGATCACCGGTGACGAGGATCGTGGGCGCGTGGTCAAGGGTCGACGCCGCCTTGAGCAGGGCCTTCTCGGCGGAGCGCAGGTTGCCCGAGCCGTAGTCGATGAGGGCGACGATGGTCATGTCTCGAACCCTCCTCTGCTGGTCGGGTCAGTCCGCTAGTGGTCCCTTCTCCCCTCGCGGGAGAAGGTGTCGGCGAAGCCGACGGATGAGGGGGCGCACCGGCCTGCGAAGGTTGTGGCGGTTGCCGCCGCTCGCAGCTTGAAGGGTGATCGACCCCTCATCCGGTCCTTCGGACCACCTTCTCCCGCAAGGGGAGACGGGAGCCCAGAGGCGAAACCTTTTACAGCACGCCCTTGGTCGACACCGCCTGGCCGCCGGCCTTGGGATCGATCTCCACCGCCGCCCGCAGCGCCCGGGCCAGGGCCTTGAAGCCGCTTTCGGCGATGTGGTGGGTGTTGTCGCCGTAGAGGGTTTCCAGGTGCACGCAGGCGCCGCTGTTCATGGCGAAGGCGTGGTGGAATTCCTTGAACAGCTCGGTGTCCATCTCCCCGACCTTCGGCCGCGAGAAGTCGACCTTCCAGATCAGGTAGGGGCGGTTGGAGAGGTCGAGGCTGCAGCGGGTCAGGGTCTCGTCCATCGGGATGTAGGCGTGGCCGAAACGCTTGATGCCCTTGAAGCCGTCCAGCGCCTGCTTCACCGCCTGGCCCAGCACGATGCCGGTGTCCTCGACGGTGTGGTGCATGTCGATATGCAGGTCGCCCTTGGTCTCGATCTTCAGGTCGAAGCCGCCGTGGCGGGCGAAGCTTTCCAGCATGTGGTCGTAGAAGCCGATGCCGGTCGAGATCGTCGAGACGCCCGTGCCGTCGAGGTCGATCCAGACCTTGATCTGGGTCTCTTTGGTATCGCGCGAGATTTCAGCCGTGCGGTTCATTTCATCAGCCCTTTGGAGATGGCCAGGTCACGCAGGTTCTTTTCCGGTCGCGGGCCGAAGTGGCCGATGACCTCGGCCGCCGCCATCGAGCCCAGCCGGCCGCAGATGTCGAACGACAGGCCCTTGGCCAGGCCATAGAGGACGCCGGCGGCGTACTGGTCGCCGGCCCCCGTGGTGTCGAGCACCTTGTCCACATGATCGGCCGGAATGCGATGGCTGTTCTCGCCCGCCAGGATCAGAGAGCCCTGTTCGCCCCGGGTGATGGCGGCGATGTTGGTGATAGCGCCCAGTTTCGCGGCGGCGATCTCGAAGTCATCGGTCTGGAACAGGGCCTTCACCTCGTCCTCGTTGGCGAAGACGATGTCGGCCTGGCCCTCGATGAAGCCCATCAGCTCGCCCCGGTGACGCTCGACCACGAAGCTGTCCGACAGGGTGATGCCGATCAGGCGGTTGGAGCTGTGGGCGATGCCGGCGGCCTTGGCGAAGGCGCGGCGGGCGTCCGAGGGGTCGAACAAATAGCCTTCGAGATAGACGATGGCCGACTGTTCGATGATATCGGTGGGCACGTCTTCCGGGGTCAGTTCCGTGGAGGCGCCCAGATAGGTGCACATGGTCCGCTGGCCGTCCGGGGTGACGTTGATCAGGCAGCGGGCAGTGGCCGGGCCATTGGCCAGCGGGGCGGTGTCGAAGTGGACGCCGATGGCGCGCATGTCGTGGGCGAAGACGTCACCCAGCTGGTCGGGCGCGACCTTGCCGAGATAGGCCGCCTTGCCGCCCAGGCTGGCGATGCCGGCGATGGTGTTGCCGGCCGAGCCGCCGCTGGTCTCCAGGCCCTTGGCCATGCGGCCGTAGAGCTCGACGCCGCGCGCCTCGTCGATCAGCTGCATGGAGCCCTTCACCAGGCTCTCGGCATGCAGGAAGCCTTCCTCCGCCGGGGCGATAACGTCGACGATGGCGTTGCCGATGGCGGCGACGTCGTAGGTGGCGGTCATGGGAAGGCCTTCAGGTGAACAAACGCTGGGGTCGTTACAGGAGGTAGGCCGGGACGGCAACGGCGACAGGTCTCGCCTGTCGGTAAGGTCGTATGGGCCTTGGCGCCAAGTGTGAGGATGACGAGGGGGTGGTGGTCGCGTAGACCTCGCCGCATGAAGGTCGCCATTCTCACCCCCGCCGTCGAAGAGCTGCTCTACAAGTCGTTCTGGCCCGAGTGGTACGCCAAGCTGGAGGCCGGACTCGCGGCCAGCGGCATCACGGCGACGCCGCAGATCTGGACCGAGCCGCTGGAGGGCGATTTCGACGCGGTGCTGCCGATGATCGCCTGGGGCTATCACAAGCGGCCGGCCGACTGGCTGGCGCGGCTGGACCAGTTCGAGGCGGCCGGTCAGCGGATGATCAATCCCCTGTCGGTGCTGCGCTGGAACACCGACAAGGCCTATCTGGCCGAGCTGGGCGCCAAGGGCGCGCCGGTGGTGCCGACGATCAGTGTCGAGACGCTGACGCCGGAAGATATCGAAGCGGCGCGGGAGACGTTCGGCGGCGGGGTGGTGGTGGCCAAGCCGCGGATCAGTGGCGGCTCGCACCAGACGCTCAAGCTCAGCCCCGGCGATGACCTGGGCGACGGGGTCGACGGCCCGGCCCTGATACAGCCCTTCCTGCCGGCGGTCGGCAAGGAAGGGGAGATTTCGCTACTCTATTTCGGTGGCAAGTTCAGCCATGCGGTGACCAAGGTCGCGGCCAGGGGTGACTTCCGGGTGCAGCCGCAGTTCGGCGGCAAGATCTCGCGGGTGAAGCCGTGGGAGGGCGCCGAGGGCGTGGCGCAGGAGATTCTCGCCGCCGTGCCGCCATTGGCCTATGCGCGGATCGACCTGCTGCGCGGGCTGGACGGTCAGCTGAAGCTTATGGAGCTGGAAGCGATCGAACCGGACCTCTTCCTGCAGTACGCCCCCAAGGCCGGCGGCCGCTTCGGGGCGGCGGTGAAGGCGGCGCTCGAGGCCTAGCCGCCCATGAAGAGTTCGCGCGACGGGCAGAGGTCGGCGACCTGGCATTCCGCGCACTTCGGCTTGCGAGCCAGGCAGACATAACGGCCGTGCAGGATCAGCCAGTGGTGCGCGCGGGTGAGATAAGGCTGCGGCACGATGGCCATGAGGTCGGCTTCGACAGCGTCGGGGGTCTTCCCGGCTGACAGCTTCAGGCGGTGCGAGACGCGGTAGACGTGGGTGTCGACGGCGATGGCCGGTTCGATGTCGAGTTCGTTGAGCACCACGGAGGCGGTCTTTCGGCCGACGCCGGGCAGGGCCTGGAGGTCTTCGCGGTTCAGCGGAGTCTGGCCGCCATGCTGCTCCAGGATGATCCGCGAAAGCTCGATGACGTTCCTGGCCTTGTTGCGGAACAGGCCGATGGAATTGATCCAGGGGATCAGGCCATCGACGCCGAGGTCATAGATTGCCTGCGGCGTGTTGTAGACGGCGAAGAGCTTGTCGGTCGCCTTGTTCACCTGGACGTCGGTGGCCTGGGCCGAGAGGGCGACGGCGACGACCAGGGTGAAGGGGCTGTCGAAGTTGAGCTCGGTCTTCGGGTTGTCCGACAGCGCCGAGAAGCGTTCGAACAGGGCCTCGACCCGCGCCCGCTCCTTCGGGGACAGGCGTTTACGTACAGACTGTTTGTTTGTTTTCTTCGGCGCGGCGGGCATGGTGGGTCCTTCGACACGCGATCCGTCCGGATCGCTACTCAGGATGACGAAGTCTTGTGGAGCCCGCCCTCTTCGTCATCCTGAGTAGCCCGCGCCAGCGGGCGTGTCGAAGGACGCAATGAAGGTCATCCCAGCTTCTCGTCCATCAGGGCGATCGTCCGCGGCAGGCCGAAGATGGCCGCGAAGCTGCCGAAGCGGGGACCCTGGCTCTGGCCGAGGAGAACCTCGTACAGGGCCTGGAACCAGCTGCGCAGCGGATCGAACCCGGCGTCGTTGCCGGCCGAGTAGACCTCGTTCTGGATCAGCTCGGCGTCCTGACAGCCGGACGGCATCGCGGCCAGCCGGGCGCGCAGGTCCAGCATGGCGGCGCGCTCCTTCTCATCCGGGGCGCGGAAGGCCTTGTTCGGCTTGATCTGGTCTTCGTAGTAGGCGACCGCGTAGCCGGCCAGGGTGTCCAGCAGCGGGTGGCTCTCCGGCGTCGCGCCCGGGATGTAGCGCGACAGGAAGCCCCAGAGCACCGTCTTGTCCTGGGCGTCGGCGGCAGAGACCAGGTTCAGCAGCAGGCTGAAGCTGACCGGCGAGCCTTCCTGCGGCGGGCGGCCGCCGTGGATGTGCCAGACCGGGTTGTTGATCTGCTGGGCCGGCTCCTGGCGCTGGTAGGCGTCGAGCTGCTGCAGGTACTCGTCCGCCGCCTTGGGCACCACGTCGCGGTGCAGGCGCTTGGCCGACTTGGGGCTCTGGAAGATGTAGTAGGCCAGGCTCTCGGGTGTGCCGAAGGCCAGCCACTCGTCCATCGTCAGGCCGTTGCCCTTGGTCTTGGAGATCTTCTGACCCTGCTCATCGAGGAAGAGCTCGTAGTTGAACCCCTCGGGCGGCACGCCGCCCAGGGCCTTGCAGATCTGGTTGGAGGCCTTGACCGAGTCGATCAGGTCCTTGCCGCTCATCTCGTAGTCGATGCCGAGCGCGGTCCAGCGCAGGGCCCAGTCGGGCTTCCACTGCATCTTCACATGGCCGCCGGTGACGGGGACTTCGGTCAGGGTCCCGTCCTCGTCCTCGAAGACGATCGTGCCCTTGTCGACGTGGCGTTCCAGGGTCGGGACCTGCAGCACGCGGCCGGTCTTCGGACTGATCGGCAGGAAGGGCGAGTAGGTGGCGCGGCGCTCTTCGCCGAGGGTCGGCAGCATGACCTTCTGGATGGCGTCGAAGCGTTCCAGGGCGACCAGCAGGGTCTTGTCGAAGACGCCGCCCTTGTAGCAGTCGGTCGAGCTGACGAATTCGTAGTCGAAGCCGAACTGGTCGAGGAAGGTCTGCAGACGGGCGTTGTTGTGGGCGCCGAAGCTCTCGTGCGTGCCGAAGGGGTCGCGGACCACGGTCAGGGGCTTGCCCATGTCCTCGGCCAGCATCGCCTGGTTGGGCAGGTTGGGGGCGACCTTGCGCAGGCCGTCCATGTCGTCGCTGAAGCTGATCAGGCGGGTCGGGATGGCGTCGTCGGTCAGCGAGCGGAAGGCGGCGCGGACCATGGTGGTGCGCGCCACCTCCTGGAAGGTGCCCAGGTGCGGCAGGCCGGACGGGCCATAGCCGGTCTCAAGGATCACGGGTTTGGCCAGGGCCGGGAGGGTCGCCACGGCCTCGGCCGTCTTGCCCGAATTGATCAGGGTGACGGCGAGATCGCGCTCGGCGTCGGTCAGGCGGAGGCGCAGGGTGCGGGCCAGCAGGTTGCGAGCCTGCTCGAACGGCCAGGCCTTGGCGTCGCGGGCGAGATGGGAGAGACCTTCAAACATGCCGCGGCGATTAGGCCCCGCAGCGGTTTGGGTCAATCTCGGAGGGCGGCGAACAGGGCCCTCGCCTCGTCCCAGCTGGTCACCACCCGCACGGCTCCGGCGCCCAGCAGGCCCTCATCGGCGCGATGATCGAGGTGCCCGCCGCCAGTGAAGCCCCAGACGGTCATGCCGGCGGCGCGGGCGGCGGTGACGCCGTTGACGCTGTCCTCGATGGCCAGGGACCGGGTCGGATCGACGCCCAGCCTGTCGGCGGCGTGCAGGAAGATGTCCGGGTGCGGCTTGCCGTGGGCGACCCGGTCGGCCGAGTAGATGTGCGGATCGAAAAGGCCGTCGAGGCCGACCTTGGCCAGCTTGCGGAACAGGGCCTCCTCGTCGGAACTGCTGGCCACGGCCCGGGGCAGGGCGACGGCCTCGACGGCGGCGTGGGCGCCGAGCACGCACTCAAGGCTCTCGTCACAGACGATGCGCGAGCGGGTTCGGACCGTGCGCAGGAAGTCTTCCGGCAGGGGCTGGCCGAGATGCTTGCGGTGCTCGGCGTCGAGGGCCGCGACGTAGGTCTTTTCGTGCATGCCCATGAAGCGGCTGCGGTAGTCGTGGGGGTCGTAGGCCAGGCCGTAGCCGCCCAGAACCTCCATCTCGATGGCGTGGTAGATGACCTCGGAGTCGATCAGGACCCCGTCGGCGTCGAAGATGACGGCGTCGAACATGGGTGGGGTTTAACGGGGTTGGGCAAGACCGCAAGCCACAGCCGGTTGCGGACTGTTACTCCTTCACCGCCGCCAGGCATTCCCTGCGCAGGGCCTTGAGCGCCTTGACCATGTCATTCTTCATGGCGTCACGGGTCAGGCTGGCCGGTATGGCCGGGTAGGGCGAGGAGGCGCGGTTGGTGTAGGCCACCCGGGTGCCGCCGCTGGGCAAGGGGGTGAGCCGCCATTCGCCTTCGCAGACCTTCACGTCGCCGCCGTCGCATTTGAACCTGATGCGCTTGACCGGTTCGTAGGAGGAGCGGAACACCGACCGGACCTTGGGCACCAGCGGCGGGGCGACGACCATCTCGCGCAGGTCCCAGCTGCCGTCCGCCGCCCGGTCGAGCACCTTGCAGCTGTGGACATTGGGGGCCATGCGCCGGGCCCGCCGGCAATCGAGGATGACATTCCAGACCACCGCCGGCGGCGCCTCGATATCGATACGGCCGCGAACGACTCCGGCCGTGCCGCCGGGATCGGCGGAAACCTCCGCGAAGACCCCCGTGGCCGCGGCCACCATGAACAGCACAGACCACATGGTTGTTTACGCTAGCCCCTTTTGACGCCGTGAGAAGAGGCGGCGTCACCTGCGAAAGGGGGGATCAGTCGATCCGGTTCCTCACCAGATCATCGACAACGGACGGGTCGGCCAGGGTGCTGGTGTCGCCGAGGTTGGAGATGTCGCCCTCGGCCACCTTGCGCAGGATGCGGCGCATGATCTTGCCCGAGCGGGTCTTGGGCAGACCCGGAGCCCACTGGATGGCGTCGGGGGCGGCGAACGGGCCGATCTCCTTGCGCACCCACAGCACCAGAGCCTTGCGCAGGTCTTCGGTCGGGGCTGCGTCGGCGTTGAGGGTGACGTAGGCGTAGATGCCCTGGCCCTTCACGTCGTGCGGACGCCCGACGACGGCGGCCTCGGCGACGTCGTTGTGGGCGACCAGGGCGCTTTCAACCTCGGCGGTGCCCAGCCGGTGGCCGGA
>JAUMCZ010000117.1:0-3916 GCA_032122215.1 Caulobacter sp.
ACAACCAGGTGAGCCGCCTGCTGGCGGGGAAGGTGAGGCCGGCGGACTTCGACTTCGACTATCTGCGGTTCTCGTCGGGCCAGCTTGGGACCAGGGCGCTGGAGAAGCTGAGCAAGGCCGGCGGCGATATCGGCCGGCTGGCCAAGGACTCCCAGGCCAAGACCCAGAGATGGAGCCCTGAGGCGCCCGAACCGGAGACCACCCAGCCGCTGGCCGGCATCAAGGTCTACCCGGCCGGCAAGGCCGCGCCCGAGAGCCTCAAGGCGCAGTGGGTGGCTTTGGCGGGTGGCCGGTGCGGCAAGACGGGGGTGACCTGCGAGATGTTCCTGATCGACCTCGACGGCGATGGTCAGGATGAGGTGCTGGTCGGCTCGCTGCGCGCCAACCTCGATGTGCTGGCGTTCGACAAGGCCGGCGGCTGGTCCCAGCAGGGCACGATCGAACCCCCGAACTGCGGGCGCGAAGAGGATCTTTGGGCAGCGATGCGGGCCGGTCGGACGGGTCTCAAGCCCAGCCGCTGGAACCAGATCGAGGTGAATGGCCTGCTTCTGCCGGTCTATCCCGACAAGAACAAATGCCCGACGCCGTCAGCCCCAGCGCCCGTCGAACAGGGCGGGCAGGCTGGCGGGAAGGCCGAGTAGCGGGCCGGAGGAGAGGAGGAGCACGACCTCCTCGCCGGTCAGGTCGGTCAGGGCAGCCTCGCAGTCGCCGGGCGTTGTCGCGCCGACGGCCGGGACGCCGGCGGCGTTGATGCGGGCCAGGATCTGGTCGTGGGTCAACTGGTCGTGGGTGGCGGCGCCATGCGTGGGCGGCGGGATGACGATGACGCGGGCGACGTCGTCGAAGACAGTGTCGTACCAGGTCAGGCCCTCGGCGTTGCGCCAGCTGAAAGTGTGGGGCTCGAAGATCACCACCAGCGGCCGGCCGGGATAGTGCAGCAGCATGGCCTCGATGGCCGAGCGGGCCTTCTCGTAGGAGGAGCCGAAGCCTTCGATGACCGGGACCTTCGAGACGGTGGTCAGACGGTCGAGGCGGCGGCGGATGCCCTGGAAGCTGGCGACGGCCGACTGCAGTTCGGCTTCGGTGACAAGGCCGCGCGTCAGCAGGAAGGCGGCGACGCCGACGACATTCTCGATGTTGTGGGCGCCAAGCAACTGGGTCTCGAGGGCCAGGGTCCGGCCCTCCGGCGAGACCAGGGTGAAGCTGGAGACCTCGCCGAAGGTGACGTCCCGGCAGTACCAGCCTTCGCCCGGGGCCGTACCGTACCAGACCGGCGCGGCGGCGCTGTCGCCGACAACGGCCCGCAGGGAGGGACTGTCGCGCATCACCAGGGTGGCGTCGGCGGTCAGGCGGCCGAGCAGGTCGCGGAACGGCTTTTCGTATTCGGGGTAGGTCGGGAAGACGTTGAGGTGGTCGTGGACCAGCGAGGTCAGCAGCAGGTGGTCGACGTCGTAGAGCATGAACTTCGAGCGGCGGTCGGTCTGGCTGACGATGTACTCGTCGCCTTCGAGGATCATGGGGCCTGAGCCCCAGGCCCCGGTCGGGCCGCCGCCGGCCGGAATGGCGCCGATCATGTAGCCGGGGTCCTTGCCGGTCTCGCGCAGGATGTGGGCGAGGAGGGCGGTGCAGCTGGACTTGCCGAAGCTGCCGGCGACGATGGTGACGTCGCGGTCCTTCGTCTGCTCGGCGATCAGTTGTGGAAAGCCGGTCATCTCGATTTCGCGGCGGCGGGTCTCGTTGAACTCGGGATTGGACTCGCCGGCCAGTTTGGCGCTGCCGCCGAGCACAACGAGGTCGATTTCCGGGCCGATGTTCGTCGCCGCCAGGGTCCTTTTGAACGGGATGCCCATGGTCTCGAGATAGGTGCTGATCGGCGGGAAGGCTTCCTCGTCCGAACCGCCGATGACGTGGCCGGCGTCGCGCATCATCATGGCGGCGGCGCTCATGCCGGCGCCGGCGATGCCGATGAAATGGATGTGACGGGGCGTGTCGCTGCTCATGGGGAGGATGTCGGGCGCGGCGGCGGCGTTGTCAAACCCGCAACGCCGCGCCGTCAGGTGGCGGGGGCTCGCTGATCGCCGCCAGGAGCGCGGCCCGGTCGCCAGCGAAGAGCCGGTCGGCCAGGGCCTGGACCTGGTCCAGCACATAGGTCCGACGGTCCAGCCGGGGGTGATAGAGCTGGCGGCCGTCCTGTCGGACCGACTGCACGGCGTCCTTCTGGATCAGGCGATGGAGGAGGGTCTTGATGGTCGCGTCGCCCCAGGACTGCGCGACCTTCACCTCCTCGATGAGGGCGGCGAAGGACATCGGCCCCCGCCGCCACAGGGCCGCCAGCACCTCGCTCTCGGCCTCGGTGATACGGATCAACGGCTCAGCACCGTGCGATCGATCCGCGCCTCGACGGCCCAGTGGCAGACCACCGCCACAACACCGCACAGCAGGCCGAGCAGCACCAGCATGGCGCTTTCGGCCAGGCCCGGCGCGACGACGTAGAAGGGCTGGGGTCCGCGGGACAGGCCCATGAAGATCATCAGGCCGTTGTAGGCGCCGCCCAGCAGGCCGAGCAGCGGACCCCCGAGACGCAGCGCCGAAAGAAAGGTCGAGCCGCCGGTGAGGCTGGGGCCCGACATCAGCTTGCGTCCACAGACCGCGATGGCGGCGAAGGTGAGGAGGACCAGGATGAGCATGACGGCCTTCATCGCCGGCGTGGCGTCGAGGAAGACCATGGTCGGGTTCAGGGTCGCGGCCTGGGCCTGGACCGGCGCCATGGCGAGGACGAGGATCGCCGGGGTGAGGCAGAGGGTGGGGGACTTCATCGAGCAGCTCCTGTCTACGTTTGTAGACGTAAAAGATTACGACTGTAGACATCTGTCAAGCGTAATTTCAGATCGGCGGTTGACCGGCGCGGCCCCCCTGCTTCAGATCGGGCCATGTCATCGGTCATCGATCCCCGCCTTCTGACCCAGTCCGGCGCCCAGGCCCTGGGGCGTGGCGACTTCGCCGGCGCGCGCGCCCTGTTCGAACAGATCGTCGCGGCCGGACGGGCGGATGGGCCGGTCTGGCTGGGTCTGGCGGTGGCGCACCGGGGCCTGGGCGCAGGGGAGGCGATGCTGGCGGCGCTGGACCGGCTGCTGGCGCTGGATCCGCGTCATCTGCGTGGCCTGATGATGAAGGCCGATCATTTTGCGGCCATCGGAGACGCCCGCGCCGCGGCCGCCTTCTGCCGTCAGGTCCTGAAGGTCTCGCCACCGCCGGAACGATTGCCGCCGGAACTGGCCGGCGAGGTGCGCCGGGCGCAGGCGATGAGCGACGCCTACGCCGCCGACTATGAGCGCCACCTGCTGGGCGCCGTCGGACCGACGGCGGAGGGTCCGGAGGGGACGCGGTTCCGGGAG
Organism: Caulobacter sp.; assembly: GCA_032122215.1. GTDB lineage: Bacteria > Pseudomonadota > Alphaproteobacteria > Caulobacterales > Caulobacteraceae > Caulobacter. Next base: position 3,396 of record JAUMCZ010000117.1, read on the forward strand.
TCGGTCGAGCTGATGCTGGGCCGCAAGCGGGTCTATCTGCAGGAGCCCCGGCACTACTATTTTCCTGGCCTGCCGCAGATCCAGTTCTATGGCCGCGAGCCGTTTCCCTGGCTGGCCGGCCTGGAGGCGGCCGCGCCGGCCATCCGGGCCGAGCTGGAGTCGCTGCTGAAGGATGGTGCCGCCTTCAGCCCTTACGTGAAGAGCCAGTCGGACCGGCCGTTCGACGATGGCCACGGCATGCGCGACAACGCCGACTGGAGCGCCCTCTACCTGTGGCGGGATGGCGAGCCGGTGGCGGACTTGGTCGCCCGCTGCCCGGCGACCATGGCGGCGATGGAGACGCTGCCCCTGTGCGGCATCGCCGGCCGCACGCCGTCGGTGCTGTTCTCGCGGCTGGCGCCGGGGGCGAAGATTCCGCCGCATAACGGCTTCATCAACACCCGGCTGATCGGGCATCTGCCGCTGATCGTGCCCGGCAAGTGCGGCTTCCGGGTCGGCAACGAGGTGCGTGAATGGCGGGA
>JAUMCZ010000118.1:0-2627 GCA_032122215.1 Caulobacter sp.
CGACATCCCCAAACAGGCCCGCGCCCTCTATGTACGCAACCTGGTGCGGGTGATCCCCGACGTCGCCTACGTCCCCGCTCCCCTGCGACCCGACTGGGCCGAGCCCGCCCCGCTTGACATGAGCGACTGCGCCCTGCGCAGCGTCTCCCCGATCCACATGCAGTACCTGCGCAACATGGGTGTGGGAGCCAGCGCCTCGATCTCCATCGTCAAGGACGGGCTGCTCTGGGGCCTCGTCGCCTGCCACCATTCGGGCCCGCGCCGACTGGGCTACGACGTCCGCTCGGCCTGCCGCGCCCTGGCCGGCGGCCTAGCCCGTCAGATCAAGGCCAAGGAGGAGGCCGAGATCTACCGCGAGCGTATCCGCCTGCGCGGCTTCGAGGACGAGATCCTGCGCGGCTTCAACCCCGACCGCTCGTTGGACGATGGCCTCGCCGAGGTCATCCCGCAGCTGCGCCGGATGTTCGACGCCGACGGCGCCGCCATCTTCCGCGGCGGCCAGCTGATCCTCGACGGTGAGTGCCCGACCGAGATCGCGGTGCGCCAGATGGTCGGCTGGCTGACTGACCAGGCTGTGGTCGAAACCTTCCACAGCGACCGCTGGGGGGAGGTCGATCCCCGTGCCCGACCCTACCAGAGCCTGGCCAGCGGCGTGCTGGCCCTGACCCTGTCGGCCGACGAGCCCTTCATCCTGATCTGGTTCCGGGCCGAGTTCCTCCAGGTCGTCAAATGGGCCGGCAATCCGCACAAGCAGGCGGCGGGCGAGGCCGGCGTCCTGACCCCCCGCGCCAGCTTCGACGCCTGGGCAGAGACCGTCGTCGGCCGCGCCCGTCCCTGGACCGCCGCCGAACTGGAGACCGCCGGCCGGCTGCGCGCCGCCCTCCACGAGATCCGCTACAATCGCCGCCTGCGCGACCTGAACGGCCGCCTCAGCGAGACCCTGGCCGACCGCGAGTCGCTGCTGTCCCAGAAGGATTTCCTGATCCGCGAGGTCAACCATCGCATCCAGAACAGCCTGCAACTGGTCTCCAGCTTCCTGGCCCTGCAGGGCCGCGCCAGCCAGAGCGAAGAGGTCAAGGCCAGCCTTGAGGAGGCCCAGCGCCGGCTGCAGGCCGTCGCCCTGGTCCACCGCCGCCTCTACCGCGCCGACCTGGTAGAGACCATCGACCTGGCTCGCTACATGGAAGAGCTGATCGGCGACATGCAGTCCAGCATGGGCTCCGAATGGGCCGACCAGATCACCATCAGCCTCGCCCCCATCACGGTCGCCACCGACCGGGCGGTGACCATCGGCCTGGTGCTGACCGAGCTGGTCATCAATGCCAACAAATACGCCTATGAGGGCCGCGCCGGACCGATCGAGATCGCCCTGGAGCAGCACCGCGGCAGCTTCCGCCTGATCGTCGCTGATCGCGGCAAGGGCAGGAAGGCCGGCTCCAAGCCGGGCGACAAGGGCCCTGGATCCGACGGTTTCGGCTCGCGGATGATGGCGGCCATGGTCAGCCAGCTTCAGGGCCAGCTCGACTTCAGCGACAACCTGCCGGGCCTCCGCATCATCCTCACCGCCCCGCTGACGCCTGTGGTCTAGGTCCGGCGCGGACAGGCCTCTGCGATCAACAGGTTGACCTCGAGCCCGTCATCGAAACCTTTGCCGACGCCGCCTTCCCCTGGGCCCGGACCGGCGCCCCGCACAGCTATCCGGAGTTCCCGCCGATGGAGGCCTATCACGCTCTCATCGCCGAATACGCCGCGCGTTAGTCCTCTTCCCCCGCCGCGACCCGCTCGCGGTGGCGGGCCATGGCGTCGCTGAAGGCAGCCGCCAGGATGCCGGTCGGCAGGGCGATCAGGCCGATACTGGTCACCGCCGTCACCGAGGCCAGCAGCTTGCCTACCGGCGTGACCGGATAGATGTCGCCGTAGCCGATGGTGGTCAGGGTCGCGACAGCCCACCACAGGGCCCGGGGAATGGAGCCGAACTTGTCCGGCTGTGCGTCACCCTCGGCCAGGTAGAGCAGGGTCGCCGAGAACACCATCAGCCCGATGCCGGCGAAAAGACTGAGGAACAGCTCGGCCCGCCGGGAGCTGATCGCCTCGCCGATGTAGCGCCAGGCCGACGACATCCGACCAAGCTTGGCCAGGCGCAGGACGCGCAGCAGACGGAACGCCCGCAACAAGGGCCCGGCCGGCGCGCCGGGCGTCAGGGTGGCGATGATGGTGAGAAGGTCGATCAGGCCGCTGAACGAAAACATGAACCGCAGGCGTTTGCGCCAGCCGCCCTCAGGCCCCGGCCGTTCCGGCGCTACCCACAGCCGGGCCAGGTACTCGACCACAAAGACGCCTCCGAAGACGAATTCCGCGAGAAAGAACAGCCGCGCATTGCGGTTGTGGATGGTCGGCTCGGTGGCGACGATGGCCACCACGGAGGCAAAGACGATGAACACCGCCAGCGCGATGTTGGTCGGCGACAGGCCGCGTTTGCGCGCCTCCGGATCGAGCTGGCGATAGAGCCGCGCCCGCAAGGTCGTCGGCCTGCTGTCCGGCATCTGCTGTCCCTCGCCTAACCCCTCAATGCTAGACGATTCGCCGTCAGCCGGCCCGGCTGACCAGCCGCCGTTCCCACAGCGCCG
>JAUMCZ010000119.1:0-2236 GCA_032122215.1 Caulobacter sp.
GCCGAGATCGGCTGATCTGACGACAACAGGGCCAGCACCGCCTCGTCGATCACCCCGTCGCCCCTGGACAGCGTGACGGAGCGCCCGCCGGCGCTGAGTTCGACCGTCTTGCCGACTGTCTCCGGCCGGGTCTCAAGCCGCACCTGGAACCGGCCGTCAGAACGGCAACTCATCGCCAGGTCGCTGGGCCGGCCCGAGAGCACATTGAGCGCCAGCATGCCGGTGCTGCGTTTCAGCGTGATCTGGCCGCTGATGATATGCAGCGACCACTCCTTGCTGCGGGGGACGCCGTTCCCCGCAGCACCTCTGCCACAGCCGGCGACCAGCAACAGGCCAACGGCGACGAAGATCGCCCCCCGACGCACCTACTGGCCCGTGAACACCGCCGGCCGCTTTTCGAGCAGGGCGGTGACGCCTTCCATATGGTCTTCAGTCAGGTGGCTGATGGCCTGGGCGGCGGCGCTCATTTCCATCAGGGTGTCGTAGCTGGTCGATTGGCCGTGCTTCAGCAGCGACTTGCCCAGGCGCAGGCTGTGCGGCGGCTGCTGGGCGATCTTCTCGGCCATGGCGATGGCTTCATCGAGCACGGTCTCGGCCGGCACGACGCGGCTGACCAGGCCCCAGCGCTCAGCGGTGGCGGCGTCGATGACATCGCCCGTGAACAGCAGCTCGGCGGCGCGGCTCATGCCGATGGTGCGCGGCAGCAGCCAGGCGCCGCCGTCGCCGGGGATCAGGCCGAGCTTGAGGAAGGTGACGCCGAACTTGGCGGTGTCGGCGGCGATGCGGATGTCGGTCATGCAGGCCACATCGCAGCCAAGGCCGATGGCGGCGCCGTTGACCGCCGCGATCGACGGCACTTCCAGGCCGTAGATGGAGCGCACGATGCGGTGAATGTTGTTGCGGTAGTTCTCGCGGATGGCCACGCCGGAGCCGCCGAACGCCCCTTCCCGCGACTTCATCGCCTTGACGTCGCCGCCGGCCGAGAAGGCCCGGCCCGCCCCGGTCAGCACCACCGCGCGGATGTTCTGGTCGGCATTGATGGCCGCGCAGGCCGCCTGCACCTGATCGCCATCCCCGGCCGCGCCCAGCGCGTTCATCGACTCCGGCCGGTTGAGGGTCAGGATGGCGATGTGGCCGCGCTTTTCGGTGGTGATCATGGACATGGACGAGTTCCTCGGCTGGCGGATGCTGTTGCTTTGACAGGGTCAATAGCCGCCACAGGCCCCTTCGTCACGATCAAGGTGTGGCCCTGACCCGCCCCTTGGTCTTCCGGCGGGTCGGCCCCTATGCTGGCGCGACGTCGGGCCCGGGACGATCAGGGGGAAGTATGAACAGGATCGCGGAACGGACGAACGTCACGCGTCAGCAATTTGACGCCGAAATCCTGGCGGAAGGGCGGCCGGTCGTCATGCGGGGTCTGGTGCGAGACTGGCCTGCGGTTCATGCCGCCCTGCAGTCGCCGGAGGCGCTCCGGGACTACACCCTGAGGTTCGACAGCCGCCGCTTCATCTCGACCATGGTTGGTCCTCCCGCGATCGGCGGACGCCTGTTCTACAATGATGACCTGGACGGCCTGAACTGCAAGAGAGCCGAGATCGCGCTGCCGGCGGCGTTCGACTACCTGATCGCCCACGCGGGCGACGAGACCCCCGCGACCTTTGCCATCCAGTCCTCGTCGTCCGACACGATGTTTCCGGGGTTCTCCGCCGAGAATCTCATGCCCCTGCTGGACAGCGAGGTGGAACCGCAGATCTGGATCGGCAACCGGACCATTGTGGCGCCCCACGGCGACCCCTTCGACAACATCGCCTGTGTGACAGCCGGCCGTCGGCGATTCACCCTGTTTCCGCCGGACCAGGTCGCCAACCTCTATACTGGCCCATTCGAGATGTCCCCGGCCGGCGCCACGATCAGCATGGTCAATGTCGACGCGCCCGACTTCAATGCCCACCCTCGCTACGCCAAGGCTCTTGAAACAGCGCTGGTCGCCGAACTGGAGCCGGGGGACGCGATCTTCATTCCCTATCTGTGGTGGCACCATGTCCGCGCGCTCGAGCCGCTCAACATGCTGGTCAACTACTGGTGGGCGCCGCCGGCTCCGGGCCGCGGGTCGCCACGCGATGTGCTGATCCACGCCTTGCTGACCCTGAAGGACCTGCCACCAAACCACAGGGAGGCCTGGCGAGCCCTGCTGAACCACTATGTGTTTCTGGACGGCGCGCCGAGCGGCGCCCAT
>JAUMCZ010000120.1:0-34292 GCA_032122215.1 Caulobacter sp.
GGGGCCTGTTGCTGACCATCGCCGGCGGCTGGGCCCTGGCCCTGCTGGCGGCAGACCAGCTGAAGGTCGCCGTGATGACGAACGCCGGCCCGGACAGCGTCTGGGCCGAGGCCCTGCCGCTGCTGGCGGCGGTCCCGGACGTCATCGGCACGGCGGTGATGGTCGGGGTCGTCGTCCGAACGGGCGAGCCCCCAAGGCCGCTCGCGGAAAGCCTGCGGCACGCGGCGATCGCCGCGACAACGGTGCTGGCGATCTTCATCGTCCATGATCTGGGTCTGATGTGGCTCAGCGAGCTCGCCGCGACGGCGCTGACGACCGCGCCCGAGCCGACGCCTCTGATCTATGCGGCGTCCCTCGCTTCAAGCCTGCTGCGGCTGGCGCTGTTCGTCGTCTTCGGCATGACCTTGCCGGCCGCCCTGGAGCGGCCTCTCGCCCCCTGGACGGCGGTGGCCACGGCCCTGACACTGAGCGCGGAGCATCGGGGCTGGATACTGGTCTTCGCCATCATCTGGTCGGTGATCAGCCTGGCGCCCCTGCTGGTCGTGACCGTGGTGGGGTTGAGGGTCATGAAGTTCGCCACGCCGATGCTCTTCATCACCCCGATGCTGACGGCGATTGCGCTCGGCGTGCTCTATCTCGAGCTGCGTCGTCTTCATGGGCGCGTGGCGCCCGGAACGGCGGCCGAGACCTTCGCATGAGCGGCCCTGTGAAATACCCCAACGCCATCGGCCCGGCCCTTCGCATCTACGGCCAGGTTCTCAAGCAACACTGGCCGATGCTGCTGGCGCTGACCGTCGCCTATCCGCTGGTCAGCTGGGGCGCGAGCCTGGCCTGGAAGGCCTGGCCGGTGGCGACGGGCTGGGTCGAGATCGGACTGCGGGGCTTGCAGATGCTGGTCTGGGCCATGGCCTGGGCTTTGATGGGGGCGGTGCTGGCGCAGTTGACGCTGGCGACGACGGATCGGCGGCCGGCCGACACAGGCGCGCTGTTGCGCGCCTGCGCCAGCGCCCTGCCTGTCATCGCGGTCGTCGTGTTGCTGACCGATGCGACATCGCTGCCGCTGAGTCTGTGGCGGTCCCAGATCGCGGCAACCGGGCAGGTGACCCAGGGTGGCCTGCTGGTCCTGCTGTCCCTGGCATTCGGAATTCTCGACCTTGTGGTCCTCTGGCTCCTGGCGATGGCGGTTCCGATCCGCCTCGATCGGGATCTTTCCATCCTGGGCAGCCTGAAGGCTTCGGCGCGGCTTGGTCGGCGACGCTGGAGAACCATCCTGCTGGTGTTGCTGGTGGCAGGTCTTGGCATCGTCGCCCTCTCGTTTCTCCTGGTTGCCCAATCCATCGCCAGTGGTGGTCCCACCGACGGCAAGGCGCCGTCCTTGATGACCGACAGCTATCTCTGGCGGTTTCCCGGACAGGCGCTGTCGATGGCCTGGATCCTGTTCTGGCCGGCGCTCTACGTCGTCTTCCGCGATCAGGAGGGGACCGGCGTCCTGGCGGAGACGTTCGATTGAGCGGGCCGGTTCGCTTCACCGTCGCCGGCGCGTTCGGCGGCGCCGTAGAGGCCGTTCGCCGGGCGCCGGCGATGCTGGGCCTGCTGCTGCTGGCCAACATTATCGTGACGGCGTTTCTCGCCTGGCTGGAGGCAGGGGTGCTGGCCGGGGCAGGGCTGGGACCTTGGTTGGGCCGGCAGGCCAATGGCCTCGGCTACATGCTGGTCGATTCGACGCTGGGGACCCTGGTGCTGGCCATCGCGGTCGCGGCGCTGGGCGGACGGCCGGCGGACCTCGCTGAGGCGGCGCGGCGCATGCGCCAGGCGCTGCCCGTGGTCTTGCCACTGGTGTTCCTGTCGGGGGCGGTGCGGTTCGTGGCCGGGGCGACCGTCTATTCGCCGATCTCCGGCGGGGAGATGGGGTTTCTCTTCTATGGCCCGGTGCGGATGCTCGAGACCCTGGTCGCCATCCTCATTGCCTGCACGATCGGCATGGCCGGCTTTGCCGCCGTCACCGGGGGTCGGCGCGGCGCCTGGGGCCGCGGTGTCGCGCTGATCGCCAGGGCGCGCTGGCGGCTGGTGGTGATCACCCTGATCCTGGCCTTCACCGGCGAATGGGCCAGCGAGCTCGGCGGCGCCCTGGCGAGCCTGGTCGTGCCGGGCGAACGGCCGGGCCCGCTGTGGGACGCCGTCAGCCAGTCGGTCTACACCACCTGGTATGTCGCGACGGTGCTGCTCTACGCAGGGACGGGCCACATGCTGGCCAGGGTTCATGGGAGCCGCGACGCCGACCAGCTGGCGGACGCCTTTTCCTGAGGGGGTGCGGGCCTTCGGTGACCAAAGCTAGAATTGGGCGGGGGCGCGCCCGACGCCATGGCATTCTACTCAACGGGAGACCAGATTTCAGGGCGCTGATGGTGCCAGACGCGAGTCTGAGAACAGCGCAGGAACAACCTCTCCGGCGTTCCGCGAATCCGTGGATCATCCTATCGTTGCAAAATGATCAAAGGCTCATACCGATTTCTCAAGACCTTCTTCCAACCGATTAGCTGGCTGCAGCTCGTTTTTGGCGGCTCAGCTGTGACGGCTGCGGGGACGATCTCGACGTATCTAGCGCAGAGAACCTCGTGGATCACTGAAAAGGGCCCCTTCGCCATCTTCTTGGCGGCAAGCTTGGGTATCGTATTGGCTGCGTCGATTTTTGCGCTGTTCTTTTGGGCTCGCTACCTTTTTGTGCTGGCCAAAGCTGCCGATTTTTGGGCTCAGCAAACCGAGTTGGTGGATCCTCTAGCGGCTGAGTACCAGAAGCGCCGGATCAACTTGGCGGCGCTGTCGCACCCAGCGACCCGGATGATTGAGCGGAAGCGGTTTGTTGACTGCCAGCTAGTGGGGCCTGCCAATCTCTTCGGCCAAGGCTCAACGGCCTTTGTCAATGTCCGCTTCACTAGATGCGACTGGGTCGTTGTGCATCCGAGCGCATATGTCCAAAACGCATTCGGTCTTTCGGAGGTTGAGGTTATTGGCGGCGAGATCATCGACTGCACAATCTTCGTCACCGAAGGTAATCTCCCCTCACTGAAGAATGCCCCTCCGAACATCGTTACCTACACTGGGCCTAGGTCTGCATAGCCTAGTCTATGCGGCAACGGCTTTTGCCCGCCGGGCTAGTTCAGATCAATCCACCCCTGCTGCTTACACCCACAGAACAGCAGCTCACCCGGCATGTCGGCGGGCCGGGTCTTGTCGGTGCAACGCTTAGCCAAGGCCGGCGCTGCCTTCATCCGACCCGCTTCGCGGGCCACCTTCTCCCGACAAGCGGGAGAAGGGACATCCCTCATTTGCCGCGCGTCTGCCGCCGCCAGAGCGCCGCATACTCCCCTGCCCGCTCCAGCAGGTCCTCGTGCCGCCCCTCCTCCACCACCCGGCCGCGACGCAGGACGATGATCCGGTCGGCGTCGGCGATGGTGCTGAGGCGGTGGGCGACGACCAGGGTGGTGCGGCCCTGGCGGGCCTTGCGCAGGGTGTCCTGAATGGCGGCTTCGGTGCGGCTGTCGAGGGCGCTGGTGGCCTCGTCGAGGATCAGGACGCGGGGGTCGGCCAGCAGGGCGCGGGCGATGCCGACGCGCTGGCGTTCGCCGCCGGAGAGCTTCAGGCCGCGCTCGCCGACCTTGGTCAGCAGGCCCTCGGGCAGGCCGGCGATGAATTCGGTGAGCTCGGCGGAGTCGGCGGCGGCGCGGATCTGGTCTTCGGTGGAGTCCGGCCGGGCGAAGGCGATGTTGGCGGCGAGGGTGTCGTTGAACAGGGCCACGTCCTGGGGGACCAGGGCGACCGTTGAACGAAGGGCGGCCATCTTCAGCTGTTTGAGGTCGACGCCGTCGAGGGTGATGGAGCCGGACTGGGGATCGATCATGCGCAGGGCGAGCCGCACGAGCGTGGTCTTGCCGGCGCCGGAGGGACCGACCAGGGCGACCGTCTGCCCCGGGGCGGCGGCGAAGCTGACCTCTTCCAGGCCCTGGCTGCGGGCGCCGTGCCTGAAGCTGACGCCGGTGAAGACCACCGCGCCGCCACGGCCATCGGCGGGGGGCGGATCGACGGCGCCGGGGGCTTCGGCGACGTCGGGGGTCTGGCGGCGCAGGTCGCTCATGGCCTCCAGGTCGATGAAGCTCTGGCGGATTTCGCGGTAGGCGAAGCCCAGGATGTTGAGCGGGCCGTAGAGGTTGATGAGGATCAGGATGGCGGCGGTGACGTCGCCGACACCCAGCCGCCCGGCCTGGGCCTCTGCCCCGGCCAGCATGGCCATGATGGCGAGGCCGATGGCCATGATCGCAGCCTGGGCGATGTTGAGCAGGCTGAGCGAGGTGGTGGCCAGGACCTGGGCGCTGGCATAGGCGCTGAGGGCCTGTTCGTAGGTGGCGGCGGCGCGGGTTTCGGCGCCGAAGGCCTTGACCGTCTCGTAGTTGATCAGGGCGTCGACGGCGCGGCCGGCGGCCTCGGAGTCGGCGTCGTTGAGGGCGCGGCGGTGGGCGATGCGCCAGTCGGAAATGGCGAAGGTCAGGACGCCGTAGACGACGACCGTGCCGACCGCGGCGAGGGCGAAGCGCCAGTCGTAGGCCTTGGCGAGCACCACGGCGGCGATGATCAATTCGATGAAGGTCGGGCCGAGGTTGAAGACCAGGGCCCGCAGCAGGAAGTCCATCGAGCGGGCGCCGCGGTCGATGATGCGGCTGAGCGAGCCGGTGCGCTTGGTCTGGTGAAACTCGATCGACAGGCTGAGCGCATGGCCGAAGGCGTCGGCGGCGGCGCGGCGCTGGGCGGCCTGGGCGACCGGGGTGAAGACCACGTCGCGCAGTTGCGGCGCGGCGGCGGCCAGGAAGCGGATCAGGGTCCAGCCGAGGATGAGGCCGGCAAAGGCCGTCCCGACCTGCACGGCGGGCGACTGTCCGGCGGCGAGGCGATTGACGGCGGCGCCGAGCAGCAGCGGGGCGAGGACGCCCAGCACCTTGCCGCCGAGGGTGAAGACGAGGGCGGCGGTCAGGCGCCAGGTCAGGCCGGGGGCCTTGCTGGACATGACCAGGCGGAAGAGATCGGCCAGGGCGGCCCAGGCGGAGACCTTGACGGGCGGCGCTGAGTCGGCGGGCGGCTTCTTGCTCTGGCGGTCCGGGACAGGTCTCAAGAGACCGGGTCCAGGATCAGGCTGGTCTGCACGCCGCCGCCGGGGGTCATCCAGTCGATGCGCCAGGCCGCGCCGTTTCGCACGGCGCGGAAGGGGACGGTCAGGTCGGGGGCGGCGGTGACGGGCACGGTGACGGCCTGCTCGCCGCTGTCACCCGCGATCTCGAAGGCCAGGGCGCCGGCGTTCAGCGGCCGTTCGACCGCCAGATGGAAGCGGCCCTGGCTGTCGGTCTTGCCGACTCCCCGGGCGCTGCGGTCGATGCGCAGGGACAGGCCGCTGCCGGCCCGGGCCGTTCCGGACACGGAGGCGGCGCCATCGCGGTCGAAGTCGACGGTCAGCAGACGGGGCATCTCGCTGCCCGGGCCGTAGACCAGGGCGCTGGCCCCCGAGCGGAGCTGGGCCGCGCGACCGTCCGGCAGGACGGCGAGGTAGCCCTGGGACTGGACCTTGGGACCCGCCGGCGCCGACATGGAGAGGCCGAAGAGCCGCACGTCGGCCGAGACCGGAAGGCGCAGAGTCCAGACCCCGGCGGGGTCGGCCCTGGCCGTCAGCGGCGCCTGCATCGGCGCGCCCAGCACGACGGCGGCGCCCGGGGCGGCCTCGCCCGTCAGCAGGATGGCGCCGTCAGGGGCTCGCCGGCTGACGGTCAGGGTCGGGGGTCTCAGGTAGCCTGCGTCGGCGGTCGGATCGGCCGGACCCTTGGGGGCATCGCCCCGCCAGGAGGCGTCACGCTCGCTTGGACCGCAGGCGACGATCACCAACGGCAGCAGGAGGGGCAGGACGCCCCTCAAGGATATTGGCGTTCGCGACACGATGCTTGAAACCCCTGGCGGATAGGCCGAACATGTCATTTCGTGATTTTCCGGCGCGCCCGCAAGCGCGCCTTTTCTTTGTGGGGACGGCATGTCCAAAACTACAGGCCTCGCGGGGCCCTCGATCGACAGTGTCTGTGTCTATTGCGGTTCGTCCAACGACGCCGATCCGGCCTTCCTGAAATCGGCCGAGGACTTCGGCCGGCTGCTGGCCAAGGAGAACCTGAAGCTGGTCTATGGCGGCGGCGGGGTTGGCCTGATGGGCGCTTGCGCGCGCGGGGCGCATGACGCCGGCGGCCGGGTTCTGGGCATCATCCCGACCTTCCTGATGGGCCGCGAGCAGCCCTTCGACGACGTCGAGACGGTGGTCGTGCAGAACATGCACGAGCGCAAGATGATGATGTTCGAGCGGTCCGACGCCTTCGTGGTGCTGCCCGGCGGCATCGGCACCCTGGAAGAGGTGGTCGAGCTGCTCAGCTGGCAGCGGCTGGATCTGCACCGCAAGCCGCTGGTCTTCTACAATCCGCGCGATTTCTGGAAGCCTCTGTTCGAACTGCTCTACCACACCATCACCGAACGGCTTAGCCCGCCGGAGTTCGCCCACGCCTGGCGGGCCACGGATGATATCGGCGAGATCACCCGACTGATCGGCGAGATGGCAGAGGGCCTGGTCCCCGCAACCGACGCCGACATCGAGGACAAGGTTTAAGGCGCAGGCGTTCGCCCGGCCTTGACACCGTAGTTAAAGGAAACGTACCCGTATTGCAGTGTCCGGTCTCCCACCGGCCACGGGGATATGGAGAACTATTATGCGTGTGTTCCTGATCGGGGCGCTGGCCCTGACCGCTTGCGTCGGCGCCGCCAATGCCGCCGACGCCCAACGGACCGATGGGTGGCTGACCCTGAAGACGAAGACCAGCCGCGGCAATGTCATCGTCGACGGCGCCGTCTGGACCTGCAAGATCGACGTCTGCCGCGCCCCCAAGGTCAAGGCCCTGCCCGCCGACCAGCAGTGCAAGAAGCTGCAGGATGAACTGGGTGAAATCTCGGGCTTTGGCTATCGCGGCGCCAAGTTCACCGCCGAGGAACTGGCGGCCTGTAACGCTTAAGCGAAGCGCCCTTCTCCCGCTTGCCGGGAGAAGGTGGCGGCCGCAGGCCGTCGGATGAGGGCAGCACCGGCCAAGGCCGGGCTGCCCTTTTTCGTTCAGGGCGCCTTCAGCCCGTAGGTCCCGAACTCCTCGTCGATACCCGCGTCCAGCTTGCGGGCTTCGGCGAGGTCGGCCGCGGCGCCCGCCTTGTCGCCGGCGCCGGCCTTGGCCAGGGCGCGGCCGAACAGGGACTCGGCGCTGTCGGGGCGGATGTCGGCCGCCTTGTTGTAGTCGGCGATGGAGTCCGACCAGCGGCCAAGACGCATCAGCACGAAACCCCGGGAATCGACGATCGCGGCGTTGCGCGGCTCGATCTGCAGAGCCTTGTCGCAGTCGCGCAAGGCGGCCTCCAGGGCGACGCCGTTGGTCGCCTGTTCCCAGCACAGGGCGTTGAGGTCACCGGCGTCCGCGCCGGCATGCTTGCGGGCGCTGGCGAAGTCGCTCATCGCCGCCTCCTTGCGGCCCAGGCGCAACAGGGCGCCGGCCCGCATGGTGTAGAGCAGGGCGTTGTCGTCATCGAAGCCGATGGCGGCGTTGTAGTCGGCCTCGGCCCTGGCGTAGTCCTTGTTCTCGCGGTGCAGCCAGGCACGGTTCTGCAGAGCCGGGACCGACTTGGGGTTCTCCTTGAGGGCCTTGTCCATATCGGCGATGCGGCTGGCCCGGTCGGCGTTCGACCAGCGGTAGCCGGGCGGCGCCACAAGGTAGACTTCGATCTCGCCCATATCGGCCAGGGCCTTCTGGTTGGCCTCCGAGTCAGACGCCGCGACCTCGGTCTGCAGGCTGCGGGTGCGGGTCTCCAGGGTGAAGACGCCGTCCTTGATCCCGGCCTTCCGCCAGAAGCTGTAGCCGGCGGTGACCTGCTCGATGTCCTTGCCCTCGCTGACATAGCCCTTGCCGCCGTCGGGCAGGCGGATGGTCTCGCGATACCAGACGTGCAGCGGATGGGTGACACCGAAGGGCGCGTCCTTGTTGTCGACATCGTCCTCCCGCTTCCAGCTGGAAGGGCCGCCCAGCTTGTGGCCGAAGGTGAGGTGGCGGGGCGCGGAGGATTCGTTCTTCTCGTTCCAGTCGAGGTTGGCCTTGCCCTCCATGGCGAAGACGTATTCGCCGGTGGCCTCGTCGTAGCGGCTGCTGACCTTGTCGATCTCGGCGAAGTCGAAGGTGGTCTGCCAGTACTTCCTGTAGGTCTTCTCCAGATCCTCAGGCGTCGCGGCGGCCGCGTTGGCGCGGGCGGCGTTGGCGTAGTCGCCGCGGAAGCGCTGTTCGGCCTTCATCGGGGCTTTGGAATAGAGGCCGCCGGAGGCGTCGATATCGAGGGTCAGGGCGGTGGTCGGCAGGGGGCTGGGCTCGACCCGCAGGGCTTCCAGGCTGCCGCCTTTGGCGCGCAGCGGCAGGGCCCAGGCGAACTCCGGGATGGCGACATCCTCCAGCTTGCGGTCGCCGTTGCGGGTGCCGTCCAGCCAGTAGACCTTGCCGGCGATTTCGGCCCGGACGATGACGTGGTCGAAAAGGCCGACCATCGGCAGGCGGCTGTCGAGGCCGTCGCCGAGCGTCGAGTGCACGATGGCCGGCTCGGCCTTGATGCCCAGCTCGCGCAGGATGGCCAGCAGCAGGGCGGTCTTGCCCTTGCAGTCGCCGTAGCGGCGCGACCAGGTCATGTCGGCCGGGGCCGGGGTCAGGTTTCCCGCGTCCATGCCGAGGAAGACATAGCGGGTGCGTTCCTGGACCAGGCTCAGGGCCAGGCCGGCCTGCACCTTCGGATCGCTGGAGGCGGCGCGGATCTTGTCGATCTCCGGCTTCAGGCGGGAGTTTTCCTTCAGGGTGGCGGCGGTGTCGTAGAGCGGCGCCATCAGGGCGGAGACCTGGGCCCAGTCCTTGAACTGGGTGAACTCCACCCCCCTCCCCCGCAGGTAGCGGGCGGGTGCGCCGGTCGGCGGCTTGTAGGCCTTCTGGCCCTTGAGGTCGAAGAGCAGCTCGGTCTCGCCCGACGACGTCTTGCCGACCCTGGGCGGGTTCAGGCCCTGGTCCAGCCGGTAGCGGATCGGCTTGGCCTTCGGATCCCACAGGACGCGCAGCTGGACCTGGTCGATCTGGTCGGTGGGCGGGGCCGGCAGGTAGTTCTCGCTGAAGTCGCCGATCACCGCGTCCCTGCGGGTCAGGGTAAGGGCCAAGGTGACGATGTCGCCGACCTCGAGCCCCTCGGGCTGCATGGTTGCGGTCAGCACGCCGTCGAGCATGGCGTACTCGAGACGGTTCTCGCGGCGCAGGACCGTGAAGGTCTGGTCGGCGAGGACGTCGATGACCTGGGTCCCGCGCCGGATCTCCAGCTTGTGGACTGTGAGGGTGGTGGAATCCGGGTTCCACGGCAGGGCGATGGTGCCCATGGCCGACAGGCCCTGGGCGGTCTGGATGCGCGTGATGCTCTCGACGTAGATGCTGTCGCCCTCGGGGCCGAAGTGGACCTGCTGGTCCAGACGCAGCTGGCGGTAGGGCGCGCCGGTGACGGGGGGCTCGGTCTTCAGCGGCGGCAGCGGCTTGACCCAGGCCGGCGCGGCGGCGTCGAGCACCGGTTCAGGCGCGGCGAGCGCCGCTGTGGCCAGCAGGCTGACAGCGCCGACGAGACCGGCAAACAACGAACGCATGAATTTCCCCCGGGAGTGACGCGTACTGACAACTCAGATTGCGCGAAGGGGGAATAGGCCGCAAGCAGCCTCGCGCGTTAGACGCCCTGCTGGGTCAGGCCGTCTCGCCCGCCAGCCGCTTCGCCGCCTTCTCACGCCCGATGAGCGCCAGCAGCGGGCCCATTTCCGGGCCGTGGTCCATGCCGGTGAGGGCCTGGCGCAGGGGCAGGAAGAGGGCGCGGCCCTTGGCGCCGGTGGCTTCCTTGATGGCGGAAGACCAGGCGCTCCAGGTGGTGGCGTCGACCGTGGCCGGGAGCAGCTCGAGCGCCCTGGCGGCGAAGGCCGGGTCCTCGATGACCGGGGTCACCTCGCCGCCGACAACGCGGGCCAGATCGGCCACGTCGGCGAACAGCTTGAGGTTCGGGCGCACGGCCAGCCAGAAGTCTTCACCGAGGTCAGCGCCGAGCGCGGCCAGCCGCGGCTGCGCTACGGCGTAGTCCATGCCATGCAGGACGCCGGCGTTGATGCGGGCCAGGTCCGCCTCGTCGAAACGGGCCGGGGCGCGGCCCATCTTGGCGAAGTCGAAGTTGCGGCCGAGCTCTTCGAGGCTGGGCGCGGCTTCAAGGGCGTCAGAGGTGCCCAGCCTGGCGATGTGCGAGGTGATGGCCAGCGGCTCGATGCCATCGTCGCGCAGCTGGGCGATCGACAGGGAGCCGAGACGCTTGGACAGCGCGCTGCCGTCAGCGCCGACCAGCAGGCTGAAGTGGCCGAAGATCGGGGCCTTGCCGCCCAGCGCCTCGAACAGTTCGATCTGGGTGCCGGTGTTGGCGACGTGGTCTTCGCCCCGGATGACATGGGTGATGCCCATGTCGATATCGTCGGCCACCGACGGCAGGGTGTAGAGGAAGGCGCCGTCCTCGCGGATCAGCACCGGGTCCGACATCGAGGTGGTGTCGACATCGCATTCGCCGCGCACCAGGTCGTCCCACTTCACGCGGCGGCCATCGAGCTTGAAGCGCCAGTGCGGCTTGCGGCCTTCGGCTTCGAAAGCGGCGATCTCTTCGGCGGTCAGCTTGAGCGCGGCGCGGTCGTAGATCGGCGGCTGGCCGCGCGACAGTTGCACCTTGCGGCGGCGATCAAGCTCATCCGACGTCTCATAGCAGGGATACAGACGGCCGGCGGCCTTCAGCGTCTCCATGGCGCGATGGTAGAGGTCGAACCGCTTCGACTGATTGTAACGCTCGTCCCAGGTCAGGCCGAGCCAGGTCAGGTCGGCCTCGATGCCGTCCTCGTACTCCTGCGTCGAGCGGGCCAGGTCGGTGTCGTCGATGCGCAGCACGAACTTGCCGCCCTGCCCCCGGGCGAACACCCAGTTGACGATGGCGGCGCGGATGTTGCCGACGTGGATGCGGCCCGTCGGGGACGGGGCGAAGCGGACCTTGACGGTCATGGGTAACCTGCTGACTGCGAAGGCGGGGTAGGTCGTCCTTCGGGCGTCCGAAGTCAAGTCGCCCACAGCCCCAGCGATCGTTCGCTCCAGCCGTGGGAGCGCCGTCGATCAGACGGAAAACAAAGCCGCCGGTCCATCAGAACCGGCGGCTTCACAAAGATCAGTCGTCCCGGTGAACCCGTTCGCGGCGTTCGTGCCGCTCCTGGGCCTCGAGGCTGAGCGTCGCCACGGGCCGCGCGTCGAGACGCGCCAGACCGATCGGCTCCCCCGTTTCCTCGCAGTAGCCATAGGACTGCTCCTCGATGCGACGAAGGGCTTCGTCGATCTTGGAAATCAGTTTCCGTTGGCGATCCCGGGTCCGCAGCTCAAGAGCCCGGTCCGTCTCCGACGTGGCGCGATCGGCCAGGTCAGGATGGTTCTCGGTCTCCTTCTGGAGAATGGCCACCGTTTCGCGAGATTCGCGAAGGATGTCCTCTTTCCAGGCGAGCAGCTTGTTTCGGAAATACTCGAGCTGACGCTCGTTCATGAACTCCTCGTCCTCGGAAGGACGATAGTCCGCTTGCACTTCAAGAACCGTAGCCGTCGTCATTGACGCCTCACGCCCCACTACCCCGCTCACAGCGAGCGGGGCCTTATAGCAAAACGGGTACGCCACACAATGAACGTCGCGTTCGACGCGCGTTCATGCGGCAATTTTCGCGCGTTGGAGTTTAGCCAGCTCCACCGCGGCCCGCATTTCGATCTCGTCCAGAACGCCCTCCAGACGGGGATCCTCGGTGTTTTCGCGCTGATCCCGGACCGCGCGCATCAAATGATCGAGATGGGCCCCGGAGACCTCGCCGTCGATCACCGCCATCTTCAGATCGTCGAGCACATCGAGGATGCGCCCTGCCCGGCCGACCGCCTTGCGACGCCGCTCGAGCGGCCCACCCATTTCCTGCAGGGCGAGCAGGGCGTCCAGCGAGGCGACGCCTGTTACACCGACGGCCCGGGCGACCGGCGCGGCCGATCCGGCGGCGCTGGTCCCGGGCAGGCTGAAGGAGGAGCCGCCGGCCGGCGCCCGCGCGCCCGACGGGCCGCCGCTTGCCGCTGGTCCACTGGTTCTGCCGACCTTCATGATACTCCCCGACACTTGAGAGCCGACTCTGGCCCCGACCGCTTGCGGTATGGTTAATGCCGGGCAAATTCTGCCGCCAGCCGGCCTTGCCCACCCCATTTCCACTGAAATTACTCAACAAATCGTCTGGCCCGGTTCTGGCACTCCTTTCCTTGCTCGTGCGCACGGGGTGGAGTTTCATGCAGCGTCTTGTTTCGGCGGTCCTTCTGGTTCTCAGCCTTGCCCTGTCCGGCGAAGCCTTCGCGGCATCGCGGATCAAGGACATCGTTGAGGTCGAAGGCGTCCGCGAGAACGCCCTGGTCGGTTACGGCCTGGTCGTCGGCCTGAACGGCACCGGCGACAACCTTCGCAACACCCCGCAGGCCAAGCAGAGCCAGGAAGCGATGCTGGAGCGGCTGGGCGTCAACATCCGCGACGCCAATCTCAACTCCAAGAACGTCGCCGCCGTCATGGTCACCGCCAAGCTGCCGGCCTTCGCCGCGGCGGGCAGCCCCATCGACGTGACGGTCAGCTCCATCGGCGACGCCAAGAGCCTGCTGGGCGGCACCCTGATCGTCACCACCCTGCTGGGCGCCGACGGTCAGGCCTACGCCCTGGCCCAGGGCACGGTGCAGACCGGTTCGGTCTCGGCCGGCGGCGCCTCGGGCTCGTCGATCACCAAGGGCGTGCCGACCTCGGGCCGGATCGCCGGCGGGGCCATTATCGAGCGGGAGCTGGGCTTCCAGATGGCCAACATGGGCCAGGTCCGCCTGACCCTGCGCAATCCCGACTTCACCACCGCCCGCCGGATCGCCGACGTCATCAACGCCAAGTATCCGGGTACGGCCAGCGCCGACAACCCCTCGATCGTCACCCTGCGTCCGCCGATGGGGGCCGGCATCGTGCCCTTCGTCACCGCCATCGAGAACATGACCGTCGAGCCGGACACCGGCGCCAAGGTGATCATCGACGAGGTCGCCGGCGTCATCGTCATGGGCGAGAACGTCCGGATCAGCACCGTCGCCATCGCCCAGGGCAACCTGACCATCACCGTTCAGGAAAGCCCGGCGGTCAGCCAGCCGGCGCCCTTCAGCCGCGGACAGACCGCGGTCGTGCCCCAGTCCGCCGTCGGCGTCGAGGAGGAGAAGGGCCGCCAGCTGATCACCCTGAAGAGCGGGGCCTCGCTGTCGAGCCTGGTGGCGGGGCTCAATGCCCTGGGCGTCACGCCGCGCGACATGATTTCCATCCTGCAGGCCATCAAGGCCGCCGGCGCCCTGCAAGCCGACATCGAGGTGATGTGATGAGCGTAGCGATCGCCGCCCCCGTCGACGTCCTGATGGGCCAGAAGCCGTCGACCGACTTCGCCCGCGCCAACATCAAGAAGGCGGCCCAGGACTACGAGGCCAGCTTTCTGTCGGTGATGCTGGCCCAGATGTTCAAGGGCGTCGAGACCGAGGCCCCGTTCGGCGGCGGCCAGGGCGAGGAAATGTTCAAGTCGTTCTTCACCGACGCGGTGGCCAAACAGGTCGCCAGGTCGGGCGGCATCGGCCTGTCGGCCACGGTCGAACGCGAAATGCTGAAAATGCAGGGTCTGGAAGAAGTAGAGGTCCCCCATGGCGCTTGACGCCCGTGACGCCGCCGACCGGGTCGGCCAACTTATCATTCTTACCGAGCGCCTGACCGGCCTGATCGCCGATCAGGCCCTGGCCTTCGAGCAGCGCCGGCCGCAGGACGCCGCCGCCCAGCTGGAAGAGACCTCGCGGCTGGCCAACCTCTATCGCCACGAGTCGACCCGGGTGCGCAGCCAGCCTGCCCTGATCGCCGGGGCGCCGATGGACCAGCGCCTGGCGCTTATGCGGGCCACCGAGGGCTTCGATGCGGTTCTGGCCCGCCAGGGCCGCGCCCTTGAGGCGGCCCGGACGGTCACCGAGGGTCTGGTCAAGGCGATCGCCGACGAAGTGGTCAGCCAGCGCAGCGCCGGACCGGGCTACGGACCCGGGGCCACGGCGATCGGCGCCGACGCCAGGGCGATCACCCTGAACCGTTCCGCCTAGGCGCCCTGCGACGCCGCATGGTGGAGGGCCTGGGTCTGCGTGGCCTGGGCCTCGTCGCGGGCTGACACGACACCGGCGGCTATGGCCAGGGCGCAACAGGCCGCGGCGATCAGTCCCTTGGCGATGCTGGATTTAAGACCGGCCATCAATTCCCCCTTGGCATACTCACGCGCCAACGACTGAAGTGAATGACCCGCCGAACCGTTCCGCCCGCTCGCGGAAATACCTGGACGCTACTCAGCCACCTTGGGCAGCGCCGAGGGCCATAGTCGGCCCTCGACCTCGCGCCAAAGCCCGCCGATCTCGAGCGCGGCTGCGCTCTGTGGAGCCGTTTCCTGCACCGAGCGGCCCTCGGCCACCGCCGACTGGTAGGCGATGCGGGCGCGCAGGCCGATGGGCATGATCGGGCGGCCCATGGCGGCCAGTTGGGTCACCGTATCGCCGACGCAGGCCATTTCGCGGCCGTTGCGGCGGGGCGGGGCCTGGTTGATGACGAAGGCGCCGGGCTTGCCGAAACGGCTGACCAGTTCGGCCGTCTCGCGCACGGCCCGGACGTCGAGGAAACTGGGACGCAGCACCATCAGACAGTAGTCGGCGCAGCGCACCGCCTCGGCGAGATCCTCGCTGGCCGAGGGGCTGGTGTCGATGACCATCAGGTCGCGGCCGGCGCGGAAGGCGGCCTGCTGGGTGGCGAAGAGGGCCGGAGTCTTGGTCGAGAACACCACCGGTCCGGCGATGGTCCGCTCGCGCCGCCACTCCTGGGCCGAGCCCTGGCGGTCGCAGTCGGCCAGCAGCACGCCCTTGCCCGAAAGCCAGGCGGCCATGGCCAGGTGCAGCGCGACCGTGGTCTTGCCCGTTCCGCCCTTGCGGGAAAGGATGGCCAGGGTCTTCACAGACGCAACCCGCCGGCGCGCGCGAGACGCACCGTTCCACGGCCGGACATGATGAATGTCTTCGACAAGGCCTACCCCCGGGCGCTCCCGTAACACGACTATCCGAGCATGCAACAGCGGCACAATGGAGGCCGGGTGTTTCAGGCGCCTTGATCGGGCGCAACGATGGCGATCTGGCGCTCGATCCCTATGGCTTCGAGGAAGGCCTGGTCGTGGCTGACCAGCAGCAGGGCCCCGTCGTAGCCGGACAGGGCCTGCTCGACCGACCGCAGGGAGTCGAGGTCGAGGTGATTGGTCGGCTCGTCGAGGATGAACAGCTGCGGCGGCTGATCGCCGGCCAGGACGCAGGCCAGGGCCGCGCGCAGCCGCTCGCCGCCGCTCAGGGCGCCGACGATCTGGTCAGCGGCGCTGTTGCGGAACAGGAAGCGGGCCAGTGCGGCCTGGGCGGCGTTGCGGTCGGCGGCGGGGTTGAGGCGGCGGAAGTTCTCAAGAATGGTCTGGTCCTCGCGCAGAAGGTCGGTGCGCTGATCCAGCATCAGGGCCGGAACCGGTCGCCGGATGACGCCTGCCGTCGGCGTCAGCCGTCCGGCGATCAGGCGGAGCAGGGTCGTCTTGCCCCGGCCGTTGAGGCCGGTGATGGCGATGCGCTCGGGACCGGTGACGGTCAGGTCCAGACGCTCGAACAGGGGGTCCGCCCCCGGCCAGGCGAAGGCGACGTCCTCGAGGGCCAGCACCAGCCGACCGGCCGGCAGGCCACTGGGCGGCAGGTCGAAGGCCAGGGCGCGGGTGCGCTCGACCCGGGCGCCGGCGGCGTCGAGGGCTTCGCGGGCCGCGTCCTGCTTGCGATCGGCCAGGCGATCGACGCGCCCGGCGGTGGCCTCCGCCCGGCGCTTCTGGGCGCCGAGCAGAATCTTCGGCTCGCTGGCCCTGGCGGCGAATTTGCGGCCGCCGGCGTCGCGTTGGTCCTGACGCTCACGGGCCGCCTGAGCCTCGCGCCTGACGCGGGCGGCCTCGCGGGTGGCGACATCAAGATCCCGCTCGGCGGCGGCCGCCTCCTCGGCCTTGCGGGCCGCGTAGAGGCTGTAGCTGCCGCCGTAGACCCTGGCGCCCAGCGGCGAGAGTTCGACGATGCGGTCCATCGCCTCCAGCAGGGCGCGGTCGTGGCTGACCACCAGGGCGCCGCCCCGCCAGCGGCGCAGGATATCGGCGACCAGCGCCCGGGCCTCGGTGTCGAGATTGTTGGTCGGCTCATCCAGCAGGATGACGTCAGGCTCGGCCAGCAGGACGGCGGCAAGCGCGGCGCGGGTCGCCTGGCCGCCGCTCAGGGCGCCGGCCGGGCGGTCCGGTTCGAGGCCGGCGAGGCCGACGTCCGCCAGCGCCTGGCCCAGGCGGGCCGGCAGGGTCCAGTCGGCGTCGGCGAAATCGGCTTCACTGCCCTCCCCGGCCTCGATGCGGGCCAGCCGGGCCAGGGCCGCCTCGACGCCGAGCAGGCCGGCGAGGCTGGCGTCAGCATCGGGGGCCGGTGACTGGCGAAGGACGGCCAGGCGGCCGTCGAGGATGATCGTGCCGGCGCGGGGCGATGCTTCGCCGGCGATGATGCGCAACAAGGTGGTCTTGCCCACGCCGTTGCGGCCGACGAGCCCGGTGCGCTCGGCGCCGATGGCCAGGGTCAGGTTGTCGAAGAGGGGCCGGCCGTCAGGGGTGGCGGCGGAGACGGAATCCAGGGTGATCAGGGCGGACATGAGAGCTCACGGCAAAGGGCGCGTTCAGGGCAAAACGGGGGTCCGTCGCGATGATCAAGGCGCTCTCCATGGCGTGCGGCGGGGTTGCCGGCTCTTCGGCGGATATAGGATCGGCCCGGCGCAGGCGCAAATGAAAGCGGCGCAAGGAACGGAGTGTCGGCGGGGCGCCCACAGGGGACAACCGGGGCGAACAAGGAGACCGATCATGTCCTTCACCGTCACCGGACTGCCCCTCGAACCCTTTCGCCCGCTGTTTGGCCTGGATGACGCCGCCCTGGCCGAACAGGGCGCCATCCGGGTTCACGTCGACGCCCCCGCCAGCGCCCCCTGTCGCATCACCCTGGAGGACGCCGAGCCCGGCGAGACCGTCCTGCTGCTCAATCACGAACACCTCCCGGTCGACACGCCCTACCGCAGCCGCCACGCCATCTATGTCCGCGAGGTCGCGAAAGAGACGGCGGTCGCAGCCGGCGTCCTGCCGCTGGCGATGGCGCGCCGTCTGCTGGCCATCCGCGCTTTCGACAGCAACGACATGATGGTCGAGGCCGACGTGGTCGAAGGCCGCGACGCCGCGCCGTTGATCGAGACCTGGTTGGCCGACGAAAAGGTCGCCTATCTGCATGCTCATTACGCCCGGCGCGGCTGTTTCGCCGCCCGGATCGACCGGGAGGCGGCGAACGGCTGAGCAGAGCGGCTTATCGAAGCGACCTACCATTATACCGCGCATCCGGGGCGCAAACGGAGATCGGCGTTTCCGGGCGTTGAAATCGTTGGAAGAAGGGTGGCCCGGCCGTGGGTCGAGGTCCCGGGATTGTAGCCCGGCCTGTAGCCCGGGGCGTAGGTCGAGTGTCAGCGACTGTAGGTCGGTTTGTCGTCGATCGGAGCTACATTTGACGCCGCAGGATGCGCACGGCGCCGCAGGGCCGAAACGGCCCCCGGATTCGATATGTCTAGACATATTCATCCGGCTTCTGGTCGTCGCTGACAGCTCCGGTCGGAGGCGATAGGTTGCCCGATGACCTCGATCTCCGAGCCCGGCGCCGACCTTTCCAACTGGCGCGGCAGCCCGTCCAATCGCTGGGCCTTTCGCAACATCGACGCCCTGATGCCGACGGCCCCGATCTGGGCGGGGTCGGCCTGGGAGCTGCCGGCGGGAGAGGCCGGGGCGCTGGACGGGTTCGCGTTGCGGGCCGGCGGGCAGACCCTGTCGCTGGAGGCGGTGCTGGCGGCGACGGCGACCGACGGGATGGTGGTGCTGAAGGACGGCCGGGTGGTGTTCGAGACCTATGCCAACGGGCTGGGCCGGCACGACCGGCACATCCTGATGTCGGCGACCAAGTCGGTGGTCGGGCTGCTGGTCGGGGTGCTGGTGGATCAGGGGGTGCTGGATATGGCCGCGCCGGTGACCGCCTATCTGCCGGAGATGGCGAACGGGCCATACGCGGCGGCCACCCTGCGCCACCTGCTGGACATGCGGGCGGGGGTGAAGCTGAGCGCCCAGCAGCAGGATGACTATGGCCTGGCCAGCGGCTGGGAGCCCGCTGGACCGGGCGAGACGACGCAGGGCCTGCACGGCTTTCTGGCCGGGCTGCCGGGACCGGCCGCCGTGCATGGCGGGCCGTTCGCCTATGTCTCGGCCAACACCGACCTTATGGGCTGGGTCATCGAGCGGGCCTCGGGGCGGGCGTTTTCGGAGCTGGCCAGCGAGCTGTTGTGGGCGCCGGCCGGGGCGGAGGACGACGGGGCCGTCACCCTGGACGTCGCCGGGGCGCCGCGGACGACCGGCGGACTGTGCGCAACGGTGCGGGACTTTGCGCGGCTGGGTCAGCGCGTGGTCGAGGACGACCCGATGATCCCGACCGCGTGGATAGAGGACATCGCCACGGGCGGCGACGCCGAGGCCTGGCGGACCGGCGAGTTCGCCAGGGCGTTCGGCGGCATGACCATGCGCTATCGCAGCGGCTGGTATGTCATCGACGATGCGCCGCAGGTGCTGTTCGCCATGGGCATCCATGGGCAGAACCTGTTTCTCGACCGGGCCAATGACATCGTTGTGGCCAAGGTCTCCTCGCTGCACGACGCCATCGACAGGCGGGCGACCGGCCTGAACCATCGGATGTTCAACGAGATCCGGCGGTTGTTGCTCAGCTGATGTCGGCCAGGGCCGCCAGGGCTTCGGCGGCGGCGAGAACCGGGGCTTCGGAGCGGTCGGCCCGGGCGAGGATCAGGGAGCCCTCGAGGTTGGTGATGGCCAGCAGGGCGATGCGGCCCGCCGCCTCTTCGCCAAGCCCGCCGGCCGCCAGCCGCGCGGCCATCTCGCCGCGCCAGGCGGCATAGACCGCCCGGGCCGCCGCCGCGATCTCGTCGTCCTGGGCCGCCTGTTCCAGCACCACCGAGGCGATGGGCGAGCCGTCGCGGAAGCCGGAGGCGCGCAGCCAGGCGGCCAGCAGCCGGGCATACTCGCGCAGGAAGTCACCGGGCTTCTCTCCCGCCGGCAGGGCCGCGATCGTCGCCCGCACCGTCTCGCCCGCCGCCGTGACCGCCGCCGCCCCGATGGCCGCCTTGCCGGCCGGGAAGTAGTGGTAGAGCGAGCCCTTCGGCGCGCCGCTGGCCTCGACGATCTGGGCAAGCCCGGTGGCGGCGTAGCCCTGGCGCCGGAACAGGCGCACGGCGGCGGCGACGATGGCCTGGCGATGTTTCGGCTTGGCGGACATGACTTGCGGTCCCGGACGTTCTCATAAATTATATAGACCGGTCTAAATGAAAGCTGAACCGATGGAAACGCCAGAAGGCTTTGAACCCCACTTCCGCAAGAGCGGCCTGACCGATCCCTGGGAGCCGATCTTCAGCAAGGTTGTCCCCGGCGAGGCGGTGATCCTCGGCCTGCGTATCGGCCCGGCGCATGTCAACAGCCGCGGGTTCGCGCACGGCGGCCTGATCGCCGCCCTGGCCGACAACGCCATGGGCCTGTCCTGTATCGAACAGGCCGGGCGGGAAACGGTCTCCGGCCTGCTGACCGCCAGCATGACCACCGACTATGTGGGCGTGGCGAGGCTGGGTCAGTGGCTGGAGTTCACCACCAGCTTCGTGAAGATCGGCAAGTCGATCTGCTTCGCCCAGTGCTTCGTCACCGCCGACGGCAAGCCCTGCGCCCGGGCCAATGCAACCTTCTCGGTCGCTCGCGCCGCATGATACAACCGCTTGACGGTGTGAGTGAATGTGAGTAAACGCTCACTTCCGTCTGTGGAGTGCGTTCATGTCTGTCCTGCGGGATGTCTACATCACTGGAACCGGCGCGTACCTGCCGGGGCCGCCCATCGGGGTCGGAGAGATCGAGAACCACATCGGACGGATCGGCGGGCGAGCGTCCGCCGTCGGCCGCCGGGCGCTGCGCTGGAACGGCATCGAGACCCGCCACTACGCGCTCGACGCCGAGGGACAGCCGCAGCACAGCAATGCGGGGATGACCGCCCAGTCGGTCCGCAATGCGCTGGACGACGCTGGCCTGGGGCTCGACGCGCTGGACTATCTGGCCGCGGCCACAACCCAGGGCGACCTGCTGGTTCCGGGGCATGCCGCGGCGGTTCACGGCGATCTCGCCTGCCAGCCCCTGGAGATCGCCAGCTTTCAGTCGGTCTGCGCCTCGTCGCTGATGGCGGCCAAGAGCGCCTGGTTGCAGGTCCGGGCCGGCGAGGCGGAGGTCGCCGCCGCCTGCGCCGGAGAATTCTCGTCGCGCTGGTTTCGCCCGAGCTTCTACGAGGGCACGGCCCTGGTCGACGCAAAGGGGCGGCTGGCCATGGAGGCCGATTTCCTGCGCTTCACCCTGTCTGACGGGGCCGGCGCGGTGATCATGGAACCCCGGCCCCGGCCGGACGGGCTGAGCCTCAAGGTCGAGTGGCTGGACCTGAAGTCGATGGCCGGTCAGTTCGAGACCTGCATGTGGGCGGGGGCCACCGTAGAGGATCGGACCTCTCCCCTCGCCGGCTGGTCCCATGCCGGGCCCGCGGCCGCCCATGCGGACGGCGCCATCGCCCTGCTTCAGGACTTCGAGCTTCTCAAGGTGATCATTCGCGGATGGGTCGGAAACTGGCTGGAGAAGGTCGACAGCGGCCGGATCGATCCGGCGCGGGTCGACCACCTGCTCTGCCACTACTCGGCCCGGTCCCTGCGCGAGGAGATCGTCTCGCTGCTGCAGAGGACGCAGGCCATGATCCCCGAGGAGAAGTGGTTCAGCAACCTGGCCACCGTCGGCAACATCGGCTCGGCGTCGATCTGGGTCATGCTGGACGCCTTCATGCGGTCCGGCAAAGCCCGGCCGGGCGAAAAGGTGCTTTGCATCGTGCCGGAAAGCGGGCGGGCGATGATCGGTTTCATGATGCTTGAGGTGGTGGGATGAGCGCGACAGCCCTGCAGACGTCCGACCAGGAAGACGCCGTCGCGCGCACCCTTCGCCGCCTGGCCATCGTCTTCACCGATTTCGAAGCGCGGCTGGAGCAGACGCCGCTGATCCGCAAGCTGACCCGGGGACGGTTCGAGCAGGCGGACTATCTGGCCTTCCTCGCCAACCTGCGTCAGCAGGTGAAGGACGGCGCCCTGTGGATGTCGCGCGCCGCCTCGAACGTCGATGACGGCCATCTCGAGCTGCGCTCGACGCTGATGCGCCACGCCGTCACCGAGCACCGGGACTTCCGCCTGCTGGAAGCCGATTTCGTGGCCGCCGGCGGCGCGCTGCAGACCATCCGCGAGACGCCCAAGAACGTCGGGTCCGAGGCGCTGTCGGCCTGGATGTTCCACGAGGCCTCGAAGCCCAACCCCTTTGGCCTGCTGGGCGCGATGTTCATCATCGAGGGGCTTGGGTCGGCCAAGGCGACCAGCTGGGGCCGGGCCGCCCAGAGCCGGCTGTCGCTGCCGGACGAGGCGGTGCGGTTCCTGCTGTATCACGGCGAAAACGACGCCGAGCACATCAAGGAGTTCGACGCCATGCTGCGCATGGTGCTGCCCGACCCGGTGGTCGAGGCGCGCATCGTCCGCTGCGCCGAGGTGACGGCACGGCTCTATGCGCTGCAGATCGAGGAAGTCCTTTGAGACGGCTTGGACAGCAGTTCGACGCGGCGAGCCATGATCCGACCGATCCCGATCCGTGGCTGGCGCTGTGGCTCGACCCCAGCCTGCCGATCGAGCCGCAGGCCAAGCGGGCCCTGCTGAGCGGCAACGCCTCCTACAGCCGGGCCTTCCTGTTGCCGGCGCTGCGGCCTTTGCTGTTCGTCCTGATGCTGCTGGTGCATGTGGTCCGGCGGGTGTTCGTGCACTGGCCGAACTTCAATGGCGGCCTGCACCGGCTGATCCACTGGGGCCTGCGCACCTTTGCGACGCCCGAGACCAACCTGCTGATCATGCGGCACTTCCATATCGGCACCGAGCTGCTGGCCTTCATCCGCACCAACGCCGGGGTCGATATCGCGACCCATCCGCTGCGGCCGAAAGCCCTGCGGGACCTGGAGGACAACGTCTTCCTGCAGCACGACCTGAACGTCTTCAACTTCGTCATCGAGCTGAACGCCGCGCTGCAGGCGGAGGGTCGCCAGCTGGAGCCGGTGGCCCGGCCGGACTTCTCGATGATCTCGGACGAACCGTTCGAGTTCGAGCCCTTTCCCGACCGGCCCTGGAACTTCGCCGACGTGCAGACGGCGGTCGAGGTCTACACCCCGATGTACGGCCTGATGCTGCCGCGCCACGACTTCGTCCGGGCGGTCAATTCGCTGCAGCTGGACGAGGTGATCGCCATCTATCTGGCCCGGCTGCTGGGGACGGACTACCACCTGAACTTCGTCAAGAACGGCCATCCGCTGATTCCCCTGTCGACGTTCGGGGCGGGCTTCCGGCTGATGATGCACGGGCTCGACTGCGAGGCGCTGCACGGCTGGCTGCGGGAGCTCAAACGACGCCAGGCGGCCGGTCTGCCGCTGGACCCCCGGCCGAATACCGCGACCGTCTGAACCCGCCAACCGGCGTATGCCGAATCGAGGCCACCCCTGCCGTATGGACTACGCATCAGGCCCCGGTGGAGTAGGTCCAGGCTTTGTGCAAACGCTAGCGCGACATCGCGAGCTTACACGCGTGACAGCTGATGCTGGAGCACTACTCAACGCCGTGTTTTATCGCTTCAGCAGCAACCGCCTCGAACTCGACCATGTCAGCGACGGCCAAGAACGCCTTTGTGGTCGCGAAGGAGCCGCTTCCGCTCCAATCTCCGATCGTCCGTAGCCAGCCGGTCCGAAGCAGGCTGTTTCCGTATCCTTCTGCATCGCCGTGGCTTCCAAAAAGAGGTGCGATGTCCTTACTGAAACGGCGTGCTCGATCAGTCGTATCCTGAGTGACTTCTTCTCGCGAAGCGTCGGGCGAGAGCGGAGGGAAATCCCGCTCGATGATCACTAGCTTCGCGCAGATAATCATCTCTTCCAGGCTCAGCGAGGCCAAGTGCTCCCCGTTCCGCCGATGCACGGTGGAGGTCATGGTCGCTTGGGCGGCCTCGGCGAACATGAACTGCGCCATGAGCCTCAAGTTCAAGCGGGCCGCACCCTCCCGCGCAGCCCGCACATACTGAAGCGCCATCGCGGCAGTGCGATCGTCGGCAATCGCCCAAGGGCGCCCCTTCCGCATCTCAGCCACCAGCTCTTCGTGAGCGACCTGTTCCCGTTGGGCCAGATACTTTTTCAATCCGAACTGAGCGACTGATTTGAACGCCGCAGAGATTGGTTCAGGCAGGATGACCATGGTGCTCCTTCGGTTGCTGAGGAGGCGCTAAGCTTAGCGCCGACATGGACGGCCGGGATCATCCGAGCGCGGCGGGCCGCGGGGTGCGGCGCTCATGACAAGCGTCCGAACAATATGGCAGGCTCAAAGCCATGCACCATCTCCGCCTCTGGCTCATCATTCCGATTCTAGGCCTCGTGGGCTTTTTTTTCGCCCTTGTAGCGACGACTGGCTACCTCTGGGACATAGAGATCCAAGGCAGCAAATTTGGGACGGGAGCCCAATGGGCGTCCGCGTTTGCCAGCCTTATCGTGGTGTCTGTGACCCTCCATCTCGCTGACAAGGGCCGGCGAGAGGCTGCCGAGAAGAGTGAGGCAAGCCGGCAAGCGGCCCGCAAGGACTCGCAGGAGATACTCAACACCGCCGCCAGCCTGATTGCGCGTATGCGTGAAGAGGCCAAGAAGGTTCCAATGGGCCAGCTTGGCACGCTAGAAAACAGCCGCATCGTACTGAAATCTATGAGCCGGCTGCTGGAGATAACGGTGCGGCGGTCCGATCTTTCCCCAGCCAAAGTACTCCGGCTTCTGTCCATGCTAGAGATCGTCGAGCGAGCCCAAGCCTACATGACTGGGCCATTTGGGGTGAGCGACGACGACCGCAACAGTCTTCTCGACGAGTTGGTGCACGACTCCGCACTGATCCGGGATAACGATTTCGATTTGCGGCCTTCCCAGCGCCAGGAACACGCAACTGACGGCTAGAAACCCCTCCAAGGCTGAAGCCCCCGGGCACGACTGCCTTGAGAAGAGCGAGCGTCGGGCCGGGACAAGGATACGAGAGCGCCCCCTGCTGCCACAGGCTGGCAACAAGTCGGCTCCGTGACGTTTGTTCGCATCCTGTTCTTGTGTTAATGCCGGGCCTGAGCACTACATATTGCCGTTGCGCCGGGACCAAGGGTCCGGCCTTACGCGTTCTCGGGACATCATGGTCGAACAGCTGAACTTCATCCGCGTGCGCGGCGCGCGGGAACACAATCTGAAGAACGTCAACGTCGACATCCCGCGCGGCGAACTGGTGGTGATCACCGGGCTGTCGGGGTCGGGCAAGAGCTCGCTGGCCTTCGATACCATCTATGCCGAGGGCCAGCGCCGTTACGTCGAGAGCCTGTCGGCCTATGCCCGTCAGTTCCTGGAGCTGATGAGCAAACCCGACGTCGATCTGATCGAGGGCCTGTCGCCGGCCATCTCCATCGAGCAGAAAACCACCAGCCGCAATCCGCGCTCCACCGTCGGCACGGTGACCGAGATCCACGACTATATGCGCCTTTTGTGGGCGCGGGTCGGCATTCCCTATTCGCCGGCCACCGGCCTGCCCATCGAAAGCCAGACCGTCAGCCAGATGGTCGACAAGCTGACCGCCCTGCCCGAGGGCGAGCGCATCTACCTGCTGGCTCCCGTCGTGCGTGACCGCAAGGGCGAGTTCCGCAAGGAGATCGCCGAGTGGCGCAAGCAGGGCTATCAGCGACTGAAGATCGACGGGACCCTGTACCCGATCGAGGACGCGCCGGAGCTCGACAAGAAGTTCAAGCACGACATCGACGTGGTGGTCGACCGGCTGGTCACCAAGGAAGGCCTCGAACAGCGCTACGCCGACAGCCTGGAGCAGGCCCTGCGCCTGGCTGAGGGCCTGGCCGTCGCCGAATGGGCGGATACCAAGGAGGGCGAGAAGGAGCCGCGGCGGCTGCTGTTCTCCGAGAAGTTCGCCTGTCCGGTCAGCGGGTTCACGATCGCCGAGATCGAGCCACGCCTGTTCTCCTTCAACAATCCGGCGGGCGCCTGCCCGGCCTGTGACGGTCTCGGGGCCAAGCTGGCCTTCGACGCGGACATGATCATTCCGGACAAGGACAAGAGCCTGCACAAGGGGGCGGTGTCGCCCTGGGCCAAGGGGCCTTCGCCGCTCTACACCCAGACCCTGCAGGCGCTCAGCCGGCACTACAGCTTCTCGATGGACAAGCCCTGGCACGAGCTGCCGGAGCAGGCCCAGTCGGTGGTTCTGTACGGAACGGGCACGGAGAAGATCAAGTTCGTCTACGACGACAACGCCCGCAAATACGAGGTGGTGAAGCCGTTCGAAGGCGTGCTGCCCAACCTCGAACGTCGCTGGCGCGAGACCGATTCCAGCTGGGTGCGCGAGGAACTGGCCCGCTATCAGTCGGACACCCCGTGCGAGGCCTGTGGCGGCGCCCGCCTGCGGCCGGAAGCCCTGGCCGTGAAGATCGCCGGCAAGAACATCTCGGAAGTCTCCGGCCTGGCCATTCGCCCGGCCAAGGACTGGTTCGCGAGCCTGGAAGGCCAGCTCTCCGACAAGCACATGGAAATCGCCCGGCGGATCCTGAAGGAGATCAATGATCGCCTGCGGTTCCTGGTCGATGTCGGGCTGGACTACCTGAACATGTCGCGCGCCTCGGGGACCCTGTCGGGGGGCGAGAGCCAGCGGATCCGGCTGGCCAGCCAGATCGGCTCGGGGCTGACCGGGGTGCTGTACGTGCTCGACGAGCCATCGATCGGCCTGCACCAGCGGGACAATACGCGGCTGCTGCAATCGCTGCAGGGTCTGCGGGACCTGGGCAACAGCGTGCTGGTCGTCGAGCATGACGAGGAGGCGATCATGACCGCCGACTACGTCATCGACATGGGCCCGGCGGCCGGCATCCACGGCGGCGAGATCTGCGCCGAGGGCACGCCGCAGGACATCATGAACAGCCCGAAAAGCTTGACCGGGCAGTATCTGGTCGGCACGCGGGAGATCGAGGTGCCGGAGAAGCGCCGGCCGATCAGCAAGAAGAATGTGCTGCGCGTCGTCGGGGCGACCGGCAACAACCTCAAGGGCGTCACGGCCGAGATCCCGGTCGGCACCTTTACCTGCATCACCGGGGTGTCGGGCGGCGGCAAGTCGACCTTCACCATCGAGACCCTGTACAAGGCGGCGGCCCGGCGGCTGAACAACGCCTCGGACGCCCCGGCCCCGCACGAGAAGATCGAGGGGCTGGAGAACTTCGACAAGGTCATCGACATCGACCAGAGCCCGATCGGCCGCACCCCGCGCTCGAACCCGGCCACCTATACCGGCGCCTTCCAGCCGATCCGCGACTGGTTCGCCAACCTGCCGGAGAGCAAGGCGCGGGGCTATGGACCGGGGCGGTTCAGCTTCAACGTCAAGGGCGGGCGTTGCGAGGCCTGTCAGGGCGACGGGCTGATCAAGATCGAGATGCACTTCCTGCCCGACGTCTACGTCACTTGCGACGTCTGCAAGGGCAAGCGCTACAACCGCGAGACCCTGGAGATCCTGTTCAAGGGCAAGTCCATCGCCGAGGTGCTGGACATGACCGTCGAGGAGGCGGCCGAGTTCTTCAAGGCGGTGCCGCCGGTGCGCGACAAGATGGAGACGCTGAAGCGCGTCGGCCTGACCTATGTGAAGGTCGGGCAGTCGGCGACCACCTTGTCGGGCGGCGAGGCGCAGCGGGTGAAGCTGTCCAAGGAGCTCAGCAAGCGGGCGACCGGGCGGACGCTGTACATCCTCGACGAGCCGACCACCGGCCTGCATTTCGAGGACACGCGCAAGCTGCTGGAGGTGCTCCACGAGCTGGTCGACCAGGGCAATACCGTGGTCGTCATCGAGCATAACCTCGACGTGGTGAAGACCGCCGACTGGCTGGTCGACTTCGGCCCCGAGGGCGGCGACGGCGGCGGCGAGATCGTCGGCGTCGGCACGCCCGAACAGGTTGCGGCGATCCCGGAAAGCTGGACCGGCCGCTACCTGGACGTCCTGCTCAAGCGCCACCGCGACCGGGCGGCCGAGCGGCGCAAGAAGCGGGCGTAGCGCTGATCAGACCGTCTTCAGTCGAAGACGGTCTGCTCGCCGCCGACGATCTGGCGATAGAGGGTCGGAGCCGGGGCCATGGCGATCACGGCCGTGATGCCCGACACCACCGCGCTCCAGATGTAGTAGGCGATGCTGGCGGGCGGGAACATCGTGCTCATCGAGGTCATGTCCGGCTCCAGCACCGCCTTGGCGGTGTCCGCCAGGCCGAAGACCAGCATGCCGACCAGGAAGAAGGCGCCGGTCCCGACTATACCGACGATGATGGCCATGACCAGGGACAGCAGATAGGCGCCCAGCAGCATGCCGACCCGGCCCTTGGTCAGCGCCCAGGCGGCGCGGATGTCGATCCGCCCGGTGGCGAAGGTGGCCGGGCTGACGAACGACAGGCGGATGGCGACGTAGATCAGACCGCCAAGGGCCGCGAGGAAGGCCAGTACCGCGATGAGGCCGCCGAGGACGGGCGAGATCATGCCGGCGACCGCGCCGAGCAGGGCCGCCGCGATGATGACGGCGAGATAGGCGCCGATCAGGATGAGCGAGATGGCGATCAGGGCCAGACCCTGGCGCACTTCGTCGCCGCCCAGCTTCATCCAGCCGAAGCCGCGGTCTTCAGGCCGCAGGACGATGCGGCTGGCGGCCGCGTAGAGCACCGCATAGAAGGCCAGGAAGATCGGCGCCATGACCAGCATGGCCGGGCCAAGCTTTGCATACAGCGGGAACAGGGCCTGTGGGTCGGGGGTGGCGCTTCGGCTGAGCTCGGTGATTTCGGCCAGCGCCGGACCGGCCAGGGTGACCATGAGAATGGCCGTCAGGATGCTGACCGCCATGCTGGCGATGGCCCAGGCCGGCCAGACCATCGGCTTTTCCCGAAGAATTCTGAAACCCGACAATCCGGCGTCCGTCGCCGAGATTCCCGGGGTGTTCGTATCGCTCATCACATCACTCCTGCGCCTGGCGCCTCACCCTGCGTACCAGACCCGCCGTCGTGCGATAGCCAGAAAAAGGGGGCGACAGGCGACGAATGCCCGGATCGGGCCATAGTGGTGTTTCAGGTTGCATCATGTTAGCGTTGTCCATTCGGTCGGCCTGAGGGGCGGGCTGGACCTCCTCGATCCTTAAGTTGAAGAGTTTCCCATGAAGGTCATTTTCGTCGCCCTCGCCTGCGCGACCCTCGCCACCGCCAGCTTCGCCGCCGAGACGGCCAAGCCGACCGAGCCGCCGAAGCAGGAAACCAAGAAGAAGGACGGTAGCCGGATGGTCTGCAAGAAGACCCCGGTTCTCGGCACCCGCTTCCCGTCGAAGGTCTGCCGCACCCAGAGCGATTGGGAACGGCAGGCCGAGATCGACAAG
This sequence comes from Caulobacter sp., assembly GCA_032122215.1. Classification (GTDB taxonomy): domain Bacteria; phylum Pseudomonadota; class Alphaproteobacteria; order Caulobacterales; family Caulobacteraceae; genus Caulobacter. Next base: position 28,963 of record JAUMCZ010000120.1, read on the forward strand.
CGCAATCTGGACGACCAGATCCGCGCCGGTCTGACCGTTTGCGCCACCAACCCCTGCAGCTGATCCGCTCGTGATCCTGTATGGCGAGCGTAACCCGGCGCCCAATCCGCGCCGGGTGCGGATTTTCGTGGCCGAAAAAGGCATCGACCTGCCCGAGACCCGGGTGAAGATGCAGGCGCGCGAGCACAAGAGCGACGAGCACAAGGCCCGCAACAGCCTGGGCCAGGTGCCGACCCTGGTGCTCGATGACGGCACGGCGATTTCCGAGAGCGTCGCCATCTGCCGCTATCTCGAGAGTCTGCATCCCGAGCCCGCCCTGTTCGGCCGCACGGCCGTGGAACAGGCGCTGGTCGAGATGTGGATCCGGCGGATCGAGTTTCAGCTGATGACCCCGGTCGGGATGTTCTGGCGCCATGCCCATCCGCTGACCGCGGCGCTGCTGACCCAGTTCAATGACTTCGGCGAGTCGAACCGGGAGCTTTACGCCCGGTCCTGCAGCTGGCTGAGCAAGGAACTGGAGGCCGGCGGGCCGTTCATCGCCGGCGAGGCCTATTCGATGGCCGATATCTGCGCCCTGACGACGATCGATTTCGCCACCTTCACCGGGCTGGACATCCCGGAGACGGCCGGCGCCCTGCGCGACTGGCACGCCCGGGTCAGCGCCAGGCCGAGCGCCGGCGCCAACAACTAGGCTTGATCAGCTAGACGGCGGTCTCGTGATCGAGGACGTCGTCCTCAGGCTCGGACCCGGACGCGTCCCCGTCCCGCGACGGGGACAGCTCGCGGTAGGCGTAGACCACCGTGGCGCAGACCACGCAGAACAGAATGGCCAGCAGGGCCGACTCGAAAATCCGCCGCAGCATCGGTCCTGGACCGAAATAGTCGATGTAGCCCTGGCCGCTGGGGAACAGGAAGGCGTTCAGCGAGTCCGGAGAAACGCCCAGCACGAAGGTGACCAGCATGGTGACCAGGAAGAAGGCGACGAAGGCCCCGAGGGCGACAGCCAGGGTCCACAGCAGCGACAACAGGGTGCCCGCCAGAAGCTGCCAGAAGGCGCCGTGGGTCATCTTCCAGGAGCCCATGACATCAAGCCGATGCTGGTCGATGGCCACGGGGGCGGTCAGCGACAGGCGGATGATGAAGTAGGCCTGCAGGAACAGCACCGACAGGGGGCCAAGCAAGGCCATGACCCCGGCCAGTCCGACCCTCTCGGCCAAGGGACCGGCCAGGGCGCGGCTGAGACCCAGCACGATGCCGAAGGGGATGGCGGCGACGGTGATGGCCAGCAGGATGGCCAGAAACAGCCAGAACATCCGCGCCTCGTCGGCGCCGAGACGAAAATCGGGATTGTGGGTCTTGCCCAGCATCACCCGGAGAATGGACGGGGTGACGATGCAGAGGCTGGCGAAGGTCAGGAAGAGGGCGATGGCCGCCGCCGGCAACAGGTGCAGGGCGAGATCCTGAAGCATCGACCAGGACCATTCGAACCCCTGCGCCGTCTGCAGCTGGACCAGGCGCTGGGCCCAGGGCGACAGGTTGAACAGCGCGGCCGCCAGGTTGAGCAGCAGCAAGGCGATCATCCACACCGTCACCGGCCGCGGCCGGTCACGGATGAAACGGAAGCCCTCTAGGGATGCCTGGACGGGCGAAAAGGACATCTGACGTGCTCAATCCCCTGTCGCGGGTCGGCTGATTCGCTTCACCCGTCGACAGGCCAAGCTTATGCCAGCATTTCAGGGCAACGCGACAGGTCCGCAGAGGGTTCAGGCGACCTCTTCAACCGGCGGCACGAGTTCACGGTAGGCCTCGGCGTAAGGGGCGGTCATGGCGACGTTGATATAGGCCTGCACGATGGTCGACAGGGTGACCAGCGCGATGCCCCAGGGAAGCAGGGCCATGAGCCGTTCGGGCGTGAAGAAGGCCTCCGGGTTGCTGCCGCTCAGGGCCTCGAAGCCACCGTTGCCGAGGGCGGCGAAGGCGCCGAAGCCGATCAGGATCCCGAAGATGAAGCCGGAGATCACGAAGCAGACGATGAAGTTGAGCAGGGCCATCAGGACCAGGGCCAGGCCGTTGCCCGCGGTCAGCTTCCAGCTTTCGAACAGCAGGAAGCTCTTGCGCTCCCAGCTCATGGCGAAGGCGAGGGAGAAGCGCAGCCCGGCCCAGAGGAGCACACCCAACGCCACCAGCCCGGAGACGACGGCGGCGATGATGCCGGCGTTTTGCGACGCCTGGCCGACCGCGAAGCCGATGATGCCGACCACCAGCGCCGCCACCAGGAAGGCGACGACCAGCAGAATGACGTAGACGATGCTGACCGCCACGAGCATCAGCTCGCCCATGCCGACCCGCATGAAGAACCAGGACTTCTCGGTGGGCTTGAGCATGGCGCGGAACACCGCACCGGTCGTGACCGCATAGGACAGCAGGCTGGCGATCCACGACAGCGGCGAGACCATGTTCATCTGGTTCTGCAGGCGCATCATCTCGGCCATGTCGGGCTCGCCACCCGTACGGGCGCCGTGGAAGGCCATGGCCATGAAATCGAGCATGGTCGGCAGGACCAGCAACATCGGCCCGATGGCCAGCGCCAGGGCCACCAGGCCCCAGACGATCGGCGCGACCGGGTGGCGCCCGATGACGCCGAAACCCGAAAACGCAGTCTTGCCGATATCCAGTTTAGCCACGACAGCCTCCCCCGAGGTCCCACAATGATGGTGAAAGACACCACAGCCGCCCGCCGAGCGCCACCGGAAAGCGTTGGCGGTTTCCCAAAGGTCGTTTGGCGACTATCTCTCCGGCCATGACGATGAAACCCATCCACGTGATCGGCGGCGGCCTGGCAGGGTCGGAAGCCAGCTGGCAGATCGCCCAGGCCGGCGTGCCGGTGATCCTGCACGAAATGCGGCCGGTGCGCGGCACCGACGCCCACCAGACCGACGGCCTGGCCGAGCTGGTCTGTTCCAACAGCTTCCGCTCGGACGACTGGCGGTTCAACGCCGTCGGCCTGCTGCATGCCGAGATGCGGCGCTGCGACAGCATCATCATGTCCTGCGGCGACGCCCACCAGGTGCCGGCCGGCGGGGCGCTGGCCGTCGACCGCGACGGCTTCTCGGCCGCCGTGACGGCGAAGCTGGAAGCCCATCCGCTGGTCACCATCGAACGTGAGGAAGTGGCCGGCCTGCCGCCCGCCGACTGGGACAGCGTCATCGTCGCCACCGGCCCCCTCACCTCCCCGGCCCTGGCCGAGGCCATCCTGTCGCTGACCGGCGAGGACAGCCTGTCCTTCTTCGACGCCATCGCGCCGATCATCCATCTCGAGAGCATCGACATGGACATCGCCTGGCGCCAGTCACGCTACGACAAGGAAGGCCCCGGCGGCGACGCGGCCGCCTACATCAACTGCCCCATGGACAAGGCGCAGTACGAGGCCTTCATCGACGCCCTGCTGGACGGTCCGAAGGCCGAGTTCAAGGACTGGGAACATGTGCCCTATTTCGACGGCTGCCTGCCCATCGAGGTGATGGCCGAGCGCGGCCGCGAGACCCTTCGCCACGGGCCGATGAAGCCGGTCGGCCTGACCAATCCGCGCGACCCGCTGGTCAAGGCCCACGCCATCGTCCAGCTGCGGCAGGACAATGCGCTGGGCACCCTGTGGAACATGGTGGGCTTCCAGACCAAGCTGAAGCACGGGGCCCAGGCCGATGTGTTCCGGATGATCCCGGGGCTGAAGGACGCCCAGTTCGCGCGCCTCGGCGGCCTGCACCGCAACACCTTCCTCAACAGCCCGCGCCTGCTCGACGAGCAGCTGCGGCTGCGGGCCGACAAGCGCCTGCGCTTCGCCGGCCAGGTGACCGGCGTCGAGGGCTATGTCGAGAGCGCCGCCATCGGCCTGTTGACCGGTCGTCTCGCCGCCGCCGAGCGGCTGGGCGCGCCGCTGGCGACGCCGCCGGAGACCACGGCGCTGGGCGCGCTTGCCGCCCACATCACCGGGGGCCATCTGGTCGAGGGCAAGGGCAGCTTCCAGCCGATGAACATCAACTATGGCCTGCTGCCACCCATGGAGGCCCCGAAGAAGGGGCCGGATGGCGAGAAGATCCCGATGAAGGAACGCGGGCGGGCCAAGAAGCAGCTGATGAGCCAGCGGGCGCTGGACGACCTGGACGGCTGGCTGGGCGCGCGGGCGATGGCGGCGGAGTAGCGCTGGAATCCTCTTCCGGGCGGGTCTAGGTTCCGCGGCAATCAAAACGCCTACCGGGGAATTCCCAGAATGAAGACCGCTTTCCGCCTGGTCGCCGGCGCCGCGCTCGCCGCCGTCATGGTCGCCACCATGGGCTACGGCGCCGCCGCCGAAGCCCGTCCGTTCACGCCCAAGGACATGGTCACCCTGGACCGGGTCAGCGACCCGCGCGTGTCGCCCGACGGCCGCTGGGTCGTCTACAATCTGCGCACCCTCGACTGGGACGCCAACCGCGCCGCGATGAGCCTGTGGCTGATCGACCTGAAGGCCAAAGACGGCAAGCCGGTGCGCCTGGGCGCCTCGGACGGCGGCGCGACCTCGCCGCGCTGGTCCGCGGACAGCAAGGCCATCTACTTCGCCTCAAGCCGCGCCGGCGGCGTCAGCCAGGTGTTCAAGGTTGAGGTGGCGACCGGCGCCGTCACCCAGGTCACCGACCTGCCGCTCGACGTCGGATCGTTCGCCGTTTCGCCGGACAACAAGACGGTGGTGGTGTCGCTGAGCGTCGACAAGGACTGCCCGGAAATCCTCTGCAAGAGGAAGTTGCCGGAAGACCTGACGCCGAAGTCGAACGGCGTGGTCTACGACCGGCTGTTCATCCGCCACTGGGACGCCTGGGCCGACGGCAAGAACAACAGCCTGTTCGCGCTGGCCATCGGCGCCGATGGCAAGGCCGTTCCGGCCGAACAGGCGACCCATCTGATGCGCGGCGTCGACGGCGACGCGCCCTCCAAGCCGTTCGGCGACGACGGCGAGTTCACCTTCACGCCGGACTCGAAGTCGGTGGTCTACAGCGTGCGGATCGCCGGCAGGACCGAGGCCTGGTCGACCAACTTCGACCTCTGGCAGGTTCCGCTGAGCGGCGAAGGCGCCGTCAACCTGACCGAGGCCAACAAGGCCTGGGACACCGGCGCGGTCTTCTCGCCCGATGGCAAGACCATGGCCTACCGGGCCATGAAGCGGGCCGGCTTCGAGGCCGACCGCTGGCAGATCGTGCTGCGCGATGTGGCCACCGGCAAGACTCGCGAGCTGGCCGCCGACTGGGACCGCTCGGCCGACAGCCTGGCCTGGGCGCCCGATGGCAAGTCCATCTACG
>JAUMCZ010000121.1:0-11676 GCA_032122215.1 Caulobacter sp.
GCACGTTCTGGATGCCCAGGGAGTGGGCGGTGCTGGCCAGCAGACCTTCCAGCCGGGGACCGTAGCCGGTCAACTGGTCGGCGAAGCCCATGCCCTGGACGGCGATCAGCCAGACCACGCCGATCAACACCAGGATGGTCAGGCCGATGGCGGTGGGCAGGGCGGCGGCCTTGGGAAACTGCGGTAACCGCTGCTCCAGAACCCGCGAGAAGCCGTCGATGATCACCGCCAGGAAGACAGCCAGGGCCAGCTGGGTCAGCACGCCCCGCAGCAGCCAGAGGGCGGCGCCGGCGGCGATGACCGCCATGATGACAATGGCGTTGCGGGCGACACCGTCGAAAAGGGGCTTGGCGGTGGGCATCGAGGATCCTGTGGTTGCTGGTCTGGAAGAGTCGGGTCGGTCGGCGACGGCGTCAATGAACTTCGGTGACGCCGCCGCATCACCGCGCTAAGCCTTGGCCTGACTGCAAAAGGAGTCTCGCATGGTTGATGTTCCCGAGGGCGCGCTGTTCGTCGGCATGGCGGACACGCCGCAGTTGCTCAGGCTGGACCGGGCCAACCGCCACGGACTGGTGGCCGGGGCGACGGGGACCGGCAAGACGGTGACGCTGCAGATCCTGGCCCAGGGGTTTTCCGACAACGGCGTGCCGGTCTTCGCCGCCGACGTGAAGGGCGACCTATCCGGCATCTGCATGCCCGGGACGCCGAACGAGAAGATGCTGGCCCGGGCGGCCGGCATGAACCTGGAACTGCGCCCCGACGCGCCGCCGACGGTGTTCTGGGACCTGTATGGCGACAAGGGCCACCCGGTCCGCACCACCATCTCGGAGATGGGGCCGGTGCTGCTGGCGCGGCTGCTGGAGCTCAACGATGTTCAGGAGGGGGTGCTCAACATCGTCTTCAAGATGGCCGACGACGAGGGCCTTCTGCTCCTGGACCTCAAGGACCTGCAGGCGGCGCTGAAGTATGTCGCCGACAACGAGAAGGAATTCGACGTCAAGTACGGCAACGTCTCGGCGGCGACGGTCGGGACCATCCAGCGGGGACTGCTGCAGCTTGAAACGGCGGGGGCCGAGAACCTGTTCGGGGAGCCGGCGCTCAATCTGGCCGACCTGATGCGGGTCGACGGGTCGGGCCGGGGCGTGGTGTCGATCCTGGCGGCCGACAAGCTGATCCAAAGCCCGCGGCTGTATGCGACCTTCCTGCTGTGGCTGTTGTCGGAGCTGTTCGAGGAACTGCCCGAGGTCGGTGATCCGGAGAAGCCGCGCCTGGTCTTCTTCTTCGACGAGGCGCACCTGCTGTTCCGTGATGCGCCCAGGGCCCTGATGGAAAAGGTCGAGCAGGTGGTGCGGCTGATCCGCTCCAAGGGCGTCGGCATCTATTTCGTCACCCAGAACCCGGCCGATATTCCCGAAACCGTGCTGGCCCAGCTGGGCAACCGCATCCAGCATGCGCTGCGGGCCTACACCCCGGCCGAGCAGAAGGGCCTGCGGGCGGCGGCGGCCAGCTTCCGGCCCAACCCGGCTTTCGACACCGCCGAGGCCATCCAGGGCCTGGGGGTCGGCGAGGCCCTGGTCAGCGTGCTCGACGAGAAGGGGGCGCCGACGGTCACCGGCAAGGCGCTGATTCGTCCGCCGGCCTCGCGCCTGGGTCCGGCGACGCCGGAAGAGCGGGCGGCGGTGCAGTCGCGCAGCCCGGTGAAGGGCATCTACGACACGCTGCAGGATCGCGAGTCGGCCTTCGAGCGGATCAACCAGAAGACCGTCGAGGGCGCCCGCAAGGCGGAACTCGACGCCGCCGAGGCCCAGATCGCCAAGCAGCGCGAGGCGCAGGACAAGGAATGGGCCAAGGAGCAGGCCCGCCGCGAGCGGGAGATCAACCGGCCGGCGCCCAGGGCCCGCGCGCCTGCCCGCTCAACCCGCCAGGGCATGGGCGAGACCATCGCCAAGTCCGTCGTTCGCACCGTGGTGCCGCAGCTGACGCGGGCGCTGCTGCGGGGGCTGCTGGGCGGGTTGAAGCGCTAGCTTCTCTGCTGGACAGCCCATCCGGGCGGCGGAACCGCCGACACTTCCGCCTGACGGGCTCAGTCCCCGATCCGCGTCCAGGTCTGGCTCTGGCAGAGCGGCTTGGCGATGCAGCCGGTCATCTTCAGCTTGCCGCCGCCGAGCAGCTTCAGCTCGGCCTTGTAGGTCTTGCCGTCCTCGGGATTGTAGACCCAGCCCTTGTTCCATTCGCCGGCCCCGGTGGGGCTGACCTGCAGGGTGCGCAGTCCCTTGATCTTGCGGCTGCGCAGGGACGGGTTGGCGTTGAGGGCGTCGTGCTGCTCGGGGTTCTCGCGCAGGTGGGGCGAGGTGACGACCGAACCGCAGATGTCGGCGCCGCACGGGGCGAGGCGGATATGCCCGCCGGACGGAGTTTTCCACAGGCCGCGGGCCTCGACCGGCGAGGCGGGGGCGGCGAAAGCGAGAGCGATCAGCAGAGACAGCAAGGCGGGCTCCTGTAGGGGTTTGGCCAACTATGACCGGGCGCGGGCGGGACGCAAAGGGGGGTCAGTCGGGGTGCCAGTCGGCCGCCTGCGGGCGGACGTAGGGCGGGAAGGCCCTGGTCATCGGCTCGTAGAAGGCCTGGGCGGTCTCGACGCGGGCCTTCAGCTCGGCGGCGACGGCCGGGTGCAGGGAGGCGACGCTGTAGTTCTCGCCCGGGTCACGGCCGATGTCGAACAACAGCGGGTAGGCGAACCGGCCGAGGGGAATGTCGAAGGTGCGGAAGTAGGAGCGCACGACATACTTCCAGTGCTGCGTCCGGACGGCGGCGACCCTGGCATTGTCGAACAGCACGATCTGCTCATGCGGCGAGTCGGCGCCCTCGAAGATCACCGGGCTCAGATCCCTGCCGTCGAGGTCGAGATCGGCCGGCAGCGCGGTCCCGGTCAGGGCCGCGAAGGTCGGCAGGAAGTCGAGGTTGCTGGCAATGGCGCCCCGGGTCTGGCCGGCGGGGATCGTTCCAGGCTGGCGCAGGATGCAGGGCACGCGGTAGCCGCCGTCCCAGCCGGCCCCGCCCTTGCGGTCGCGGAACGGGCCTGACGAGCCCTCGAACCAGGGGCCGTTATCCGAGGTGAAGACGACCAGGGTGTCTTCGTCGAGGCCAAGGGTCTTCAGGCGGTCGAGCAGGGTCCCGACATTGCGGTCGATCTCCTCGACGACATCGCCATAGGCGCCGGCGGGCGAATCCCAGGGCGCGTCGTCATTGCGGACCAGCGGCACATGCGGCGCGGTCAGGGCCAGAAGGACGAAGAAGGGGCGGTCGCGGTTCTCCTCGGCGAAGGCCAGGGCGTCGTGGAAGAAGGTTTCAGTCAGCCTGGCGAAGTCGGCCGGGCGCTCGGTCAGGGGGCCGTCGCCGACCTTCTCGTAGTGGGCCAGCGGGTGCATGTCGTGGCTGTAGGGCAGACCCTTGAAGGTATCGAAGCCGTGCACGGTCGGCGGCCAGTGGTCGCCGGTGTGGCCGAGGTGCCATTTGCCGATCAGGGCGGTGGCGTGGGTGGCCTTCAGCGCCTTGGGGATGGTCAGTTCGGTGGTCGGCAGGCCGCGCGTCTCGGAGGCCTGGATCACCTGCTCGGCGAGGCCGAGGCGGATGGCGTAGCGGCCGGTGAGCAGGCCGGCTCTGGACGGGGTGCAGACGTTGGCGGAGGCGTAGAAATCCGACAACCGCGTTCCCTCCGCCGCCATGCGGTCGAGGTTGGGCGTGCGGATGAGGGTCCCGCCGTCGCAGCCGAGGTCGCCGTAGCCGAGGTCATCGGCGAGGATGACGATGATGTTGGGCGGTCTGGTCATGGCGGGCCTTCCTCAAGGATGCCCGCCACTAGATCGGTGAATTCCGGCGGCGCCTAGGCTGCCCGCCTGCGCCGCAGCACCGGCTTGTCCTTGGCCGGCGGCGGGCTGACGGCCGGGCTGTCGTTGGTCCAGGCGCCGAGGGTCTCGGCCGGGGCCGGGCGGCCGATGGCGTAGCCCTGCAGTTCGGCGCAGTCCTCACCGCGCAGGAACTCGCGCTGTTCCTCGGTCTCCACCCCTTCGGCGACGACCGGGATGTTGAGACTGCGGCCCAGGCCCAGCACGGCGCGGACGATGACCGTGGCGCGTTCATCGCGGTGGATGTTCTCGACGAAACTCTTGTCGACCTTGATCTTGTCGAAGGGGAAGGACTGCAGGGTCGAGAGCGAAGAGAAGCCGGTGCCGAAGTCGTCCATGGCGATACGCACGCCCAGGGCCTTGAGCCGGCGGAGGTTGTCGAGGGCCCGCTGGTAGTCCTTGAACAGGGCGCTCTCGGTGATCTCCAGCTCCAGGCGGGCCGGCGACAGGCCGGTGGTGATCAGCACCTCGTGGACCAGGGTCGGCAGGGCCGGGTTGTTGAGCTGCAGCGGCGAGAGATTGACGGCGATGCGCAGCGGCTTGTCCCAGCTGGCGGCGTCGGCGCAGGCGCGGCGCAGCACCCATTCGCCGAGCGGGCCGATCAGGCCGCTCTCCTCGGCGACGGGAATGAAGTCGAGCGGCGGGACCATGCCGCGCACCGGATGCTTCCAGCGGACCAGGGCCTCGAAGCCGCAGACCTCGCCGTCGGAGGCGCGGGCGAGCGGCTGGTAGTGGACGATCAGTTCCTCGTCGATGATGGCCTGGCGCAGTTCGCGGGCGAGGTTGCGGCGCTCGCGGATGGTCTCGTCCATCTCGCGCTTGAAGAAGCGATAGGCGCCTCGGCCGCTTTCCTTGGCCCGGTAGAGGGCCATGTCGGCGTTGGCCAACAGGGCCTCGGCCGTCCGACCGTCGTCGGGATAGAGGGAGACGCCGAGGCTGGCGCCCATGGCCTGTTCCTGGCCCTCCCAGGTGGTCGAAACCTTGAGCGTTTCCATCAGGGCGCCGGCCAGCTCGGCAGCGGCGGCCGGCTGGTCCTGGTCTGTGATCTGGACGACCACGAACTCGTCCCCGCCAAGGCGGGCGGCGAAGCTGGGGGCGGTCAGGCTGGCGGTCAGGCGGCGGGCGGTTTCGATCAGGACCTGGTCGCCGGCCAGGTGGCCGTGCAGGTCGTTGGCTTCCTTGAAGTGGTCGAGGTCGACGCAGATGACGGCCAGGGACTCGCCGGAGGCCTCGACGCGTTCAAGGGCGGCGCGAAGCTTGACCTGCAGAGCGTTGCGGTTGGGCAGGCCGGTGAGGCCGTCGTGCTCGGCGAGGTAGCGGATCTTCTCTTCGGCGCCGCGCCGTTCGCGCAGGTCGCGGATGGCCAGCACTTCCAGGCCCGAGGTCTCGATGCGGGCGCCGTCGTCCATCTGGCGCGAGAACACCTCGACCGGCACCGCCCTGCCCTCGCCGATCGGCTGCAGATGGGCCTCGCGGCGCAGTTCGGCGGACTGCAGGGGATCGTCGAAGGTCAGCATGCCCCCGACCAGCGGCTTGCCGACCAGGTCTTCCAGCGGGGCGCCGGCGAGGTCGCAGAAGGCGCTGTTGGCGTCATTGATGCGGCCGTTCTGGATGACGACGATGCCCTCGTAGGCGGCATTGGCCAGGGTGCGGATCCGCTCCAGGGCCGAGCGGTTGGCGCCGCTCTCGATCAGCAGGGCGCCGAGGCCGCCGAGGACGATCAACCCGGTGATCGAGGCCACCGCGAAGGTCATCATGCCGACACCCATCAGGGATGCGGGCACCGCGACGCTGCTGTCCGGGGTGATGGTGATGCCGGCCATGCCGGTGAAGTGCAGGGCGCAGACGCCCAGGGTCAGGGCCGCGCCGGCGGCCATCTGACGCCAGAGGCTGCGGGCCCCATGGACAATGATCAGGGCGGCGGTAGCGCCGATCACGCCCAGGACGGCGGAGGCGGCGATATAGGCCGGCTCCCAGGTCAGGTGGCCCTGGGTGATGAAGGCGCTCATCCCCGAATAGTGCATGGCGGCGATGCCAAGGCCGACGAGGATACCGCCGGCGGCCTTGCTCGACCGCTCTTCACCCACAAGCAGGGAGGCGTAGAAGCCGGCCGCCATGAAGGCGACGGCAACCATCAGCGAGCCGATGGTCCAGGTGGAGGAAAAGCCGGTCTCCATGCCGGGCTGATAGGCCAGCATACCGAGGAAGTGGGTGGCCCAGACGCCGGAGCCGGCGACCAGGGCGGTCAGCAAAAGCCAGGCGCCGCGCACCAGCCCCCTGGCGCCGCTCATCCGCGAGTACAGCCGCATGGCCGTCAGGCTGGCCGACAGACAGACAAGGCCCGCCAGAAATACGAGCCGTATGTCGTGCTCGGTTACGAGACACGAGATGACCTTGAACAACGCCCCACCCCTTCAACCGAGGATTATGGAGAGCAGTATCCGGATCAGTTGCAAAAAAAGCGTTTCAGTCTGGGACGGGCCCACAAACTGAGCAGGACAACGTTACGTCAAACGCCCCAGGCCGGGAGGCCGGAGGCGCTCGATGGTGTCCGACCGGCCTGGCCGTCAGGCCGCTTCGGCGGACCGGCGGGTTTCCTGGCCCGACAGGGCCCGGGCGACGGTGACCACGGCGTTGCGCGAGCTGGCCTCCTCGATCGAGGTGTAGGCGTGCAGCAGGTCGATGGCGCCGGGGTAGGCCAGCATGGTCAGAAGGGTCTCGTCGGTGGGGAAGCCACCGGGCTCCTCGCCAACCAGGAAGGCCACCGGGCAATCGAGGCGCTTGGCGGCGCGGACCAGCATCGAGGCCGAGACGCGATTGGCGCCCCGCTCATACTTCTGGACCTGCTGGAAGGTGATGCCGAGGGCTTCGGCCAGCGCGGTCTGGGTCAGGCCAAGAGTCTTGCGGCGCATGCGCATGCGGGCGCCAACGGCGACGTCGATCGGGTCGGGCGCGGCGTGCTGGGGACGGGGCAAATCGTATTCTCCGGTCGTGGGTCTTGCCCCTCGCTAACGAGAGGTATCGTCGAACGCGCCAAGGTCAAGCACACAACCCTGCAATTGGTTTCTCCACCTATGCGGCCACCGGTGCAAGCGGCGGCGGCTAATGGCCGCAGTTTTTAGACCCGATTTGTGCAGAAAATCAAAGATATGGGGAACTTTCTCCCCTGAGGCGGGAAACTCGGAGGGATTGCGCCCGTTCTGAGTTCTCGTCACCGGCCCAAGTTGGGCGGATGGCGCGAGTCACACGCCTGGCGGGCATTCATCGGCGGCAAGCGAGGAACGGCGGCAAGCCATCGGCCGCCGCCGGCAGGCCGGCAGCCATCTCGCTAATGCGTTTGGGAGGATGGTGGACGTGACAGGGATTGAACCTGTGACCCCCTCGATGTCAACGAGGTGCTCTCCCGCTGAGCTACACGTCCGTACCGGCAGGAAGGCGGGGTCTATAGCGAGGCTTTTCCGGCCGCGCAACAGGCCAGATCGTCAAATGTCGATCACGCCGCCGCCATCATCCGATCAACCTCGGTGACGATCTCGCGAAGGTGGATCGGCTTGGACAGAACCTTTGAGCCGGCCGGGGCGCGATCGCCGGCCGACAGGGCGACGGCGGCGAAGCCGGTGATGAACATGATGCGCAGGCCCGGATGACGGGCGGCCGCGTGGCGAGCCACCTCGATGCCGTCCATGCCGGGCATGACGATATCGGTCAGCAGCAGATCCCAATCCTCATCAAGGCAGCCGGCCGCCTCTTCGCCGTCGGCGCAGGCGCGGACGTCGTAGCCGGCGCGCTCGAGGGCTCGCGACAGGAAGTTGCGCAGGGAATCGTCGTCTTCGGCCAGCAGGATGCGGGGCATGGAGTTCTCTTGAGACCCTTGGCGATAATTTTGGTCGCTTAACCCTACGGGCAAATCCGTAAAGGCGGCGTGAACCTCGCATGCCGGGCGAGCGGAAGCGAATGACCATGCGGCGCCATGAAAGCCTTTGACCCGGCGCGGGGGGCGGACGAAATTACCGCCATGACGCTGACCGATCCGCTCCGGACCGACGCGCCGGCGGCGCATGCGGACGCGGACGGCGGGATGGCCTACCGTATCGCGCGGCCGGCGGCCGGCGCGCCGGCGACGCCGCTGATCTTCGCCTCGCCCCATTCGGGACGGCACTATCCACCGGAGATGCTGGAGGCGGTGGCGGTCGGCGAGGCGCTGATGCGCCGATCCGAGGACGCCTTGGTCGACGAACTGATCGCCGCGGCGCCGGCGGCCGGGGTCACGGTGCTGACCGCCGGCTACGGGCGGGCCTATATCGACCTGAACCGTGATCCCTGGGAACTGGACCCCTCGATGTTCGAGGACGACCTGCCGCCGCACGTCCAGGGCCGCACGGCGCGGGTGGCGGCCGGGCTGGGGGCGATCGCCAGGCTGGCCGGCGAAGGGCAGAAGATCTACGGCCGAAAACTGCGCTTCGCCGAGGCCGAGGAGCGGATCCGCCTGGCGCACCGGCCTTATCACGAAGCCCTGTCCCGGTTGATTGACGAGGCCCATGCCGCGCACGGCATGGCCATCCTGATCGATTGGCATTCGATGCCGTCGGCGGCGGCGAACACTGTCGTCACCCCCAGGCACGGCAAGGGATGCGACATGGTGCTGGGCGACCGCTTCGGGGCGGCCTGCGCGCCAGGCCTGACGCGGCTGGTGGAACGGGAACTGGAGGGGATGGGCAGGCGTGTGGTCCGAAACGCGCCCTACGCCGGCGGCTACACCACCGAATTCTATGGCCGGCCGGCCCGCCGCATTCACGCCTTGCAGATCGAGATCGACCGGGCGCTGTATCTGAATGAGAAGACCCAGGAGCCGACCGAGGGCCTGACGGCGCTGAAAGCGGATGTGGCGCGGCTGACGGCGGCGCTGGCGGCCGGCTGGCCGGAGATCTAGGGTTCCGGCCAAAAAAAACGGCCGAGCCCGAGGGCCCGGCCAGTTCATTAGGGAGGAAACGCCCAGGAAGGGCAGAGGCGGCATGGCCGCCTCACGAGTTCTAGATAGGTTGCGGCGCACAAAACCTCAAGGGCAAAAAGCCCTATGCATCGAAGTTTTTCTGCATCACGTCCCAGAAAACACCCGTAACGTAAGGTGATATCGTGCTCAAACCGTCATATTGCGGCGCACAATAATCAGGCGGCAGCTGCTTCAATTCACCGATCCGTGAATAAAAACAAGCGTTTGAACCCGCCTCAGGCTGGGCATACAGGGTTCATTCGTCGTCCGGTCCGCCCGGGGTGGCTTTGTGCGCCGCACTCGCGTACAAGCGCGCGCCTTCGCGGCCCTAACGCCCCTCCCCGATAAAGTTGACCTATGTCCCTGCGCAACATCGCCATTATCGCCCACGTCGACCATGGCAAGACGACTCTCGTCGACCAGCTGCTGGCCCAGTCCGGCGTCTTCCGAGCCAACGAGGCGCAGACCGAGCGCGCCATGGACTCCAACGACCAGGAGCGCGAGCGCGGGATCACCATCCTGGCCAAGTGCACCAGCGTGCTGTGGCACGGTGAGGCGGGCGAGACCCGCATCAACATCATCGACACCCCCGGACACGCCGACTTCGGCGGCGAGGTCGAGCGGATCCTCGGCATGGTGGACGGCTGCGTCCTCCTCGTTGACGCCGAAGAGGGCGTCATGCCCCAGACCAAGTTCGTGCTCGGCAAGGCCCTGAAGATGGGCCTGCGCCCGATCCTCTGCCTCAACAAGGTCGACCGGCCGCACGCCGATCCCGACCGCGTCCTCAACGACGCCTTCGACCTGTTCGCCGCCATCGGCGCGACGGACGAGCAACTCGACTTCCCGCACATCTATGCGTCCGGCAAGAACGGCTGGGCGACGATGGATCTGAGCCAGCCCAACGACAACCTGGGCCCGCTGTTCGACCTGATCGTCAAGCATGTGCCCGAGCCCAAGGCCATCGTCCGCAAGGACGAGCCCTTCCAGATTCTGTCGGTGCTGATCGAAAGCGACCCCTTCCTGGGCCGCCTGCTGACCGGCCGCATCGAGAGCGGCAAGGCCGTTCCCGGCATGGCCATCCACGCCCTGTCGCGCGACGGCAAGGAAATCGAGCGCGGCCGCATCACCAAGGTGCTGGCCTTCCGCGGCCTGAAGCGCCAGCCGGTCGATGACGCAGAAGCCGGCGACATCGTCGCCATCGCGGGCCTCAGCAAGGCCACCGTCGCCGACACCCTGTGCGCCATCGAGGTCACCGACGCCCTGCCCGCGCAGCCGATCGATCCGCCGACCATCTCCATGACCGTCTCGGTCAACGACAGCCCGCTGGCCGGCCGCGAAGGCGACAAGGTGCAGAGCCGGGTCATCCGCGACCGCCTGATGAAGGAGCTGGAGCAGAACGTCGCCATCCGCGTCACCGAAACCTCCGAGAAGGACGCCTTCGAAGTGGCCGGCCGCGGCGAACTGCAGCTGGGCGTGCTGATCGAGAGCATGCGCCGCGAAGGCTTCGAATTGTCGATCAGCCGCCCGCGCGTGGTGTTCCAGATCGATGAGGAAACCGGCGAGCGGATGGAGCCGATCGAAGACGTCATGATCGACGTCGACGACGAGTTCAGCGGCATCGTCATCGAAAAGCTGTCGGCCCGCAAAGCCGAGCTGAAGGACATGGGCCCGTCCGGCGCCGGCAAGACCCGCCTGACCCTGAAGAGCCCGTCGCGCTCGCTGATCGGCTACCAGGGCGAGTTCCTGACCGACACCCGCGGCACCGGCGTTCTGAACCGCGTGTTCAGCCACTACGAAAGCTACAAGGGCGCCATCGAAGGCGGCCGCAAGGGCGTGCTGATCTCCAACTCCGACGGCGAGACGCAGGCCTACGCCCTGTGGAACCTGGAAGACCGGGGCTTCATGTTCGTCGGCGGCAACGAGAAGACCTACCAGGGCATGATCATCGGCGAGAACGCGCGGATGGACGACCTGGACGTCAACCCGATGAAGGCCAAGCAGCTGACCAACGTCCGGGCCAGCGGCAAGGACGAGTCGATCCGCCTGACCCCGCCGCGCCGCATGACCCTCGAACAGGCCATCGCCTACATCGAGGAAGACGAGCTGGTCGAGGTGACCCCGAAGAACATCCGCCTGCGCAAGAAGGTGCTGAACCCCAGCTTCCGCAAGCGCCGCGTCAAGGACGAGTAGTCCACGAAAAATCCCTTCTCCCGCCTGTCGGGAGAAGGATGCCGCGAAGCGGTCGGATGAGGGCAGCACCGGCTTCGGCCGGGCTGCCCTTTCTGTTGTTTGGGATGACCTTCGAGGGCCGGCGCCGCCCTCATCCGTCAGCCTTCGGCTGCCACCTTCTCCCGGCAAGCGGGAGAAGGATCAGTTCAGCTTCGCCGCTGCCGCCAGTTCGGCCGCCGCCTGGGCCGGGGACTGTTTGGCCTTGTCGCGGTCGACGGCGTAGTTGGCCTTGCGCATGGCCTCTACGGGAATCGCGCCGATCATCGGCTGCAGGGCTTCGATCAGGCGCTTGTCCCTGGCCCGCTTCGGCGAAATCAGCACCACGGCGTCATAGCTCGGCACCGCCCCCTTGGGATCGGACAGCACCACCAGGTCCTGGGCGGCGATGCGGCCGTCGCTGGAAAAGGCCGAGATGACGTCGGCGTCGCCGCTCGCCAGCGCCCGGTACATGAAGGTCGGGTTGAAGGACTTCTCCTTGCCGAAGTTCAGGCCGTAGGCGCCCTCGATCGAAGCCCATTCAGGCCGCGACAGGAACTCCAGGTCGGAGCCAAG
>JAUMCZ010000122.1:0-5843 GCA_032122215.1 Caulobacter sp.
TTGCGCCGACCCCGCCGCCCGCCAAGGTCGCCACGGCGCCGGTCACACCGGTTGCTCCGACGCCAAAGGCCGCCGCCGGTGGGTCATTCCTGGTGCAGATCGGCGCCCTGTCCTCGACCGCCCTCGCCGACAAGGCCTGGAACGAAGCCGCCGCCCTGTCTCCCGGCGCCGCCGCGGGCAAGGGGAAGAAGGTCGAGACCGTCGATAGCGGCGGCAAGACCCTCTACCGCACCTCCGTCACCGGCTTCGCAGACCGGGCCTCGGCCCAGGCCTTCTGCGACAAGCTGAAGGCCGCCGGAAAGAGCTGCTTCGTTCGGTGACGGATCGCGCCTGCATCCTGGGCTGCGCCGGAACGACCCTTTCTGCGGAAGAGGTCGCCTTCTTCCGTGACGCCCGGCCCTGGGGCTTCATCCTGTTCAGGCGCAACATCGAAAGCCCGGCCCAGGTGCGGGCCCTGACCGCCGCCCTGCGCGACGCGGTCGGCTGGCATGCCCCCATCCTGGTCGACCAGGAAGGCGGTCGGGTACAGCGGCTGGGGCCGCCGCACTGGCCCAAGTACCCGCCGGGGCGCGCCTACGGCACGCTTGCCACCAACGACCCCCTGGTCCGCCGGGAAATTACGCGCCTGGGCGCCCGTCTGATCGCCCATGACCTGCTGGACCTCGGCATCAATGTTGATTGCGTGCCCGTCCTCGACGTGCCCCAGCGCGGCGCCCACGACATCATCGGCGACCGCGCCTACGGCGAGACCGTCGAAGAGATCGCCACCCTCGGGCGGGCGGCCGCCGAGGGCCTGATCGCCGGGGGCGTGCTGCCGGTCATCAAGCACATCCCCGGTCACGGCCGGGCCATGGCCGACAGCCACCAGAACCTTCCGGTCGTCGATGCCCCGGTCAGCGAGCTGTCCGCCGTCGATTTCGCGCCCTTCCGCGTCCTCTCCGACATGCCGATGGCGATGAGCGCCCACATCGTCTTCACCGCCATCGACGCCAAACGGCCGGGCACCCAGTCGAAGACCGTGATCAGGGACATCATCCGCGAGGATATCGGGTTCGGCGGCCTGTTGATGACCGACGACCTCTCGATGAAGGCGCTGAAGGGGGATTTCAGCCAGCGCGCGCGCTGGGCCCTGTCGGCCGGCTGCGACGTCATTCTCCACTGCAACGGCGTCATGGCCGAGATGCAGTCCGTCGTCGTCGGGACCAGATCCCTGTCCGGCAAGGCAAAGGCCCGGGCCGACGCCGCGCTGGCCCGCCTTGCCAGGGTTCCCGAACCCTTCGACGCCGCCGAGGCCCGCGCCCGCTTCGACGCGGCCTTCGACGGGAAGTTCGCCGCATGAGCGACGGTTTCCAGCCCAACCTCGACTTCAAGGCCGCTAACGAGGCGGCCGAGGACGGCGAGGCCCTGATCATCGATCTGGACGGCTACGAAGGGCCGCTCCACGTCCTGCTGGCCCTGGCGCGCAGCCAGAAAGTCGATCTGATGCAGATCTCGATCACCCGGCTGGCCGAACAGTATCTGTCCTTCGTCAAGCGGGCCCGCGCCCTGCGCTTCAGCCTCGCCGCCGACTATCTGGTGATGGCGGCCTGGCTGGCCTACCTGAAGTCCCGGCTGCTGCTGCCGCGCGCCGAGAAGGGCCGGGGCGACGAGCCGCCGGCTGAGGAAGTCGCCGCCAACCTGGCCTTCCGCCTGGCCAAGCTTGACGCCATGCGCAAAGCCTCCGACGCCCTGAACATTCGCCCGCGCCTGAAGCGCGACGTCTTCGTCCGCGGCGATCCCGAGCAGGTCAAGGTGGTCGGCGCCGGCCGCTTCGAGGGTGACCTGTACCAGTTGATGAGCGCCTATATTCAGCAGCGCCGCCGCGAGCATTACCGTACCTATCGGCCCGAAGTTCCGGTCGCCTACGGGCTGGAAGACGCCCGTGGTCGCCTGCGGGAGCTGCTTCCCGAGCTCGACCGCTGGACCGCGCTGCAGGGTATCGCGCCGATGCCGGCTGACGAGCTTGGACCCAGCCGCGCCAGCTATCTGGCCTCGACCCTGTCCGCCAGTCTTGAGCTGGTGAAGGAGGGCGCCTTGCAGGCCCGGCAGATGGAGGCCTTCGCCGACCTTTACCTGAAAGTCCGCACGGGCCGTCCGGAGGCCGCCCTGTGAGCGACCACGTCGAGCGTTGCGTTGAAGCCCTGCTGTTCGCGGCAGCCGAACCGCTCAGCGAGGCGGACCTCGCCCGTCGCCTGCCAGAGGGCGCCGATCCGGCCGCCGCCATCCGGGCGCTGCGCGAGCAGTATGAGGGCAGGGGGGTTGAACTGGTTGAGGTGGCCGGGCGCTGGCGGTTGCAGACCGCCGCCGACCTCGCCTTCCTGATGACCGAGGAGCGGGAAGAGCCGCGCCGCCTCTCCAAGGCCGCCCAGGAAACCCTCGCCATCATCGCCTACCACCAGCCGGTGACTCGCGCCGAGATCGAGGCGGTGCGCGGGGTGCAGGCCAGCAAGGGCACGCTCGACGTGTTGCTGGAGCTGGGTCTGGTGCGCATGCGCGGCCGCCGGCGCACGCCGGGCCGGCCGGTGACCTACGGCACGACCGACAGTTTCCTCGAACATTACGGCCTGGCCACGCTCGCGGATCTGCCCGGCATGAGCGACATGAAGGCGCTGGGCCTGCTGGACATGAACCTGCCACCCGGCTTCTCTGTCCCCGATCCCAGCCTGGCGGGTGAGGCGCTGGAGGATGAGGAGCAGCTGGACCTCGACGTCGATGCGCCGGAGTTCGTCCAGGACTACGTGGGAGAAGAGTGAGGTTTCTCGCCGCACTTTCGCCTAACGCGGCTTTCATTTGGCCCCCTACGCAGTCAGGGCCTATATAGACCCCAAGTGATCAGGACCGCCGCCCCGGGGGCGGCAAACAGGAGTCGTTACGAGATGGGCAGTCTGAGCCTCTGGCATATTATCCCGGTGATCATTCTCGCTGCGCTGCTGTTCGGCGGCCGCGGCAAGCTGTCGGGTCTGATGGGCGACGCCGCGAAGGGCATTCGCGCCTTCCGTGATGGCCTGAAGGGCGACGAACAGCCGGAAGCGGAAGAGGAAGAGCCGGCCAAGCCGTTGCCGCGCGCCACGACCACCCGCACCACGACCCGCAAGAAGGGCAACATCGTCAACTGACGATCGCGCTGATTGGGCATGATCGCCCTCGCTCCAACGCCTTAAGGCGCGCCCATGCTTTCGCCTGATATCGGCGTCTCAGAGATGATTCTGGTGGCGGCCATCGCCCTGATCGTCGTGGGACCCAAGGATCTGCCGCTGTTGATGCGCCGGGTCGGGCAGTTCATCGCCCGGCTCCGCGGCATGGCGTCTGAATTTCGCGCCAGCTTCGAGGACATGGCCCGGCAATCGGAACTCGAAGAACTCCGCAAGGAGGTCGAGGCCATGCGCTCAGGCCAGTTCGCCGCAGCGGCGCACGATCCCAGCGCCGACCAGGTGTTCGCTGACATCGATTCTGGCCTGAAAAGCGGTCAGGTCAGCTTTTCCCCGGCGGTGACGATTCCCGCCCCCGAGCCCGAACCGGCCAAGCCGGCTCGCAAGCCTCGCGCAAAGGCGACCGCGAAGGTCGAGGTTGCGGACGAGCCTGTCGTCAAAGAGACGCCGGCGAGGAAGCCGGTCAAGAAGGCTGTCGCTGTCGCTGAAGCGGCCGGCGACATTGTCGAAAAGCCCAGGCGCAAGCGGGCGGTCAAGGCGGGGACCGTCACGTGATCAACGACGAAGCCGAAATCGAGGCCTCCCGCGCGCCATTGCTCGAGCACCTGGTCGAATTGCGCAGCCGGCTGATCATCTGCCTGATCGCCGTCTTCATCGGGTTTTGCGTCTGCTTCTATTTCGCCGACCCGATCTTCCGGTTCCTGATTCATCCCTTCCAGACCGCGAACAACCTGTTCGCGGCACAGCAGAACAACGGCGGCAAGCACGGGCCGTTCGATCTGATCTTTGCCTTGATCAACCAGACCCCGACGACCGGCGGCCAGCTGAAGCTGATCTACACCGCGGCGCTCGAGCTGTTCTTCGCCAAGCTGAAGGTGGCGGGTTTCGGCGCCGTGATCGTCGCCTTCCCGATCATCGCCTGGCAGCTCTATCGCTTCATCGCGCCCGGCCTCTATCGGCGCGAGCGCTACACCATCCTGCCGTTCCTGGTCGCTTCGCCGGTGCTGTTCACGATCGGGGCGGCGCTCGTCTACTACATCATGCTCCCCTTCGTGCTGTGGTTCTCGCTCAGCCAGCAGATCACCACGGCCGGGGTATCGGTCGAGCTGACGCCCAAGGTCGACGAGTACCTGTCCCTGGTCACCGCCCTGGTGCTGGCCTTTGGCCTCTGCTTCCAGCTGCCTGTGGTTCTCACCCTCGCCGGGCTGGCCGGCCTTCTCAGCTCGAGTATGCTCCGGGCGGGCCGCCGCTACGCCATTCTCGGCATCGCCATCGTCGCCGCCGTTGTCACACCGCCCGATCCGATCAGCATGCTGATGCTGGCCGGGCCGATCGTGCTGCTCTACGAAATCTCCATCTGGTGCGTCTGGCTGATCGAGCGACGGCGCAAGAAGGAAGACGAGAACACCGACCTGGCGGTGATCAACTAGGCGCGTTGCAGCCAATGGTGCGAGCCTATAGGTTCCGCCTCCACTATTTCCCTCCCATCGGAGTCTTTCGTTCGTGGTCGATGTTTTCGAAGAGGTCGAGGAGCAGCTCCGCACCGAGCGCTACATGCGCCTGGCCAGGAAGGCCGCGCCGTGGGTCGGCGGCCTGATCGCCGTGGTGGTTGTGGTCGTCGGTGGTGGCTGGGGTTGGACGACCTGGCAGAACGCCAAGGCCGACAAGGCTTCGATCGGCATGAGCAAGGCCGCCGAGTCCCTGCAACAGCGGGACGAGGCCGGCGCCTTCGCCAAGTATGGAGAGGTCGCCCAGTCGGGGACCGGCGCCTACAAGGCTCTGGCTCTGATCAACCAGGCGGCCATGCGCGCCGACGCCGGGGCCGCTGACGAAGCGGTCAAGCTGTTCGACCAGGCCGCAAAGGCCGCGCCGAACCCGATGTTGGCGGACTTCGCCTCGCTTCGGGCTGTCTACGCCCTGCTCGACACCGCCCCGACCGCCGACCTCGAAAAGCGCCTCGCCAAGCTTGGCGCCGACAAGCGGCCCTTCCAGATCCAGGCCAAGGAAGCGCTGGCCTTCCTGCGGCTGCGTGACGGCAAGCTCAAGGAAGCGCGCGACGAGTTCGTGGCCCTGCAACAGAACTTCGATTCCACCGACGGCATCCGCGAGCGGGCCAAGGCGGCGGTGTCGATGATCGATAACGGCGGCGCCAAAACCATGTCGGACGCCGCCAAGATGGCCGCTCAGCTTCCGCCGCCGTCGGCCATGCAGTTGCCGCCCGGCCTGCAGCTGCCGCCGGGCGCCGGTGGAGCGCCGCAGTAATGGGAACCGCCGGCGGCGAGGCTCGCCTCAAATCCGCCGTGTCCCTGCTTGATTCCCAAGGCGCGGGGGCGGCGACAGCCGATCCCGTGCGTTCATCCTTTTCGCCCCGGGTAGGCTCTTCCATGATTGCAAGTCGCGGCTTCCTGACCGCCGTCGTCCTTGGCCTGGCGGTGACCACCGCCGGCTGCTCGACCGTGTCCGGCACGGTGGACCGGCTAAACCCGTTCAAGCCGAAAGACGTCAAGGACGAGGCGTCCGATGGCCGGCGCATCTCGGTCATCGCCTTCGATGAGAAGGTCGTCGTCGCCGAGGAGCTGGCGGGTCAGGACTTCTTCCTGCCGCCGGCCGCCGCCGTCGCCGAGTGGCCCAATCCCGGCGGCCCGGTCGATGTAG
>JAUMCZ010000123.1:0-15006 GCA_032122215.1 Caulobacter sp.
AGGCCGCGCAGCATTTTCGCTCTCCGCCCTCCGGGCGGAGGACGGTTCGGAGCGTGAGCGACGGACCAGGAGGCGGGACCGCCGGTTCAAGGTTAGAACCTGTAACTGCCGGTGCCCCCCCCCTTGTTTGGTGGTTGGCCGCTAGGTTGAGCTGTCTTCCCTAGCTGCCGATCTTCAACAGGTTGTCGTCCGAGTTGCGGTCGATGAGGATGTTGTAGGGGTCGGCGCCGACCCAGACCGGCTTTTTGGCGACGGTGAAGGTCAGGGTCTGCTTGCCGGTGCGGATGGCCTTGCGCTCCAGCACCAGGACATTGGCCTTGCTGAAGCCCTTCTTGCCCGGCTGCTGGGTGAAGACGCCGATATCCAGCATCTCGTTCATCGGCGCGGCGGTCTCCTCGCCCTTGCCCTTGGCGTAGAGCTTCCTGGCGTCGACCGTCATCGTGACGTCGAAGCGGCCGTCCTTGCGGGCGGTCACCTTGGCGTCCGTGACCTTGACGTCATAGAGGGTGATCTTCTCGAAGAGGTCGGTGATCAGGTCCTGCTTGTCGGCAGGCGCCCGTTCACGGAACAGCTTCACCAGATCGGTGGAGATCGGATAGGGCGCGCCCTTGAAGGCGTGATCCTTGAGGAACTGGGCGAGGGCGTCGTTGACCTTGTCCTCGCCGATCTCCTCGGCCAGCCGGTACATGACCAGTGAGCCCTTGCGGTAGTGGATGTAGCCCTGGCTGCCCTCGACCCGGACCAGGGGCTTTTCCTCGAGCGCCTGTCCGCCACGGGCCCGGAGGTAGCTGTTGAGCTCGTATTTCAGGAACTTGCGGATCTGGTCATCGCCATAGAGATTCTTCATGACCCGCAGGGCGCTGTACTGGGCCAGCGTCTCGGAGGTCATGGTCATGCCCTCCTGGTCGGACGCCACGACCTGGTGCGCCCACCACTGGTGGCCGATCTCGTGGGCCCCGACATAGGTGACCATGTCGATCTTCTCGGCATCGCGGTAGTCGGCGATGAAGAACAGGTTCTCCGACCAGGGCATGGTGCCGGCGAAGGCCTGGGCGAAGTCGGCATAGGCCGGGAACTCGATGAACCGCAGGTGGTCGAACTGGTAGGGGCTGAAGTTGGCCTGATAGTAGTCCAGCGAGGTCTTCATCGCCGTGAACATGCGGTCGATGTTGTAGGCGTGATCGGGCCAGTAATAGATCTCCAGTTCGATGCCCTTGTAGGTCTGGCGCTTCACCGCATAGCGCGCCGACTGGATCGAGAAGAAGGGCATGACCGGGGCGGCGGTGACGAAATGCGCCTGGCGACGCTTGCCGGTCGGGGTGTCGATGATCCGGTCGCTGATCCGGCGGCCGGGCGCGATCGGCGTCTGGTCGGCCTCGGTGGTGATGGTGATGTCCGAGGTCATGAAGTCGGCGTCGTGGCGCAGGTAGTTGTACTGGCGTGACGGCACGTCGCCCAGCCTGGCGACCGGCAGGTCGGGGTTGAGGCCGTACTTGCGGCGCTTGGCCCGGTCCTGCAGCCCGTCGCCCGCCCAGATGCCCAGGGCCGGGGCGAACTCCATGGAGTTGACGAACGTCCCGTTGTCGACGACCCGGCGTTCGTTGCCGCTGTTCTTGAAGCCCTTCTGCGAGCGTTCGGTGATGAAGCTCATGGTCAGCTCGTCACCGGGCTTCATCGGCTTGTCGAGGGCGAAGATGCGGTAGTTGAAGCGGGCCAGCGTCTCCTTCGGCCGGCCGCCCTGGATGCTCAGGCCGTTGACCTTGAGGTCACGGTCGAACCGGACGTGGATCTCCTTGAGGTCCTCGGTCGTCATGTTCTTGATGACGTAGGTGCCGGTGACCTTCAGGCTCGGCTGGTGCGGGCGCAGGTCGACGTCCAGCTTCATCGACTGGATCTTGGGCTGCGGGACCTTGTCGAACTTGCGCTCGACGATCAGCGTCTTTTCGTACTCCGCCTGCCACTTCTCGTTGTCGATCGTGGTGCGGTGATCGTTCCAGACGTTGGTGTTGAGGTAGATGTAGCCGCCGACCCCGGCCGCGCCGACGACGGCGACCAGGAACAGCAGGCCGGCGCCGCTCATCAGCCGGTGCGGCAGGCGCGCGATGCGCGGCCACAGGCGGGTCTCCGCCCCGCGCCGCCACAGGCCCCAGCTGAGCACCAGCAGCAGCAGGGCGATCAGCGACCAGTAGCTGCGGGCGATCCAGGCGCCGATCCAGAACTTGCCGAGGCCGTTGATGTCCGACAGCGGCGTGCCGAAGCCGCCGTCATTGGGGATGGCCCCGTAGGTGTAGAGGATGTGGTCGAAGCCGAGGTTGCCCAGTGTGATGCTGGCGATCAGATAGAGGACCATCAGGCCCCAGCCGACGAACTTGTGCGGGCTGATGGTCTGGACGAAGACGGCCAGGGCGGCCAGCAGGATCCAGTCCAGGGCCTGGGGCACGGCGTACCAGACGAACCACTTGTCGAGCTCGAAATGGCCGTAGCCCTTGATCGCCTGCATGGCGACGCCGGCCAGGACGCTGATCAGCAGGGTGGAGATCAGGACCAGCGAGATGGCCAGGGTCTTGGGGCCCACGAAGGCCCAGTCGGGCACAGGCGAGGCGTCGATGATCTCGTGGGTCTTCTTCTCCCGTTCCCGCCAGACCAGCTCGCCCGCGTAGTAGATGGCGATGATGATCGGGATCAGGCTGAAGCTGCCCATCAGGGCGGGGATCATCACCCGGGTCAGCGGATGGACCACGCCGCCGTAGCCGGTCTGTTCGGTGACGCCCCACAGGGCGCCAAGCGCGTTGAACAGGCCGAGCGCCAGCAGAACCAGATAGGCCGGGCTGCCGAACACCTGGCCCATGTCGAGACGGGTGCGGATACGCAGCTGGGCCCAGGCCGAGCCGGCGTCGAAACTGGGCTTGGGCAGGGTGCGGCGCGCGGTCGGCGGCGGGGTGGTCGGGGCGGCGGCGGCGGCGATGCGGGCCTGTTTGGCGCGCTTGCCGGACGCGGCGCCGGGCGTGAAGCGGAACAGCAGGGCCGGCAGGGCGAGCACGGCCGCCGACAGGATCAGGCTGAAGATCCGGTTGTAGAGAAGGATGCCCTCGAGGGCGGGGACCAGCAGGTTTCGCTCGGTGGCGGTCCAGTATTTTGTGGCCAGGAAATAGGCCCCAAGGCCCAGCGGCTCCCACATCGCCGTGACCCGCTCAAGCTCGGGCTTGTCGAGGATGATCTGGGTGACGGTGTAGAGCACCAGGAAGGCGATCACCCCGACATAGGTCCACATCATCGAGCGGGTGACGGTGGCCAGGGCGAAGAACAGGGCCGAGGTCAGCAGGATGTTGGGCAGGGCCAGGGCGAAGTAGCTGAAGACAAACGGCTGCAGCGTCAGGGGGCCGAGCGTCTCGGCGTCGACCCAGGGCATGAGGCTGCCGATCACAAAGCCCAGCGGCACCGCCAGGAAGGCCAGGGCGGCCGCCAGGACGGCGCCAGTGAAGCGGCCATAGAGATAGTCGAACCGCTTGACCTGGGTCGACCGCAGGATGCCGCCAAAGCCCGTCTCGTCGTCACGGACGACGACGTTGGCCACAAAGGCCGTGGAAACGAACATGAAGAACAGCGTCAGGATCAGATGCGTCTGACCGATGGCGAAGGGCGCGTTCTTGTGGGTGCTGGCGCCGCCGCCGATGCTGACGCCCTCGAGCACCACCGAGCTGAAGGTCAGCAGGAAGAAGATACCCGCCGCCACCCAGAACACCGGGTTCTTGAGCTGGTAGCGGAATTCGAAACTGGCGATCTTGCCGAACATGCGGATCGCCCCTCTTACGCGGCGCGGGAGGTGCGGAGGGTCGAGAAGTAGACGTCTTCCAGACCGCCCTCGACGGGGACGAAGCCGTCGCCCGGATCGCTGTCGGCCTCGACGTGGATCACCGTCCTGCCGGTGAACAGCCGGGTATGGATGACCTGGTAGCGGCCGCGATAGGCGTCCAGCTCGCCCTTATCGATGGTCTTCTTCCAGATGCGGCCCTTCAGGCCGGCGACCAGATCGAGCGGCGCGCCCTGTTTGACGATGCGGCCGTCACAGATGATGGCCATGGCCGGGCAAAGGTCGGCGACGTCCTCGACGATGTGGGTCGAGAGGATGACCACCACGTTCTCGCCGATCTCGGCCAGCAGGTTGAGGAAGCGGTTGCGCTCTTCGGGGTCGAGGCCGGCGGTGGGCTCGTCGACGATGATCAGGGACGGGTCGCCGATCAGGGCCTGGGCGATGCCGAACCGCTGGCGCATGCCGCCGGAGAAGCCGGCCAGGGCCCGCTTGCGCACGGCCCAGAGGTTGGTCTGGTTGAGCAGATATTCGACCGTCTCGCGGCGTTCCTTGCCGTTCGAAACGCCCTTCAGCACCGCCATATGGTCGAGCATGTCGTAGGCCGAGACGCGCGGATAGACGCCGAAATCCTGCGGCAGGTAGCCGAGCGTCTTGCGCAGCTCCTCGGGGTCTTTCAGCACATCGATGTCGCCGAAGCGCACATGGCCTTCGGTCGGCGCCTGCAGGGTGGCGATGGTCCGCATCAGGGTCGACTTGCCGGCCCCGTTGGGCCCCAGCAGGCCGTACATGCCCTTGGGCACGATCAGACTGACTTCATCCAGCGCCTTTGCGCCGTTCGGATAGATGTGCGTCAGATTTTCGATGATCAGCATGACTGCGCGAACCCCTTGCGGTCAGATCCTGTGCCGGCCGTACAGTTGGCCGGTTACTCCCCCGTCACAGTCATGGCGGGGGCGGGGCGGAGGGGCAAGTGAAACAACGGTAAGGGACCGTTCAGGCCGGGCGAGCGGACGGCCTGGCGCCTGATTCACTTTCGTCCGCGTCCGCGTCCTCGTGCTCTGAAGCCTCGTCCGGATCAACGCCCCGCTGACGGTCGAGGCCGCGCATCACCGGCGTGACGGTCAGGCCATGCAGAAGCACGGAGGCAAGAACGATCAGCCCGACGATCGCCCACAACCGTTCGGCGCCGGCGATCGGCGCGTGGTTGAGGCCGTAGGCCAGGTAGTAGAAGGACCCGACGCCCCGAATGCCGAAGAAGGCCAGGGTCAATCGCTCACTCCAGCTCGCCTTCAGCCCGATCATGCCGATCAGTCCCGACAGCGGACGAACCACCAGCAGCACGCCCGCCGCCAGGGCGACGTCGGTCCAGGTCAGCGGCGCCAGCAGACCGCCGACCAGCGCGCCGCCGAACAGCAGCAGCACAACCATCATGGCGATCCGCTCCAGCTGTTCGGTGATGTCGTGCATCTCCCGCTGGAACTCATGCTGGCGATGGGCGTGGCGCAGGGTCAGGGCGCTGATGAACACCGCCAGGAAGCCGTAGCCGTGGATTGCTTCCGTGGCCCCGTAGGCGACCAGGGTGCAGGCGACGGCGATCAGGCCGTCGCCGGTCTTGGCCAGGGATGTTCCCGGGACCCAGAAGGTCAGCCAGCCGAACAGCCGGCCGACAAGCCAGCCGGCCACCAGACCCGCCAGCAGCTTCCACGCCACGTCATAGCTCAGCCAGTCGATCAGCCAGGGCTCGCCCGTCGTCGAGGCCAGGGCCAGAGCCAGCCCCAGGTTGACGAACGGAAACGCCAGGCCGTCGTTGAGACCGGCCTCCGAGGTCAGGCCGAAGCGAACCTCGTCCTCATCGCCCGTCTTTGGCGGACCGACCTGGACGTCGGCGGCCAGCACCGGGTCGGTGGGGGCCAGGCTGGCGGCCAGCAGGATCGCCGCCGCCAGCGGCAGCCCGGCCCAGAGACCGAGCAGGGCGATGGCGGCGATCGACAGCGGCATGGTCACGGCCAACAGTCGCCAGGTCACCCGCCATCTGCGCAGGCCCACCACCCGGTCGATCTTCAGCCCCGCGCCCATCAGCGCGATGATGACCACGAACTCCGTCAACCGCTCCGTCACCTCCGGATAGCGGAGCGGCAGCGGATTGAGCCCTACCTGCGGCAGCGCGAAGATCGCCGCGCCCAGGGCGATGCAGACGACAGGCAGGGACAGCGGCAACCGGCGCAGCGCCAGCGGCAGCCAGGCCACCAGGGCGATCAGCAGCCCCCCGGCTGTCAGCACGACGATATAGGGGTCAGGGAGCAGGGATTCGGACGGGGCCATCGGCCGCTAACGGACGAAGCGGCGAATCCGTTCGATGCAACGCTAAACCAAGCGGAAAGGCTTGGGTTGTACTCATGGTGGCCAATTGCCCGTCGTGAGTTCCCAATCGTGCAGATCAATATCGTCCGCCCCGATGAGCTGACCGCCGCGCAGGTGGACCGCTGGGCCGCGCTGCAGGCGGCGCAGAGAGATTGGCAAAGCCCCTTCCTGTCGCCCTGGTGGGCGCGGTCGGTGGCGCGGGCGCAGGGGTCCAAGGCCCATGTGAAGGTTGCGATTCTGAACGACGGCGGCGAGGACGTCGGCTTCATGGCCGCCAAGGTCGGCGCGATGACCGCCATGCCGGTCGGCGCCCCGATGTGTGACTACCAGGGGCTGGTCACCGCCCCGGGCGTGCGTGTCGATCCGGTCAGGCTGGTCGAGGCCTTCGGGGTCGGGCGGCTGGATTTCTCCCACATGCTCGGCTGCCAGGCGGACTTCGCGGCCGGGTTCAAGGGCACGCAACCGTCCTTCGCGATCGAGATGCCCGACGGCTTCGAGGCCTATGCGCAAAGCCGCCGTGAAGCCGGGGTGGGCATTCACAAGGACTGCGACAAGAAGCGCCGCAAGCTGGAGCGTGAGGCCGGCACGCCGGTGTTCAGCGCCTTCTCGCGCAGCAAGGCCGATTTCGACCAGCTGATGAGCTGGAAGAGCCAGCAGTGGAAGGCGACGGGCCAGACCGACGTGCTGGGGACCGGCTGGACAAGCAGGCTGGTGCGCGACCTGTTCCAGAGCCGCGATCCGGAATACGGCGGCATCCTGTTCACCCTGCATGTCGGCGAGAAGCTGGTGGCGGCGCAGTTCAACCTGCGGGCCCACGGGGCGATCAACAGCTGGCTGATCGGGCATGATCCGGAGTTCACCCGCTGGAGCCCGGGCATGATCCTGTTCCAGGACATCCTGCGCTGGATGAGCAACTCGCCCTACTGGCGGCTGGACCTGGGGGCCGGCGACTACCGCTTCAAACGCGAGCTCGCCAACGTCATCACCCCGGTCAGTCACGGCTTCATCGGGGCCGCCTCGCCGGCCGCCCTGGTGCGCCAGGCGGCCTATGCCCTGCGCAGCGCCGCCGAGGCCCTGCCGCTCGGACCGGTGTCGGAACTGCCGGGCAAGGCTATGCGGCGACTTGACCTGATCCGTGGATTGCGGTGAAGCCTCCGGCCTAGTTTTCACTTGGTCGCGTGACGGTCGCCGGACCGGTATCCATTTTCCGGCGGTCACGCTCCAGCACGCTCCGGTTCCGAATGACCCTCCACATCGACGACATCCGCGCCGCGGCCGCCCGGCTGGCCGGCCATATCGAGCGCACGCCCTGCCGCTATTCGAAGACCCTGTCGGAGATTACCGGGGCGCAGGTGTGGGTGAAGTTCGAGAACCTGCAGTTCACCGCCGCCTACAAGGAGCGCGGGGCGCTCAACAAACTGATGCTCATGAGCGAGGCCGACAAGGCCAAGGGCGTCATCGCTGCCAGCGCCGGCAACCATGCTCAGGGTCTGGCCTACCACGCGACCCGGCTCGGCGTGCCCTCGACTATCGTCATGCCCAAGGGCACCCCCTTCGTGAAGGTGGAACACACCCGGGCCCACGGGGCCGATGTGGTCATCGAGGGCGAGACCTACGATGACGCCTACGCCCACGCCATGAAGCTGAAGGACGAGCGGGGCCTGACCTTCGTTCATCCCTTCAACGACCTGGAAGTCATGGCCGGCCAGGGCACCATCGCGCTTGAGATGCTTGAAGACGTGCCGGATCTGGAGATCCTCCCGGTTCCGATCGGCGGCGGCGGCCTGATCAGCGGCGTCGGGGTGGCGGCCAAGGCGATGAACCCGGATATCCGCATCATCGGCTGCGAGCCGGCGATGTACCCCAGCTTCACCAACAAGATGCGCGGCATGGCCGGCCAGAGCGGCGGCCAGACGATCGCCGAGGGTATCGCCGTCAAACAGGTCGGCGACATCACCTATTCGGTGGCCCGGCCGCTGGTCGAGGACGTGCTGCTGCTCGAAGAGCCCTTCATCGAGCGGGCCGTGGCCCTCTACTGCAATGTCGAGAAGACCGTGGCCGAGGGGGCCGGCGCCGCCTCGCTGGCGGCGCTGCTGGCCTATCCGGAGCGGTTCCGGGGCAAGAAGTGCGGCCTGATCCTCTGCGGCGGCAACATCGATACCCGGCTGCTGGCCTCTGTGCTGACCCGCGAACTGGTGCGGGCCCAGCGGATCATCTCCCTGCGCATCGTCGGCGACGACCGGCCGGGTCTTCTGGCGACGGTCTCCCGCGTGATTGGCGAGATGGGCGGCAACATCATCGAGGTGGCCCACAACCGCCTGGCCCTTGATGTGCCGGCCAAGGGCGCCGAATTCGACCTCATGATCGAGACCCGCGACTCCATCCACACCCAGGAGATCATGGACGCCCTGCGCGAGAGCGGGTATCCGCCGCGCGTTGTCTGAGAGAAACCCCATGCGCCTCATCCCCGTCATCCTCGCCGCCGTCGCGGCCCTGTCCCTGGCCGGCTGCAGCAACGAGCGGCTGGCCCAGAAGAACGCGCTCGAGGGCGAGGCCTTTCTGAAGGAGAACGCCACCAAGCCGGGCGTTCAGGTCCTGAAGGACGGCATCCAGTACATCGTCGTCCAGTCGGGCCCGGCCAGTGGCCTGAAGCCCAAGAAGGGCGATGAGCTGAAGGTCCACTACGAGGGCAAGCTGCTCAACGGCAACGTCTTCGACTCGAGCTTCGAGCGCGGCGCCCCGGCCATCATGCCGCTGCAGAACCTCATTCCGGCCTGGCTGGAGGTCCTGCCCAAGATGCGGCCCGGCGATGAGTGGATCATCTACGTGCCGCCGGAAGAGGGCTACGGCAAGGACGGCTCGGGCAGCATCCCGCCCAACGCCGTGCTGGTCTTCCGCATCCGCCTGATCGACGTGCTGCCGGCGCGCGGTAATTCGGTGATGGGCTGATCCTCCCAATCGGACAGGACTGAGCGGGCGGCTCCCTTCCCCTCAATGGGGAAGGGTCGGGGATGGGGTGCTGCCACTGACCCGTAAGCGAGGGCCATGATGGGCGCCGACGCCTTGTGCGCTCTTCCCCGGACAGCCCGCGAACACCCCCTCCCAACCCTCCCCCATTGAGGGGGAGGACTTTCCGGGAGCATCAGTCCGTAAACACCACCGTCTTGCGCCCATTGAGCAGCACCCGGTCCTCCAGCCGCCAGCGCAGGGCCCGGGCCAGCACCCGACGTTCGATGTCGCGGCCCTTGCGGACCAGGTCCTCCGGCGTGTCGCGATGGCTGATGCGCTCGACGTCCTGCTCGATGATCGGGCCCTCGTCGAGGTCGCCGGTGACGTAGTGGGCTGACGCCCCGATCACCTTCACGCCGCGCGCATGGGCCTGATGGTAGGGCTTGGCGCCCTTGAAGCCCGGCAGGAAGCTGTGGTGGATGTTGATGCAGCGGCCCTCCAGCTTGGCGGCCAGGCCGTCCGACAGGATCTGCATGTAGCGGGCGAGGACGACGATATCCGTCTGCGTCTCGCGGATCAGGGACCAGAGCTGGGCTTCCTGCTCGAGCTTGGTGTCCTTGGCGACCGGCAGGTGGTGGAAGGGCAGGCCCTTCAGGTCGACATGCTGAAAGGTCTCGGCCGCGTGGTTGGAGACCACGGCCGAGATGTCCATCGGCAGCTCGTCGATGCGCCAGCGATACAGCAGGTCCGACAGACAATGGTCGGTCTTGCTGGCCAGGATCATCACCCGGTAGCGCTGGGTGGGATCGCGCAGGGTCCAGGTCATGGAGAATTCGGCGCCGATGGTCGTGAACGCCTCGCGCAGGCCCCCGGCCGAGCCGCCGTTGGGGTCGAACACCACCCGCATGAAGAAGCGGCCGGTCTCGGCGTCGTCATACTGCTGGGCGTCGAGGATGTTGCAGTCGCGACCCGCCAGGAAGGTCGAGACGGCGGCGACGATGCCCCGGCGGTCGGGGCAGGCAAGGGTGAGGATCAGGGACGGGGCGGTCATGTCGTCTGGCGCGTAACGGGGCGCTCCGGCTTGCGCAACCCAGTTCCCCTGAAGGCGGGATCGCATATGTAGGGAGCATGACTGCTTCTCCTGACGCCCTGCACGACCGCGCCGTTGAAATCCTGACCACCCTGGTCGGTTTCGACACCACCTCCCGCCGCTCCAACCTGGCCCTGATCGAATGGGTCGAGGCCTATCTCGCGGACCTCGGCATCGAGAGCCGTCGGGTGAGCAACGCCGATGGCAGCAAGGCCAACCTGATGGCGCGCATCGGGCCGGCGGCGGCGGGCGGGGTGATCCTATCCGGCCATACCGACGTGGTGCCGGTCGATGGCCAGCCCTGGTCGACCGATCCCTGGGTGCTGACCGAGAAGGACGGCAAGCTCTACGGACGCGGCAGCGCCGACATGAAGGGCTTCATCGCTCTGGCCCTCGCGGCCGCGCCGGAACTGGCGAAAGCCGATCTGAAGCGGCCGGCCTGGCTGGCCCTGTCCTATGACGAGGAGATCGGCTGTCTCGGCGCCCCGGCGATGATCGAGCAGCTCAGCCTCGAGGAGCCGCGTCCGGCCCTGGCCGTGGTCGGCGAGCCGACCGGCATGGAGGTGGTCGGAGCCCACAAGGGCATTCTGTCCGCGAAGGTCACGGTGACGGGCCATGAGGCGCATTCCAGCCAGACGCACCTGGGCGCATCGGCCAACATGGCGGCGCTGCGGCTGATGGCGGACCTGACGGCGATGGCCGACCGCCTGATCGCGGACGCCGACCCCGCTTCCCCGTTCGAGCCCAAGCACGCGACCCTGACCATCGGCCTGATCCAGGGCGGCACCGCGGTGAACATCCTGGCCCGCCAGTGCAGCTTCAGCTTCGACCTGCGCAGTCCGCCGGACCAGGACCCGGCGATGTTGCTGGAGCCGTTCTGGGCGCGGTGCGCGGCGATGGACGCCGAGCTCAAGGCGCGCTTCCCCGAGTGCGGCGTCGAATGGGAGCTCTACAGCAACGTCCCGCCCCTGGCCCTGCAGCCGGGCGGCCCGGCCGAGGCGCTGGCCCGGCGGCTGGCCGGCGACAACGGGCCTCTGCGGGCGGTGTCCTACGCGGCCGAGGCCGGCCAGTTCCAGCGCGGCGGCTTCCCGGTCGTGCTCTGCGGCCCGGGCTGGATCGACCAGGCGCACCAGCCGGACGAATGGATCGAGGTCGCCCAGATGCGGCGCGGCGCGGGGTTCATGGTGCGGTTGGTGGAGGCGTTGAGCGGGGAATAGTGCGTGCTTCGACACGCGGCCTGTGGCCGCTGCTCAGCATGACTGACTTTTGTGAAGCGATACCCTGTTAGTCATCCTGAGCAGCCCGCAGCATGCGGGCGTGTCGAAGGACGCACTCGGCTCAGCCGAACGCCAACAACCCCAACCCGACGATCCCCGCCGCAATACGCCACCAGCCAAACGGGCTGAGGCCGTGCTTGTCGATGAAGCCCAGCATCCACTTGATGACCACCAGGCCGCTGACGAACGACACCACGAAACCGAGCGCGATCAGCTGCCAGCCATCGGGCCGCGCGAAGATGACCTCGTGGCCCTCAAGGAAGTCGAGGGAGAAGGCGCCGACCATGGTCGGGATGGCCAGGAAGAAGCTGAACTCGGCCGCCACCCGGCGCTCCATGCCCATCAGCACGCCGCCGACGATGGTGGCGCCCGAACGCGAGACGCCGGGGATCATCGACAGGCACTGCAGCAGGCCGACGCCGAGCGCCGTGCGGAAGGGCGTCTGCATGGCGTCGGTGACCTTGGGCGTCGGCCGCCAGCGGTCGAGCAGGATCAGCACCACGCCGCCGATGATCAGCGACCAGCAGACGATCCACGGATTGAACAGCACCTGCTTGATGAAGTCGTGCAGCAGAAGGCCGAGGACCACCGCCGGAATGAAGGCGATCAGGACGCTGAGGGCGAAACGGCGGTCTTCGGGCCGCGTCGGCAGGCCGATCAGCACCTTCCACAGCCGCTGGAAGTAGAGGGCGATGACCGCGAGGATGGCGCCCAGCTGGATCATCACCACGAAGGTGTCCCAGAACCCCGGCTCCAGCCCCAGCGCCCGGCTGGTCAGCAACAGATGCCCCGTCGAAGAGACCGGGATGAACTCGGTCAGGCCTTCGACCAGGCCAAGGATGATGGCTGACAGCCAATCGGGCATCGGTACGCCTCTGAGCATCGAGAGGCGCACCTTGTCGGGTTGATTTCCGGTCTTGGCAAGGCCGGTGAGAACACGGGGACCGCATGGCGGCCCACAGGCCAACGGTCCAATTATAGGACCAACTGCGCTAAGGCTTGAGGTGCATGGCGCCGCGAAACCCGTCATCACCTGAATTTCAGTCTATTTTATAGACCGTCGCATTCTTGTTGCTCAAACGAGTCCCTAAGAGCCGTTCCACGCAATTTTCGACCCCGAAGTCGGGTGAGGACTCTTATGGCCGAACGGATGCTGAAGTTTACGGTGATCGACCGCCGCACGCCGCAGAAGCGTGAAGCCGCCGCGCGCGACCGCGACTTCCAGGAAATCTACGCCGACTTCGTCGACGCCAAGGCCTCGGAACAGGCCTCGCGCTGCTCGCAGTGCGGCGTGCCCTTCTGTCAGACCCATTGTCCGCTGCACAACAATATCCCCGACTGGCTGCGGATGACCGCCGCCGGCCGGCTGCAGGAAGCCTATGAGCTGTCGCAGGCGACCAACGCCATGCCCGAAATCTGCGGCCGTATCTGCCCACAGGACCGCCTGTGCGAGGGCAACTGCGTCATCGAGCAGTCCGGCCACGGCACCGTCACCATCGGCGCGGTCGAACGCTATCTGTCGGACAAGGCCTGGGAAGAGGGCTGGGTGCCGCCGCTGGTCGCCGGCCCCGATCGCGGCCAGTCGGTCGGCATCGTCGGCGCCGGTCCCGCCGGGCTGGCGGCGGCCGAGCGGCTGCGCGAGCAGGGCTACCGCGTCACCGTTTATGACCGCTACGACCGGCCGGGTGGCCTGCTGGTCTACGGCATCCCCGGCTTCAAGCTGGAGAAGGACGTCGTCCAGCGCCGGACCGACCGCCTCGCCGATGGCGGCATCGTCTTCAGGCTGAACTTCGAGGTCGGCAAGGATGCGACCCTTGAGGACCTGCGCCGCGAGCATGACGCCGTGCTGCTGGCCACCGGCGTCTACGCCGCCAAGGACCTGCCTGTGCCCGGCGCCGGCTCCGGCGGCGTCGTCGCCGCCCTCGACTACCTCACCGCCTCCAACCGTAAGGGCTACGGCGACGCCGTGCCGGCCTTCGACAGCGGCGAACTGGACGCGGAAGGCAAGAATGTCGTCGTGGTCGGCGGCGGCGACACCGCCATGGACTGCGTCCGCACCGCCATCCGCCAGGGCGCGGAGTCGGTCACCTGCCTGTACCGCCGCGACCGTGAGAACATGCCGGGCTCCCTGCGCGAAGTGACCAACGCCGAGGAAGAAGGCGTGGTCTTCGAATGGCTGGCCGGCCCCCGCGCCGTCACCGGCGACGCCGGAAAGGCGGGAGGCGTCCGCGCCGCCCGCATGCGTCTCGGCCCCGCCGACGCTTCGGGCCGCCAGTCGCCCGAGCCGATCGAGAACGGCGACTTCGAGATCAAGGCTGACCTGGTCATCAAGGCGCTGGGCTTCGACCCGGAAGACCTGCCGACCACGCTGGGTTCGCCCGATCTGGAAGTCAGCCGGGCCGGGACGGTGAAGATCCACCGTCGTTCCAAAGAGACCAACCTGCCCGGCGTCTATGCCGCCGGCGACATCGCCCGCGGCGCCTCGCTCGTCGTCTGGGCCATCCGCGACGGCTTCGACGCCGCCGCCGCCATCCACAAGCAGCTGTCGGCCACGCCGGCGCTGGTCGCTGCGGAGTAGAGCCCATGTCCGACGTCCTTGACCTCTACTATCGCAACCGCCAGCTGCTCATCGACGGCCACGCCTACGACCCGTCGATGGAGCGCGACTCCTGCGGGGTCGGCCTGGTCTGCGCCATCGACGGCAAGCCGCGCCGCGAGATCGTCGATCTGGCGATCAAGGCCCTGAAGGCCGTCTGGCACCGGGGCGCCGTCGATGCCGACGGCAAGACCGGAGACGGCGCCGGCATCCTGCTCAGCGTGCCGCAGCCCTTCTTCCAGGAACAGGTCGAGGGCGCCGGCCAGACCCTGCGTCCCGGCCCGATCGCCGTCGGCCAGGTCTTCCTGCCGCGCACCGATC
This sequence comes from Caulobacter sp., assembly GCA_032122215.1. GTDB lineage: Bacteria > Pseudomonadota > Alphaproteobacteria > Caulobacterales > Caulobacteraceae > Caulobacter. Next base: position 14,406 of record JAUMCZ010000123.1, read on the forward strand.
TCGGCGCCCAGGAAGCCGCCCGGACCATCGTCGAGAGCGAGGCCCTGCGCTTCGGCTTCTACATCTACGGCTGGCGCCAGGTGCCGGTCGACACCTCGGTGATCGGCGAGAAGGCCAACGCCACCCGCCCCGAGATCGAGCAGATCATGCTCTCCCCGCCCCCCGGCATGGACGGCGAGGCCCTGGAGCGGGCCCTGTTCCTGGCCCGCAAGCGGATCGAGAAGCGCGTCGCCCAGGCGGCCATCCAGGACTTCTACCTCTGCTCGCTGTCGGCCAAGTCGCTCATCTACAAGGGCATGTTCCTGGCCGAGAGCATCGACGCCTTCTACCCCGACCTGCGCGACGAGCGGTTCGAGGCGGCGGTGGCCATCTTCCACCAGCGCTACTCGACCAACACCTTCCCGCAATGGCGTCTGGCCCAGCCCTTCCGCATGCTGGCCCACAATGGTGAGATCAACACCATCAAGGGCAACATCAACTGGATGAAGAGCCACGAGATCCGCATGGCCGCCCAGGCTTTCGGAGACTTCGGCGACGACATCAAGCCGGTCGTCCAGCCCGGCGGCTCCGACAGCGCCGCCCTCGACAACACCTTCGAGGT
>JAUMCZ010000124.1:0-20682 GCA_032122215.1 Caulobacter sp.
CGGTTCGTGCGGATTACCAATGCGGGCCTGCGCGAAAGCCATGTCCACGACGTGATGATCACCAGGGAGGCCCCGAACTACCAGGGCTCCAATTGAACGTGAGTGAGGTTACCCAGTGAGGGATGGCGGACGCATCGCGGCGGCGATCCAGGTGCTGGATGATATCGAACTGCGCCACAAGCCGGTTCGGCAGGCGCTGAAGACCTGGAGCGACGGGGCGCGGTATGCCGGGTCGAAGGACCGGGCCTGGGTGTCGGGGCTGGCGCTGGACGTGCTGCGCCGGCAGCGGTCGCTGGCGCATCTGATGGGCGAGGAGAGCAACCGCGCCCGCGCGCTCGCCGCTCTGCGCTGGATCTGGGACTGGGACATGGACCGGCTCGGAGAAGCCTGCGCCGATCCGCATGGGCCCGGCCCGCTGACCGACCACGAGATCGCCACGCTGAACGCCAAGCCATCGCTCAAGGGCGCCAAGGCCGATGTACAGGGCGACTATCCCGACTGGATCGAGGCCAGCATGGCCCGCACCTTCGGCAAGGACCGCGTCGAGGAGGGTATCGCCTTCGCCCAGCGCGCGCCGGTCGATCTGCGCGTCAACCGGCTGAAGAGCGACGCCTACGAAGTCTTGAAGGCGCTGGACGACATGGGCGCCGAGCCGGCGGGCATCCTGCCGGACGCCCTGCGCGTGCCCGCGCCGGCGGCGGCCGAGCGGGCGGCGGCGGTGGAGATCCATCCCTCCTTCGCCATGGGCTGGTTCGAGGTCCAGGACCTGGGCAGCCAGATGGCGGCGGCCGTGGCCGGCGACGTGTCCGGCCAGAAGGTGCTCGACTACTGCGCCGGCGGCGGCGGCAAGACGCTGGCCCTGGCGGCGGCCATGGGCAACACCGGCAAGATCTACGCCTATGACAGCGACGCGCGGCGGATGACCGACATCATTCCGCGGGCCACCCGGGCCGGGGTCACCAACCTCGAACTGCGCACGCCGCTGAACAAGGAACCGCTGAACGGCCTGCAGGGCGAGATGGACCTGGTGTTCGTCGATGCCCCCTGCACCGGCTCGGGCACCTGGCGGCGACACCCGGACGCCAAGTGGCGGCTGACGCCCGACACCCTGCAGCGACGCCTGAATGAACAGCGCAAGGTGCTTGATCAGGCTTCGGAATTCGTCAAGCCGGGCGGCCGGATGGTCTATGTCACCTGCTCCTTTTTCGCCGAGGAAAACGAGCAGCAGGTCGAGGCCTTCCTGGCCCGCAACGACGCTTTCAAGCTGCGCAAGCTGACCCTGTTCCCCGACTTCACGACGCCGCAGGGCTACCTGCGCCTGTCGCCCCGCACGGCCGGCACCGACGGCTTCTTCGCAGCTCTACTGGACCGCAAAAAATGAACCACCAGTCCGTCCTCATCGTCGACTTCGGCAGCCAGGTGACCCAGCTCATCGCCCGCCGGGTTCGTGAGAGCGGGGTCTATTGCGAGATCCACCCGTACGACAAGGCGGTCGCCGCCCTGGCCAGCGTCAAGCCGGCGGCCATCATTCTGTCCGGCGGTCCGGCCAGCACCACCGAGGACGAGAGCCCGGCCGCAGACCCGGCCCTGTTCGCGGCCGGCGTGCCGGTGCTGGGCATCTGCTACGGCGAACAGACCATCTGCGCCCAACTGGGCGGCAAGGTGGAGAGCGGCCATCATCGCGAGTTCGGCCGGGCCGAGATCGAGGTCACCAGGGCCAGCCCGCTGTTCGAAGGCTTTGCCGAGGTCGGCCGGCCCGAGACCGTGTGGATGAGCCACGGCGACCGGGTCACCGCCATCCCGCCGGGCTTCGAGGTCATCGCGGTCAGCCCCGGGGCGCCGTTCGCCGCCATCGCCGATGAGACGCGCAGGATCTACGGCGTGCAGTTCCACCCGGAGGTGGCCCACACCCCGCGGGGCGCGACCCTGCTGCGCAACTTTACCCATCGTATCGCCGGCCTGACCGGCGACTGGACGATGGCGGCGTTCAGGGACGAGGCCGTGGCCCGCATCCGCGCCCAGGTCGGCAAGGGTCGGGTGATCTGCGGCCTGTCCGGCGGCGTCGACAGCTCGGTGGCGGCGGTGCTGATCCATGAGGCGATCGGCGACCAGCTGACCTGCGTCTATGTCGACACCGGCCTGATGCGGTCGGGCGAAAGCGACCAGGTGGTTTCGCTGTTCAGGAACCACTACAACATTCCGCTGATCCACGTTGATGCGTCAAGGGAATTTCTCGGCGGGCTGGCCGGGGTTTCCGACCCTGAGACCAAGCGGAAGATCATCGGCAAGCTGTTCATCGACGTCTTCGACAAGGAGAGCGCCAGGATCGACGGCGCCGAATTCCTGGCCCAGGGGACCCTGTACCCGGACGTCGTCGAGAGCGTCTCGGCCCGGGGCGGACCCAGTGCGGTGATCAAGAGCCACCATAACGTCGGCGGACTGCCCGACTACATGAAGCTGAAGCTGGTCGAGCCGCTGCGCGAACTGTTCAAGGACGAGGTGCGGGTGCTGGGCGTCGAGCTTGGCCTGCATCCGGACTTCGTCGGCCGGCACCCCTTCCCGGGGCCGGGCCTGGCCATCCGCATCCCGGGCGAGATCACCCCGGAGAAGGTCACCGTCCTGCAGCAGGCCGACGCCATCTACCTGGACGAAATCCGCAAGGCCGGTCTCTACGACAAGATCTGGCAGGCCTTTGCCGTGCTGCTGCCGGTGAAGACGGTCGGGGTGATGGGCGACGCCCGCACCTACGAGAACGTTCTGGCGCTGCGGGCGGTGACCTCGACGGACGGCATGACTGCCGACTTCTTCGAATTCCCCTGGGACGTTCTCGGCAAGACCGCGACGCGGATCATCAACGAGGTCCGCGGTGTGAACCGGGTAGTCTACGACGTGACGTCGAAGCCGCCCGGCACCATCGAGTGGGAATAGTCCGCAAGGACTAGGAACAGCCTTCGACGTAGCCCAGCACCGGCATCATGCCGATGTGGATCAGGCTGACCCGGCGGTCGGCGCCGATCTCGAAGCGCAGGGCGGGGTCGCCGCTCGCGGCGTTGGGCGCGGTCAGGTATTTGGCGGGCGCCTCGACGTACTTGTGCGGCTCCTCGCGGAAGCCGGCGAACCCTTGCCTGACCTGGGCCTCCGTGGCGCCGACGCCGATACCTTCCACGAGCTTGACGTCGGAGCGCTGGCCAACCGTGATGCGCTGCACCTTGCCGTCGGTGACGATGGCGTAGACGCCGGGGTAGTCGGGCGAGCTCACAGTCGTGCAACTGTCGCTGGCCTGGGCGCCGCGCGCCGCCCAGCGACTGCCGACCGGAACCGGCTGGCCGATGCGAAGATCGCCGAGACCGTCGAGGCCCAGCACCTTTGATCCCGCAGCAGAAGGGGCAGGGGCCGTGGGGGGCGGGCCTGCCGGTGGCGGGGCTTGAGGCGCGGGCGCCGGGGTCTGGGGTGCGCTGGCGGGCGGCGTCCCGGGGGCAGGGGAACAGGCGGCAAGCACCAGGGTGAAGGCCAGGGCGGAGGCGGCAAACGCGGGCTGGGATCGCATGCGGCGATAACGGGGTTGTGGCGGCAAGGTTCATTGCCCCTGGAACGGGGAGGCGGGATTGTCGTTGAACTCCGGGTCAAAGTTCGGAGATGGCTATGCCGCCAGCCTGGGAGATCGATGTGTCGAGACGGGAGGTGGTGATCGCCGGCGCGGCCACGATGGCCGGATCCGCAACGCCGGCTGCGGGACGGGCGCCGCCTGAACCGCCGGCCCGGACGGCGGTGAAGCTGACGGTCAACGGCAAGGGCCACGACCTGACCCTGGATACACGCACCAGCCTGCTGGACGCCCTGCGTGAGACCCTGAAGCTGACGGGGACCAAGAAGGGCTGTGACCACGGCCAGTGCGGGGCCTGCACGGTCATCGTCGAGGGGCGGCGGATCAACAGCTGCCTGACCCTGGCGGTGATGCATGACGGCGAGGCAGTGACCACCATCGAGGGGCTGGGGACGCCGGACGACCTGCATCCGATGCAGGCGGCGTTCGTGAAGCATGACGGTTACCAGTGCGGCTACTGCACGCCTGGACAGATCTGTTCGGCGGTCGCGGTGCTTGAGGAGATCAAGGCCGGCGTGCCGAGCCATGTGACGGCCGACCTGAACGGCAAGCCAGCCGTGACGGGAGAGGAACTGCGCGAGCGGATGAGCGGCAACATCTGTCGCTGCGGGGCCTATTCCAACATTGTCGAGGCCATCGAGGACGTCGCGGGGGTGAAGGCATGAGGACCTTCACCTACGAGCGGGCCAAGAGCCCCGCGGAGGCCGCGGCGGCGGCCAGCCAGCCCGGCGCGCGGTTCATCGCGGGCGGCACCAACCTGCTGGACCTGATGAAGCTGGAGATCGAGACGCCGACCCATCTGGTCGACGTCAACCGGCTGGGGCTCGACAAGATCGAGGCGACGAAGGACGGCGGGCTGCGCATCGGGGCGCTGGTGCGCAACACCGATCTGGCTGCCGACAGGCGGGTGCGCAAGGATTACGCGGTGCTGTCGCGGGCGCTGCTGTCGGGCGCGTCGGGCCAGTTGCGCAACAAGGCGACGACGGCCGGCAATCTGCTGCAACGGACCCGTTGCCCCTACTTCTACGACACCGCCCAGCCCTGCAACAAACGCAGCCCTGGCAGCGGCTGTTCGGCCATCGGCGGGTTCTCGCGGCCGCTGGCGGTCATCGGCGTCAGCGATCAGTGCATCGCCACCCACCCCAGCGACATGGCCGTGGCCATGCGGGTGCTGGACGCCGTGGTCGAGACGGTGCGGCCGAGCGGCGAGACCCGTGCCATTCCCATCGCCGACTTCCATCGCCTGCCGGAGAAGACGCCGGCGGTGGAGACGGTGCTAGCGCCCGGAGAGCTGATCACTGCCGTGACCCTGCCGAGGCCGGTCGGCGGCGAGCATGTCTACCGCAAGGTGCGGGACCGGGCCTCCTATGCCTTTGCCCTGGTTTCGGTGGCGGCGGTTGTGCAGCCTGATGGCGGCGGCCGGGTGGCCTTCGGCGGCGTGGCCCACAGGCCCTGGAGGGTCGAGGAGGCCGAAGCGGCCATGCCCAGGGGCGCCCGGGCGGTGACGGACGAGGTGTTCGCGGGCGCGAAGCCGACCGGGGAGAACGCGTTCAAACTCAAACTGGCTGAACGGACGCTGGCCGGGATCTTGGCCGAGGCGAAGGGATAGGACCATGAAGTTCGAGACCCCCGCCACCACCAACCCCATCGATCAGCTGAAGCACATCGGCAAGCCGACGCCGCGCATCGATGGCCCGCAGAAGACCACCGGCGCGGCGGCCTACGCCTATGAGCGGCACGACCGGGCCCCTGACGCGGCCTATGGTCACGTCGTCGGCGCCGCCATCGCCAAGGGCCGGATCACGGCCATCGACGCGACACGGTCGCGGGCCGCGCCGGGCGTGCTGGCGGTGGTGACGCACCAGAACGCCGGCAAGCTGGGCAAGGGCGACAAGAACACCGCCAAACTGCTGGCCGGGCCGGAGGTGGAGCATTACCACCAGGCCGTCGCCGTGGTCGTGGCCGAGACCTTCGAGCAGGCCAGGGCTGCGGCCGGCCTGCTGCGGGTCGACTACGCGCCGGCCACAGGCGTCTTCGATCTGGCCGAGGCGAAGGGGTCTGCCGAGGGGGTCAAGGATCCGCCCGATAGTCATGTCGGCGAGTTCGAGGCGGCGTTCAGGGCGGCCGAGGTCACCTTCGACGGGGAGTACACCACCCCCGACCAGAGCCACGCGATGATGGAGCCGCACGCCACCACGGCCGCCTGGCAGGACGGGGCGCTGACCGTCTGGACCAGCAACCAGATGATCGATTGGGGTCGCGAGGACCTGGCCTCCACGCTGGGCCTTCCGAAGGTGAAGGTGCGGCTGGTCTCGCCCTTCATCGGCGGCGGATTCGGCGGCAAGCTGTTCCTGCGGGCCGACGCCCTGATGGCGGCGCTGGGCGCCAAGGCGGCCGGACGTCCGGTCAAGGTCGCCCTGCAGCGGCCTCTGATCGCCAACAACACCACCCATCGCCCGGCCACCATCCAGCGCATCCGTATCGGTGCGACGAAGGCCGGCAAGATCACAGCCATCGGTCACGAAACCTGGTCCGGCAACCTTCCGGACGGCGACCCCGAGACCGCCGCCGAGCAAACCAAGCTGCTCTACGCCGGCGCCAACCGCCTGACCGCGACCAAGCTGGCCGTCCTCGACCTGCCGGAGGGCAACGCCATGCGGGCGCCGGGCGAGGCGCCGGGGCTGATGGCGCTTGAGGTCGCCATCGACGAGATGGCGGAGAAGCTGGGTCTCGACCCGGTCGAGTTCCGCATCCGCAACGACACCCAGGTCGACCCGGCCAAGCCGGAGCGGCCGTTCTCGCAACGCCACCTGGTCGAATGCCTGCGTCAGGGCTCCGAACGGTTCGGCTGGGCGCGTCGCGGTTTGCCGGGCAAGCGGCGAGAGGGCCGCTGGCTGGTCGGCATGGGCGTGGCCGCGGCGTTCCGCAACAATATGACCATGAAGTCGGGCGCGCGGGTGCGCCTTCAGAAGGACGGCATGGTCGTGGTCGAGACCGACATGACCGACATCGGCACCGGCAGCTACACCATCATCGCCCAGACCGCGGCCGAGACGATGGGTGTGCCGTTGAGGTCCGTGATCGTCCGGCTGGGCGATTCCGCCTTCCCGGTTTCGGCGGGCTCAGGCGGGCAGTGGGGCGCCAACAGCTCGACCGCCGGCGTCTACGCAGCCTGCATGAAGATGCGGGAGGTCGTGGCCGGCAAGCTGGGTCTGGACCTGGCGGCGGCGGAATTCGCTGACGGGCGGGTGAAGGCCGGCAACCGCAGTTTCAGCCTGGCCGATGCGGCAAAGGACGGCGAGGTGGTCGCCGAGGACTTCATCGAGTTCGGTGACCTGGACAAGAAGTACCAGCAGTCGACCTTCGGCGGCCATTTCGTCGAAGTCGGCGTTGACGCCTTCACGGCCGAGGTCCGCATCCGCCGCATGCTGGCGGTTTGCGCCGCCGGGCGGATTCTCAATCCGACATCAGCCCGCAGCCAGGTGATCGGGGCCATGACCATGGGCGCCGGCGCGGCGCTGATGGAGGAGTTGGTCGTCGACAAGCGGCGCGGCTTCTTCGTCAACCACGACCTGGCCGGCTACGAGGTTCCGGTCCACGCCGACATCCCGCACCAGGACGTCGTCTTCCTGGAAGAGGTCGATCCGGTTTCCTCGCCCATGAAGGCCAAGGGTGTCGGCGAGCTGGGCATCTGCGGCGTCGGGGCGGCGATCGCCAACGCCGTCTACAACGCCACCGGCGTGCGGGTGCGGGAGTATCCGATCACGCTGGACAAGCTGCTGGAGGGCATGCCGGCGCTGGCCTAGCGGTCAGGCGGAGCGAGATGCGGCATGCACGGGCCTTGACCTGCATGCGGTGATGTAACAATAGAAGTTACATGAACCGGGACAGTCGTTTGTCGGGCGTGCTGCACGTCCTCCTGCACATGGCCGAGCAGGACGGGCCCGTGACCTCCGAGGTGCTGGCGCGGGCCATGCAGACCAATCCGGTGGTCATCCGGCGGACGATGGCCGGGCTGAAGGCACAGGGTTATGTGCGGTCCGAGAAGGGCCATGGCGGCGGCTGGCGGCTGGACTGCGATCTGACCTCCGTCACCCTGGGCGATGTCTATACGGCGCTGGGCAGCCCGTCTCTTTTCGCCATCGGCAATCGCAATGAGGCGCCGGACTGCCTGGTCGAACAGGCGGTCAATGCGGCGCTGGACGAGGCGCTGGCCGAGGCCGAGGCGGTGCTGCTGGCCTCGCTGGGCGAGGTCACCCTGGCGGCCCTGAGCGCCGATTTCCATCATCGTCTGGCGCGCCGGGCGCCGCATCAATCAGGAGCCAGCCATGACGCATGACGCCGCCCGGAAAGTCGACTTCGTGAAGGCCTTCTCCGATCCGGAGCATGTTGCCCGTTACACGGACGGACCGCGCCGGTTCGTGCCGGGGCTCGACGGACTTCACCGGATGACCGCCGTCCTGCTGGCCGAAGCCGCGCCGGCCGACGCCCGGGTGCTGGTTCTGGGGGCGGGCGGCGGGCTGGAGCTGAAAGCCCTCGCGCAGGCGCAGCCCGGCTGGACCTTCGTCGGGGTGGATCCCGCCGGGGCGATGCTGCGGCTGGCCGAACAGACCCTTGGCGAGGACGCCGGGCGGGCGCAGCTGGTCGAAGGCTATATCGATGACGCGCCTGAAGGACCGTTCGACGCGGCGGTCTGCCTGCTGACCCTGCATTTTCTCGACGCAGCAGAGCGCGAGCGGACGGTGCGCGAGATCCACCGGCGCCTGAAGCCGGGCGCACCCTTCGTGGCGGCCCACAGCAGCTTTCCGCAGGACCCTGCCGAGCGGCCGCTCTGGCTCGACCGCTACGCCGCCTTCGCCATCGCCTCGGGTGTCGACGCGGCCCAGGCCATGGGAGGCCGGGCGACGGTGGCGGCCAATCTCTGCCTGTTCGAGCCGGCGGAGGATGAGGCCATCCTGCGCCGGGGCGGGTTCTCGCGGGTGCAGCTGTTCTTCGCCGCCTTTACCTGGCGGGGTTGGGTGGCGAGCGCCTGACCGGACTAGAGGCTGAACCGGAAGCCGTAGCCGATCCCGACGGTGGCCTGGGTTTCAGAGCCTCTGTCCCGGATCAGCGGCGAGTCGGCCGCCGCATCGCCCAGCCGCTCGACCGAGCCGAACAGGGTCACGGCGCTGTTGCGCGACAGGGGCTGGATGACACTGGCGCCGAGGCCATAAGACAGCAGGCCGCCGTCGGCGCGGTAGACGGCCAGGCCCGAGCCTGCCGATTGGGCGGGATCAATGCCGAAATAGGTCTGCATATAGTCTTCGGAGGCGAAGCTGAGCCGGGGGCCCAAGCTGACCAGCGTGGAGCCGAGGCGGGTCTGGTAGGTCAGCGAGGCGTCAGCCACGACGCCTTGATGGCCGCCAAAGCCCTGGCGCACCTCACCGCGCAGTCGCCATTCCGCCGCGTCCCCGAACCGCCTCTCGACGAAGGCGCCCACTTCGCCGGCGGTGTCGATATCGCCAAGGCCCCGCAGTTCGTTGCTCTCACCCGAAACGCGGAAGGGCGAGCCGCCGTCTTCCTCGTCGCGCCCGAAGCGGATCTTGGCGATCGGACCCGCCCGCCAGGCGTCGCTCGAAATCAGATTATAGCCGACGCCCTCGGGAATGGAGGCGAAGAAGCGGTCGCCGTAGCTGACCCGAACGTCCGGAAACAGCGAGACGGCGGTGTCATCGGACCCCTGCCATGCCGGGCCTGCGATCAGCGCGCCGCCAAGCTGCATCGTCCAGCCGTCCGGCGCGTCCGATGGCGGCGCTGACTGCGCCAGGGCCAACGTGGGCTGGCTCAGAGCCAGGGCGGCGACAGAGAGAACGAGGCGCATGTCTTGGGGAACTCCAGACCCGGTGAGCGCTAGACCCATATTGGGCAGCCCGCTCAATGGTCCGGAGTTAGCGCAGGCGCGCGCCCTGTCCAGAGGCAAAGTGCGACCCGGCGCCTGCGGGTTGACTACGGCACCACCCGAACCGCGCCCTTGGCGGCGCTGGTGGTGAAGGCGGCGTAGGCGCGCAGGGCGGTGGAGACCTTGCGCTGGCGCGTCTCGGCCGGCTTCCAGCCTTTGGCGTCCATGGCGGCGCGGCGTTCGTTGAGGACGGCTTCCTCGACCCGCAGGCTGATGCCGCGGTTCGGGATGTCGATGTCGATGATGTCGCCTTCCTCGACCAGGCCGATCAGGCCGCCCTCGGCCGCTTCCGGTGAGACGTGGCCGATGGACAGGCCCGAGGTGCCGCCCGAGAAGCGGCCGTCGGTGATCAGGGCGCAGGCTTTGCCAAGGCCCTTCGATTTCAGGTAGCTGGTCGGATACAGCATCTCCTGCATGCCGGGGCCGCCCTTGGGGCCTTCGTAGCGGATGACCAGCACGTCGCCCGGTTTGATCTTGCCGGTCAGGATGGCGCTGACCGAGGCGTCCTGGCTTTCGAAGACGCGGGCCGGGCCGGAGAATTTCAGGATGCTTTCATCGACGCCGGCGGTCTTCACGATGCAGCCGTCGATGGCCAGGTTGCCGCTGAGCACGGCCAGGCCGCCGTCCTTGCTGAAGGCGTGCTCGGCGCTGCGGATGACGCCCTCTTCGCGGTCGAGGTCGAGCTCTTCCCAGCGGCGGGACTGGCTGAAGGCGGTCTGGGTCGGCACGCCGCCGGGAGCGGCCTTGAAGAAGGTTCGGACCGTCTCGCTCTCGGTGCGGGAGATGTCCCAGCGTTCGAGGGCGGCGCCCATGGACGGGCTGTGGACGGTCGGCAGGTCGGTGTGCAGCAGGCCGGCCTTCTCGAGCTGGCCGAGGAGGGCCATGACGCCGCCGGCCCGGTGGACATCTTCCATGTGGACGTCGGACTTGGCGGGGGCGACCTTCGAGAGGCAGGGGACCTTGCGCGACAGCCGGTCGATGTCGGCCATGGTGAAGTCGACGCCGCCTTCGTAGGCGGCGGCCAGCAGGTGCAGCACGGTATTGGTCGAGCCGCCCATGGCGATGTCGAGACTCATGGCGTTCTCGAAGGCGCGGAAGCTGGCGACGTTGCGCGGCAGGACGCTCTCGTCGTTCTGCTCGTAATAACGGCGGGTGATGTCGACGATCAGGTTGCCGGCCTCCAGGAACAGCCGCTCGCGGTCCGAATGGGTGGCCAGGACCGAGCCGTTGCCGGGCAGGGAGAGGCCGAGCGCCTCGGTCAGGCAGTTCATCGAGTTGGCGGTGAACATGCCCGAGCAGGACCCGCAGGTCGGACAGGCGGAGCGTTCGATGGTGGCGACATCCTCGTCGCTGACTGAGTCGTCGGCGGCGGCGACCATGGCGTCGACCAGGTCGAGGGCGACCTCCTTGCCCTTCAGGATGACCTTGCCGGCCTCCATCGGACCGCCACTGACGAACACCGTCGGGATGTTGACCCGCAGGGATGCCATCAGCATGCCGGGCGTGATCTTGTCGCAGTTGGAGATGCAGACCATGGCGTCGGCGCAATGGGCGTTGACCATGTATTCGGTGGCGTCGGCGATCAGCTCGCGCGAGGGCAGGCTGTAGAGCATGCCGTCGTGGCCCATGGCGATGCCGTCATCGACAGCGATGGTGTTGAACTCTTTCGCCACGCCGCCGGCCCGTTCGATCTCGCGGGCGACCAGTTGGCCGAGGTCCTTCAGGTGCACGTGGCCCGGCACGAACTGGGTGAAGCTGTTGACCACGGCGATGATCGGCTTGCCGAAGTCGGCGTCCTTCATGCCGGTGGCGCGCCAGAGCCCACGGGCGCCGGCCATGTTGCGGCCATGCGTGGAGGTGCGCGAACGATAGGCGGGCATGATTTTTCTCTAAACTAGCGGTTCGGCCGGGGAGGCGGGGAGAAAATGCCTCCGTGAACGGTGAATGTCCATGATTTCAGGCCGCAAAGGGTGTCGGCGCCATGCAGGGCCACGCCTGCAACTCCAGGGGCGGTGTGCGCAGCCGGCAATCTGTGCCTGAATGGCGATCAACGGGCCCCGGCAGGGGCCGGGAGAAGGAGCTCCCCTTGCAAAACAGTGACAGCAACGCGCCCGAGGCGCCGCCGCCCGCCACCGACGTGGCGAGCGACGTGGCGGCCTTCGAGGTCAGGCTGGCGGGCCAGCCGATCGACCCGCGCTGCACCATCGTCGATCTGGAGGTCTGGCACGCCGTTGGCCAGCCGCCGCGGGCCCGGCTGACCCTGGCGGCTGACCAGTCCTCTGGCGTGTCGTTCCCGACTGCCGACGGCAGCGGCCTGTCGGCCGGTGTGATGCTGACCCTGTCACTTGGCTACGGGTCGGCTCTGACCCCGATGTTCGCCGGTGCGGTTCACCGACAGGGGCTGCGGGGCGCCGTCGCTGCTCCGCCGGTGCTGACTGTCGAGGCGCTTGGCGCGACGTCAGCCGGCCCGACCGTGAGTGGCGATCCCGTGCTGACCCTGGCCTGGGGAGAAAGCGTCCTGGCCGCCGATCTGACGTTGGAGGCCGGGCTTCAGGGGCAGCTCAGCTTCCAGGGCAGCGCCCTGCCGCACCCCGGCTGTACGGTTCGTCTGCAGGGGTTCGGCGGCCTCTTCGACGGCGAGGTCACGGTCCGTGAATGCCACCAGCGCATGACGGACGGGATGTGGACCACGGACCTGACCGTCGAGCGCGCGCCCTGGTCTCGCACCGGCCCTATCGGCGCGGGGTCCTGATGCCTATCTGCAGGATCGCTTCCGCGCGGGCCGGCGCGGGCCACCTTCACCCTTGCCAGGACCTTCGCCCATGACCGAACAGACCCACCTGACCTTCAACGACGGCCGCACCATTCCCCAGGTCGGCCTTGGCGTCTGGCAGACGCCGAACGATACGGCGGTGCAGGTGGTGAAGACGGCGCTGGACGCCGGCTACCGTCACATCGACACGGCGGCCGCCTATCGCAACGAAAAGGGCGTCGGGGAGGGGATCAAGGCTTCGGGTCTGAGCCGCGAAGACGTGTTCGTCACCACCAAGCTGTGGAACGACAACCAGGGCCATGACGAGACGCTGGTCGCCGCCGAGAAGAGTCTCGGGCGGCTGGGCCTCGAGTATCTTGACCTCTACCTGATCCACTGGCCGGCCCCGGCGAAGGGGCTGTACGTCGAGAGCTGGAAGGCGCTGGTGCGGCTGCAGCAGGAGGGCCGGGTGAAATCCATCGGCGTCTCCAATTTCGCGGCCGAGCACCTGGACCGGATCATCGGCGAAACCGGCGTGACTCCCGCAATCAACCAGATCGAGCTGCATCCCCGCTTCCAGCAGCGCGCGCTTCGTGAGGCCAACGCCGCGCGCGGCGTGCTGACGGAGTCGTGGAGCCCGCTCGGGCAGGGGCAGTTGCTCAGCGACCCGGTGATCGCCGGCATTGCCGCCAGACACGGAAAGACGCCGGCCCAGGTCATCATTCGCTGGCATGTCGACAGCGGCCTGGTGGTGATCCCCAAGTCGGTGACGCCCGAGCGGATCATCCAGAACTTCGGGGTCTTCGATTTTCAGCTGGATGAGGCGGACAAGGCGGCTATCGCCGGCCTGGATTCCGAGGCCGGCCGTATCGGTCCCGACCCGTTGACCGCGACCTTCTGAGGGGCTGCGCCATGACCTCGCTTGCCGAGTTTCCGATCACCCGGCGCTGGCCCGCCAGGGACCCGGGCGTCATCCAGCTGTACGGCCTGCCGACGCCCAACGGGGTGAAGGTGTCGATCATGCTTGAGGAGACCGGGCTGGCCTACGAGCCGCATCTTGTCGACATCACGAAGGACGAGAGCCACCTGCCGGAGTTCACCTCGCTGAACCCCAATGGCAAGATCCCCGCCATCATCGATCCGAACGGACCAGACGGAAAGCCGCTCGGGCTGTTCGAGTCCGGGGCCATCCTCATCTATCTGGCCGAGAAGAGCGGCAAGTTCCTGCCTGGCGAGCCGCAGGCGCGCTGGGACACCATCGCCTGGGTCATGTGGCAGATGGGCGGCGTCGGGCCGATGTTCGGCCAGGTCGGATTCTTCAGCAAATTCGCGGGCAAGGCGTACGAGGACAAGCGCCCGCTGGAGCGATACGTCGCCGAGGCCAGGCGGCTGCTGCAGGTTCTGGACGACCGGCTGACGGGCCGCGCCTGGATCATGGGCGGGGACTACACCATCGCCGACATTGCCACGCTCGGCTGGGTGCGAAACCTGGTCGGCTTCTATGAGGCCGGCGATCTGGTCGGGTTCGATGACTTCAAGGCCGTCAAGGCCTGGCTGGACCGCGGTATGGCTCGGCCGGCTGTGCAGCGGGGCCTTTTGATTCCGTCGCGGGACTGAGGTCCGGCGAAAAAGAAGAGGGGCCCATCGCGTTTGCGCGCAAACGCGATGGGCCCCTGCTTCCTAGAACTCATCCCAGCCTTCAGCTTCCGGCGCCCGGGCAAACTGTGAGGTTTGCTTCAGCGCGGGAGCGGTGTTGCGGCTGCGGAAGTCGGCGGCGGCGGGCCGGGGCGCGGCGACCATCACCTCAGCGCGCCGCGATGCAGCGGCCGGGGCGGAGTCGCGGGTCCGGAACTGCGAGACCAGCCGGGCCAGTTCGCCCGCTTCACGCCGCAGGGCGTGGCTGGCGGCGGTCGATTGCTCGACCATGGCGGCGTTCTGCTGGGTCACCTGATCCATCTGGTTGACGGCGGTGTTGACCTCGCTGAGGGCCGAGGCCTGCTCCTGGCTGGAAGCGGTGATCTCGGTCACCAGCGTGGTGATCTCGCTGACGCTGGTGACGATGCGTTGCAGGGCCTGGCCGGTCTGGCCGACGAGGGCGACGCCCTGGCCGACCTGCTGGGAGGAGGCGCTGATCAGGGCCTTGATCTCCTTGGCGGCGTCGGCCGAGCGCTGGGCCAGGGAACGCACCTCGGAGGCGACAACCGCGAAGCCGCGGCCGGCGTCGCCGGCCCGGGCCGCTTCAACCCCGGCGTTGAGGGCCAGCAGGTTGGTCTGGAAGGCGATCTCGTCGATGACGCCGATGATCTGGCTGATCTCACTGGAGGAGCGCTCGATCTGGCTCATGGCCGAAACCGCGTTGGACACGATTACGCCGCTTTGTTCGGCATCGGCGCGGGCGGTGCGCACGACCTGATCGGCCTGCTTTGCGCCTTCGGCGGTACGTTTGACAGTGGCGGTGATCTCGTCGAGGGCGGCGGCCGTCTCCTCGAGGGTGGCGGCGTTATGCTCGGTGCGGCGCGACATGTCGTCCGCGGCCTGGCTGATCTCGTCCGACCCGGAGCGGATGGCGGTGGCATTGGCGTTGATCACGCCCATGGCCGTTTCCAGCTTGGTCAGAGCCTCGTTGAAGTCGATCTTCAGACGCTGGTAGTCGCCGGGGAATTCGGCGTCGATCCGCCAGGTCAGGTCGCCGGCCGACAGGGCGCTGAGGCCCTTGGCGGTTTCCTCGACGACGATGGCCTGTTCGGCGGCGGCTCTGGCGCGTTCGGCCTCGCTGCGTTCGCGGGTGGAGCGGGCGTCGCCCTCCATCCGCTCACGGTCGCTCGAGGCGGTGCGCAGGGCCATGGCGTTGTCCTTGAACACCTGCACCGCGCGGCTCATGGCGCCGATCTCGTCGCCGCGAGCGGCGCTTGCGATCTCGACGTTGAGGTCGCCCTGGGCCAGGCGTTGCATATCGCCGGTCAGGGCGCGCACCGGGCGGCTGAGCGTGCGGGCCAACAGCCATCCGGCGACGGCGGCCAGCAGGGCGGCGAGCACGACCCCGAGGATGGCCAGGGTGATCGTCATGGTCAGGGTGGTATCGAAGGCCTCGCGTTCGGCCTTGATGCCCGCTTCCGACGTGGCGGCGACCTTGTCGAGGTTGTCCTCGACAGCGCCCATCAACTCGTCCGCCCGGCCTTCGCGGCCAACGAGAGAGCCGGCCTCGGCGACCGAGCCCGCCTTCAGAAACTCGCCGGCTTGCTCAACGGCGCCCTTGTACCAGGCATCCGCGGCGGCCTCGGTGGCGGCGATCTCGGCCAGTTCGGCCTCGTTACCGGCCGAAGCCTCACGCAGGATTGCAATGCGCTTGCCGAAGTTCTCGCGGTGGGCGTTGACCCGTTCGAGATAATAGGCGTCCTGGCTGAGCACCCAGCCGCGGAGACTGTTCTCCTGGCGGGTCAGGTAGAACCGGGATTCGCGGATGGCGACATCCTCGCTCCAGGCGACCTTCAGCCGTTCCTGCTGGGCGCTGATGTGCTGCACCTGGTAGACGGTGAAGGCGCCCGAGGCGCCCATGATGGCCACGACGCCGGCGAAGGCGGCGGTGACTTTGCGGGAGATGGTCCAGTCGGCGAAGGCCATGCGCTGTATTCCTGACTAGAAGCTGTAGGTCAGGGCGGCGACGAGCCGACCCTCGTAGCGTTCACCGAACTCATGGCCATCGGTGTCGTACCAGCGCAGATCGCCCGAGAAGGCCTTGGTGAACTTGTGCCTCACCCCGATATTCCAGGCGTCGTAGTCCGTTCCGTTCTCGGTCCGGCGCAGGCCGTAGGCGACGGTCACCTTGTCGTTGTCGCCGAGCTTGGCGCCACCCTGGGCCTCGATCCACCAGGCCTCATCCGTCGAGCCGTAAGTGTCCGGGGAATAGTTGACGCGCATGCGGCCGCTGAAGGTCTTGCCGAAGTCTCGCGACAGGTCGAACTGGGCCTCGAAGTACCCACTGTCGACGCCGTTCTCTTCACCGATCATTTCCCGGTAGAGCAGCTGGCTGTCGAGTTCGTACTCGCCGAATTCGGCGACATAGCCGCCGGTCATGATGACTTCGGAACTGGCGTCCTTGGACGAGGCGGCCTGGGAGTAGAAGGCGTCAGCGTAGAAGCCGCCTTCGGTCCAGCGCAGCGAGGCGCTGACGGCCGGGTCTTCGTCGCTCTTGCCGAGACCCTTGCCCAGATACTGACTGGCAAGGCCGACCTTGCCGGAGATGTCACCAGCCACGGCGGGTGCGGCGATCGCCATGCCGAAAACGACGGTGGAGATAACAGCGATATGTTTCATGGAGCCCCTCGAAGATTTGAGGCTCTTTAGGCGGCACTAGATTGCGATGTCGTAAACGCTTGTTCCGTCAACAATTCTCAGCGGCGTTCTCTGTGGTGAACTCGAAATTCCCCAATAGGAGAATCGTTCTGCTTAGAATCGCACGGCGAAAGAGGCAGAGACGGTATCGCCGTTCTCACCCGGCGCATCGATCTCGCGATACCAGCGCAGCGCCACGGTCGCCGGTTTCCCAACGATTCTGGTATCATAGCCGATAATCGGGCCGGCGGCGGAGCCTTGCCATTTCATGGCGCCGAGCTTGGGTCCGCCCCGTGTCTTGTCGCCGACTGTACGGGCGGAATAGCCGACAGCGCCGAAGCGGAAGTCACCGACCCGGCGGACAACCGCGCCCTCGGCCTCGAACAGGCCCTGCGTCTGAAAGTCGCGGGCGTTGGCCTCGGTTTCCTCGACGAAGCGGCTGGCGGCCGAGACGTCCCATTCCGATTCCCGGCCTTTCCATCTCAGGCGGAAGGCCGGGGCATCCCGCACCGCCCAGGCATCCGGCGCCGTGACGCTGGCCACCAGGCGATTTTCGGCGGGAGAGACGCGCAGGCGCTCAAGCGTCGGGTCCGTCAGGACCTGGGCGGTGACGTGGTCGGCGCAACCCAGTGCGCCCGCGACGGTCAGACAGGACAGGAACAGCCTCATTCCGTGCTAACGGTCGCGGGCCGTCCGGGTTGCAGGCGGTTCCGGCAGCGTACGAGGTTGACGCTTCGGACGCATTCGGAGAGGACGGCCCGGTCACCGCAGGAAGCGCGCGCCATGCCCATCACCATGTTCGGAATCAAGAACTGCGATACCGTCGCCAAGGCCCGTAAGTGGCTGGAAGGCGAGGGCGTGGCCTACGACTTCCACGACTACAAGACCCTGGGCGTCACCGCCGACAGGCTGCGCGCCTGGGCCGGCGAGGTGGGCTGGGAAGTGCTGCTCAACAAGGCGGGCACGACCTTCCGCAAGCTGCCTGACGCCGATCGGGCGGATATCGACGAGGCCAGGGCCATCGCGCTGATGGTCGCCCAGCCGTCGATGATCAAGCGACCGGTGGTCGAGGGGGCAGGGCCGTTGCTGGTCGGGTTCAAGCCGGAGCGGTACGCGGCGGCGTTCGGCAAATAATCTGGACGCGCTGCATCCAGACCGCTGTTCGGCGGCGACTAGTTCTCGAAACCGGGCGATGATCGCGCCGGGCTGGAGGGCAAGATGATGGAAGACCTGTTTCGATCCTACTGGTGGCTGTTGTTCCCGCTGGGCTTCTTCATCGCCCAGGCGTTCGATCAGTGGATGCGTTACCGTCGCCATCGCGACACTCTCGACCTGATCAAGAGCTACACTGACCAGGGCAAGGATCCGCCGCAGGCGCTGGTCGACCGCGTGGCCGGCAAGCTGAAGGCCGACGAAGAGGCCGAGGACAATGAGGACGGCTGGAGCGACCGTGAGGACCGCCGCCGCTATCGCCGCCTGCGCCGTCGCGAGGGCCGCTGGTATCAGGTGGTGCTGTTCGGCGTGCTTGCCGCCGGCTTCGGGTTTGCGGCGCTCAGCGACATGTACAGCGCCAGCGGAGCCTTCCTGATCGTCGCCTTCGTGATGGCCGCGCTCTGCCTGGCCTCGCTGGTCACCATCCTGACGACCCGGCGGGACTAGCCATGGACGCCCCTCTGGTGAGAGCGGCCCGGGAGGGATCCCAGGCCGCTTTCGCCCGGCTGCTCGAGCGCCACCAGGCGCCTTTGCGCGGCTTCCTGCGCCGGGCGCATAACTGGGCCGAGGCCGACGACATTGCCCAGGAGGCCCTGGTCACCGCCTGGTCGAGCCTGAACCGGTTGCGCGACGACGAGGGCTTCCGGCCCTGGCTGTTCGGCATCGCCTGGAGGAAGGCGCAGACGGCGGCGCGCGGCGCGCGGCGCTCGGCGGTGCGGGACCACGACTGGGCGGCGGTCGAGGAGCAAGCAGCGCCCGATGGCCTTGGCGCGGAAGAGCGGCTGGCGCTGCAGGCGGCGCTGGCCCAACTGGTTCCGGAGCAGCGGGCGGCGGTGACTCTCTGCCTGGCCGAGGGCTGGAGCCATGGCGAGGCGGCTGAAGCGCTGGGCCTGCCGCTCGGCACGGTGAAGTCGCATGTGGCGCGGGGACGCGATAGACTGCTGGCGAGTTTGGGAGAGCGTACATGACCCCCGATGACAAGATCACCGCCTTCCTGTGTTCCGCCCGTCCGGCGTCCGAGCCGTCATTCAATGCCTCTGTGATGAAGGCCATCGCCCGCCGCGAGCTGAAACAGTCGCTGCTGGTCGCCGCCCTGGGCGCGATTGTCGGCGGTCTGGTGCTGTGGGCCGTGGCCCCGGTGCTGGCCCCCGTGCTGGAACCGGCGGCGCAATCGATGGCGACGGGCGTGGCGATGCTGATCGCGACGCTCAGCCTCGTCGGCATGGGTCAGCTTGTCATGCGTCCGCGGGAGGCCTGAGGCGGGGGTTTCGCGCCTTACGAACATTTCATGCGGAAATCCGCATCCGTTACGCCTCCCTCGCGCCTCTCATGATCAGATGGCGCACGCAACAGCGCGGCGCCGCAGAGATTCGAGAGAAGGTTCACCACCATGGAAGTCCTCATCCCCATTTCGATGTTCGCCATGATCGCGGCCATTGTCATCGTCCCGGGCTGGCTGAAGAGCCGTGAACGCACCGAGATGCAGAACACCCTGCGGGCCGCCATCGACAAGGGCCAGCCGATGCCGCCCGAGGTCATCGACGCCCTGACCAAGAACGTGAAGCAGCCGTCCTCGGCGCTGACCGACCTGCGCACCGGCGTCATCTGGATCGCCATCGGCGTCGGCATCGGGGTGTTCGGCTACTTCGTCTCCTACGAGGCCGAGGAGGCCCTGCACCCGATGATCGGCATCGGCGCCATCCCGGTGATCATCGGCGCCACCTTCGTCATCCTCAGCTTCTTCAACCCCAACAAGGGCAAGCAGTCCTAGGACGGCTTTGGCTCCAAGGGGGAGTGAGACACCATGGCCCAGGCAAGGGCTGTTACCGGACTGCATGATGTGGAGCTCGCCAGCCTCGCGGCGGCGGGCGACCGCCAGGCCTTCGGCGAGCTGGTGCGCAGGCACAGCTCCGCCGTCCGGGGTCTGCTGCGTCGGATGGGGGCCCAGCCCTCGACCGCCGACGACATCGCGCAGGACGCTTTCCTGACCGCCTTCGAGCGGGTCTCGGAATTCAGGGGCGAAGGGACGTTCGCCGCCTGGGTGAAGCGGATCGCCGCCCGGCTGTACGTGCGCCGCTGGCGCAAGGACAGCCGGATGACCGAAGAGGTCGAGCAGGACGACGAGGGTCATGGCGGAGAAGTCTCCACCGTGGATCGCATCGATCTGGACGAGGCCATGAAGAGCCTGTCCGAACAGGAACGTTTATGTGTGTCGTTATGCTACGGCGCGGGACTTTCTCACGCTGAAGCGGCCGAAACCATCGGGGCCCCCTTGGGGACTGTGAAATCCCATGTCAAACGTGGTTTGGATAAGCTCCGGATCCGACTTGCGCCAACTCAAGGCGCAGGGCGCGAGGCGGAAAGGCAGGATCATGTCTGATCTAGAATTCGAAACGCGCCTCGACCGCATGTTCGCCGAGCCGCCGCACTTCCAGGACGCGGAGCTGTTCGCGCGCCTGCTGGAGCAGCGGATGGAGCGCGGCTGGTCGCTGCGCCGTCTGTTGATCGGCGGGGCCGGCATTGTCGCCGGCATCGTCGGGGTCGGCCAGATGATGGGCGCGGGCCTGTTCCTGAAAGCCGCCGGCAGCGAGGCCACGGCCCAGGCCAGCGCCGTGGGCAAGGCCTTCAGCGAAGTGATGAGCGCCAGCTCCAGCCTCGGCGCCCTGCCGATCAGTCCGGAAGTTCTGTGGATGACGGCGGCCCTGGGTGTTATGGCCCTCGGCTTCGCGATCACGCGGGCCACCCAGGAGTTCTAGCGTTGTCTTCCCACCGTCAGGAAGCGGTCCGGCGTCTCGCGGCGCCGGACATCGCCGCCCGCAAGGGCGGCGATCCCATTGTCTGCCT
>JAUMCZ010000125.1:0-14976 GCA_032122215.1 Caulobacter sp.
CTGATCGAGGGCGCCACCCACTTCTGGGCCGAAAACCTGCCGGACGTGGAACGCCACGTCGGCCAATATCTCGACAAACGACTGGAAGCCGAGCCCGCGTAATGAACCTGAGTGCCCTCGCCATCGGGAAAAATCCTCCCGAGGACGTCAATGTTGTTATCGAAGTGCCGCTGGGCGGCGAGCCCATCAAGTATGAGCTGGACAAGGAGTCGGGGGCGCTGGTCGTCGACCGCTTCCTCTACACCTCAATGCGTTATCCGGGGAACTACGGCTTCATTCCCCACACCCTGTCGGGCGATGGCGATCCCTGCGACGTCATCTGCCTGAACACCCGCGCCATCGCGCCGGGCGCCGTCATGAGCTGCCGCATCGTCGGCGTGCTGCTGATGGAAGACAACGCCGGCATGGACGAGAAGCTGATCGCGGTGCCGTCGCACCACCTGACGGCGCGCTATGACCATGTGAACGACTACACCGACCTGCCGAAGATCACCCTCGACCAGGTCGAGCACTTCTTCGCCCACTACAAGGATCTCGAGCCCGGCAAGTGGGTCAAGATCAAGGGCTGGGGCGATGTCGACATGGCGCGCCGGATGGTCCTGGAAGGTATCGAGCGGGCCAAGGCCGACAAGGCCGGAAAAGCCTGATCTAGTAGAGCAGATGCGGGCGGCGGGTCTCGAGCCACGCCGCCTCATCGGGCGCCGTCAGGGCGTCCAGGTCACCCGGCTGCGCCGCGGGGTCATCAACCCACTCGCGCAGGCCCGGGCCGCCGTTGATGACGTCGATCGCCAGCTTGTCGAGTACGTACTCGTAGGGGAAGTCGCGCCACAGGTCATAGTCCGGGTAGATGCCGCGGATGGCCTTGAAGCCGAGCGCCTGCAGCCGCCAGGGTTTGAAGGCGGCGTGGTCGTACTCCGGGCCTTCGGTGTGGATCTGCACGCCGCTGCAGAGCGTCTTCTCATGCTTGTGGAAGGTCGGCTCGAAGCTGATGTCCCGCAGGGTGCAGCCCTGCAGCCAATGCGGCGCGAGCTTGCGCATCTCGGCGATCACCGCCCGACCGTCGATGTCCGGCGCCCCGAACAGCTCCAGCGGCCGCGTTGTGCCGCGCCCTTCCGACAGGGTCGTGCCTTCCAGCATCACTGTGCCCGCGTAGGCGCGGGCCATCCAGAGGTTGGGCGCGTTGGGGCTGGGGTTGACCCAGGTCCGCTCTCCCAGCGGCCAGCCGTGGCCCGGTGCGGCGTCTGGCTCATAGCTCTCCATGGCGATGACCTTGTAGTCGAGGTCCAGCTTGTAGTGGTCGATGAACCAGTGGCCGAGTTCGCCCAGGGTCAGACCATGGCGCATCGGCAACGGCCCGGCCCCGACGAAGCTCTCCCAGCCGGGCAGCAGGGTCAGGCCCTCGATGGGCCGGCCGGTGGGGTTGGGGCGGTCGAGCACCCAGACCGCCTTGCCGTGCTCGGCGGCGGCTTCCATCACGTAGAGCAGCGTAGTGATGAAGGTGTAGATGCGGCAGCCGAGGTCCTGCATGTCGATCAGGATGACGTCGAAGGTGCCCATCGACTGGCCCGTCGGGCGGCGCACCTCGCCGTAGAGGCTGAACACCGGGATGCCGTGGACCGGATCGGTGAAGTCCGGGGACTCCATCATATTGTCCTGCTTGTCGCCGCGCATGCCGTGCTGCGGCCCGAAGGCGGCGGTCAGCTTGATCTCCGGACAGGCGGCCAGGGCGTCGAGGCTGTGGGTCAGGTCGGCGGTCACAGAGGCCGGATGGGCCAGCAGAGCGACGCGGAGACCCTTCAGGGGCGCACGCAGGGCGGGGTCGGCCAGCAGGCGGTCGATGCCGAATTTCATGACGGATCCAGGTTCAGGTTGAAGGCGTCGGCGTGGTGAAAATCGGGCTGGCCAGGCGCATGCCGGAGGGCGAAGTAGCCGCGCGCGCCGTCGGTCAGCTCGACCACGGCGGAGAGGCCCAGCCTCCAGCGCCTGGCAGGCAAGCCCGCGCCGCTGAGGT
The DNA here is from genome assembly GCA_032122215.1 of Caulobacter sp. Lineage (GTDB taxonomy): Bacteria > Pseudomonadota > Alphaproteobacteria > Caulobacterales > Caulobacteraceae > Caulobacter. The sequence continues at coordinate 2,012 of JAUMCZ010000125.1, forward strand.
CGAGGTTGGCGGTGATCTCGTAGTGGTCGGGCGCGCGGTGCTGGTTCAAGCCGACCAGCGTCGCCTCGGCCGGCGCCATGCCGCTGCGATAGCTGTCGAAATGGTAGGCCGCCCACTGGTCCGACGGCGACAGATTGAGCTCGACATAGCCTTCGTCCGCCAGGATGAAGGCTTCGAAGCAGCTGTGTTTCCAGAGCTCGTCCGCCCTGCCCCGCGGTCCCTCGTCCGGAAGGACAACCTGGCTCAGATCGCCGGTGATGTTGTAGCGCAGCACCAGGCCGGTCGCCGTTCGGGTGACATCCACGGCCATCTCATGCACCGGCGGGCAGGGAAAATCAGGGTGTGGCGTCAGGGCAAGCCTCATGCACCTTGGATAGCGGCGCCTTGACGAGCGTCAATGGCGGAGGCTATTCGGCGACCCATGATCGCCAGGCACACCCTCGCCGCCCTCTATTACGCCCGCTCGTACTGACGAGCGGCGTTGCGATCGCATGCCGCCCAACCCCGGCGGCATGTCCAATCCCAAAGACCTGACAGCGTCGCCGGCCCCTTCCAAACAGGAGCTATCGATGTCTATCGCCTTGCACGACCGCCCGCCCATGATACAGGCGGCCACCATGACCGAGACCAGTGAGTTCAAGTCCGCCTTCCTGCAGACCATGCGGGACCGCGGCTTCATCCATCAGATCACCCACCCGGCCGAGCTGGACGAGGCCGCGTCCGGCGGGATCGTCACCGGCTACATCGGCTTCGACGCCACAGCGCCGTCCCTGCACGTCGGCAGCCTGATCCAGATCATGCTGCTGCGCCGGCTGCAGCAGGCCGGTCACAAGCCGATCGTGCTGATGGGCGGAGGGACCACCAAGGTCGGCGATCCGACCGGCAAGGACGAGTCGCGCAAGCTGCTGAGCGAGGCCGACATCCAGGCCAACATCAACAGCATCAAGACGGTGTTCGCCAGGTTCCTGACCTTCGGCGACGGACCGACCGACGCGGTGATCGTCAACAACGACGATTGGCTGTCCAAGCTCGGCTACATCGACTTCCTGCGTGAATTCGGGGTGCATTTCACCGTCAATCGCATGCTGGCGTTCGACTCGGTGAAGCTGCGGCTTGAGCGCGAGCAGCCGATGACCTTCCTTGAGTTCAACTACATGCTGATGCAGGCGACGGACTTCCTGGAGCTCAATCGTCGTTTCGGCTGCACCCTGCAGATGGGCGGCTCGGACCAGTGGGGCAACATCCTCAACGGCGTCGAGCTGATCCGCCGCGTCGACCACAAGCCGGCCTTCGGCCTGACCACCCCCCTGCTCTCTACCGCCAGCGGCGCCAAGATGGGCAAGACGGCGGCCGGGGCGGTGTGGCTGAACGCCGACATGCGGTCGCCGTACGACTACTGGCAGTTCTGGCGGAACACCGAGGACGCCGACGTCGGCAAGTTCCTGCGCCTGTTCACCGACCTGCCGCTGGACGAGATCGAACGACTGGAATCCCTTCCCGGGGCCGGCATCAACGACGCCAAGAAGGTGCTGGCCGACGAGGCCACCCGGATGCTGCATGGCGAGGAGGCCTCACGCGCCGCGCATGACGCAGCCACCCAGGCGTTTGAGAAAGGCGCCCTGTCGGATGACCTGCCGACGATCGAGATTCCGGCTGCCGCGCTGGCAGAGGGCATCATGCTCGCCGCCCTTGCCGTCGACGCGGGTCTCTCTACCTCCCGGGGAGAGGCTCGCCGCCTGGCCCAGGGCGGCGGACTGCGCGTCAACGACGTGCAGGAGATGGATGGCATGAAGCTGATTACGCCGGCCGACCTGGTCGACGGAGTCGTCAAGCTGTCCCAAGGCAAGAAGAAGATCGTCCTGGTCCGGCCGGTCTGAGGTTTGGCGCCTACTCCCTGTCATCCCGGACGGCCGCAGGCCGATCCGGGACCCAGGGGCGGTGGGCAACGGCCGTTGATGCAGCGAGTTCACGCACCCCCTGGGTCCCGGCTCTCCGCTTCGCTACGGCCGGGATGACGGAAATTGGGAGACTGAGGATGACCATCGAGCTGAACCCCGGCGACAAGGCCCCCGACTTCGACCTGCCCACCGACACCGGGCGGGTCAGCCTGTCGGCCCTGAAGGGTCGCACAGTGGTGCTCTACTTCTACCCGAAGGACGACACCCCGGGCTGCACGACCGAGGGCAAGGACTTCAGCGATCTGGCGGATGACTTTGCCAAGGCCGGCGCGACCGTGATCGGCGTTTCCAAGGATACCGTCGCCAAGCACGGGAAGTTCCGCGCCAAGCATGACCTCAAGGTCGAGCTGGGCTCTGACGCTGACGGCGATGTCATCGAACGCTACGGCGCCTGGGTGGAGAAGAAACTTTACGGGCGCGAGTACATGGGCATCGACCGCTCGACCTGGCTTATCGACGGTGAAGGCATCGTCCGTCGGGTATGGCGTAAGGTGAAGGTCGGGGGTCATGCGACCGAAGTGCTCAGGGCCGCCCAGGACCTCTGAGCCACGGCGTGCGACTTTCTGACGCCAGCCTGCCGGCGGAAAGTGACCGTCGAGTCACTGTGGCGTTTTCGTCGCGGGCGTTAACCAATAGAGGCGGGAACTCGCAGAAACGGCCCAAGACACTGGCGTGCTTGCGGCCCTTTGGTTAACCGTTGAGCGGTAAAGGCATTCTGCGCGCCGGGATCACCCGCGACACGCGAAGGCCCTTGCGCCAATTCCAGACATGACGGCATATCGCCCTCGGACGTAAATCCGGGTGTCGGGGGCTATGGCGTCAACACGGTTGCGGCGAGTTCGTAGGGCTCTGGAAGAGCTGTTTCCTGAACGGCATCTCTATGTCCGGTCGGGCGGCGAGATGCGCGGTTACGTTCTATCCACCGCCAAACAGATGGCCGCCGCCGGCGTCGTCGCCATGGTGTCCCTGTGGCTGGGCGTGGCCACCGCCGCCATGATGGTCAATGCCATGTCGGCCGGCGCTTCGGACCAGGAACTGGTCCGCCAGAAGGCCTATTACGAGCGCGTCAACGCCGACCGGCAGGCCCGTCTCAACAGCGCGATGGCCCAGCTCAACGCCAACAACGGCAGCTTCGCTGAAATGGCGGTCTCGGTCGAAAAGCGCCATGCGGCGCTGGCCCAGCTGTTCCAGGAGTTCAAGGGCGTGCCCGGCGCCGCCCAGGCGCTGGCCCCGGCCAAGCCTCGGCTGATGTCCAACAATCCGGTCGAGCGTGTGACCTACACCCGCATGGACCAGGAGCGGCTGATCGACGCCGCCGACAACTTCGCCAAGACCCGCGCCGAGCGACTGCGCGCCGCCTTCCGGCTGGCCGGCCTGACGCCCGAGGGCTACGCCGGACGCGGCAGCTCGCTGGGCGGACCGCTCATCGACTCCAAGGACCCCCGCGCCCTGGCGGCCGTTCTCGACGTTGATGAAGACTTCGCCCGCCGCATCCAGCGGGCCAGCACCAACATGAGCGACATGCGCGGCCTGACCCAGGCGGCGCAGAACCTGCCCTTCTTCCGGCCCACGGGGGCCGCGGCCGTCTCGTCCAGCTATGGCGTGCGCCTCGATCCCTTCACCCGGCGGCCGGCGTTTCACTCGGGCCTCGACTTCCCGGGCGGCTTTTTCACGCCGATCTTCGCCACGGCGCCGGGCGTCATCTCGTTTACCGGTGTTCGTTCAGGCTATGGCAACACCATCGAGATAGACCACGGTAGTGGCTTCAAGACGCGCTACGCTCACCTTCAAGGCATCTCGGTGTCGGTGGGCCAACGCGTCGGTGTCGGGCAAAGGATCGGAGCCATGGGCTCCACCGGTCGCTCGACGGGGCCGCACCTGCACTACGAAATCTGGGTCGCGGGGCGTCCCCAGAATCCCAACCGTTATCTGAAAGCCGGTGAATATGTTCAGCAAGCCCGCTAACAAGCCTGCCGCCACGCCTGTGAAGTCGGCGACCCCGGAGCCCGTCGTGGCGCCGGCGACCGCCGCCTCGGCCCTGGATGCGCCCAAGCCCAAGCCCAAGGTGGCTTCGCTGATCTCCAGCGGCATCACCATCGAGGGCGGTGTCACCGGCGACGGCGAACTGCAGATCGATGGCGTCGTCCGCGGTGACGTCCGCGTCGGTCGCCTGACCGTCGGCGAGACCGGCCATATCGAAGGCAGCGTCTATGCCGAAGCCACCGAGGTCCGCGGCCGCATCGTCGGCTCGGTGACCGCCAAGCAGGTCCGCCTCTACGGCACCAGCTACATTGATGGCGACATCACCCATGAGCAGCTGGCCATGGAAACCGGCGCCTTCTTCCAGGGCCGCAGCCTGAAGTTCCAGCGCCCGGCCGCCCCGGCCCCCGCGCCGCAGCCGGTGTCCAACCCCGCCCCGTCGGGCCTGGACATGCCCAAGCCGACCGTCTGATCCGGTCGGACATGACGATTTGAGAAAGCCCGGTGGTCCGCCACCGGGCTTTTTCTATGCGAGCTCGCGGAGGGGATCGTCACGGCGAGCCCAGACCGCCAGCCAGGTTCGCTCGACCCCGTCATAGCCACCGCCGGCGCCCGTCTCGATCGTCAGCTCCGACCAGGGCGCAGCCCGCACGAAGGTCTGCACCAGACTCTCGTGGCTCGGAAAATTGTAGTAGCGGCCCAGCGCGTCCCGCCCGGGCCCGTCGCCGGCCTTGAAGCTGGCGAAGAAGAGTCCGCCGGATTTCAGCGCGCGCCAGACCCGGCTGATGATGTCGGGCAAGGCCTCGGCCGGGGTGTGCAACAGGCAAGCGTTGGCCCAGACGGCGTCATAACGTTCCTCATCCCTAAGCTGGACGAAGGTCATCACCTTCACCGGCCGCCCCAGAAGGGCGGCGGCCTGCGCCGCAAGTTCAGGCGAGCCATCGGTCGGGGTGACCCGAAGGCCAGCCTCCAGCATGACCTGGGCGTGATGACCTCCACCGCAGCCAAGCTCCAGCACTGCAGCGCCAGGCTCCAGCTGGGCGATGAAGCGATCCAGATGCGGGTGGCCACCCGTCTCGCCCTTGGCCGCATAGGCGGTTGCCTCCCGCGCATAGAAGGCCAGCGTCGCCGCGTCCTCCGTGTCATGCTTGCCTGGCAGGCCGGTCATCGGGAATCTGCTTTATGGTGGTCGACCAACGCAAGGTGACGCCCATGTACGACCTCGACAAGCTCGCCGTCGCCGAAGTGGTCCAGACAGAACGGGCAGCCCGCGACCAGGGCCAGTGGGCGCGTATGGCGGCCTGCTTTCATCCCGACAGCGTGGTCAGCATCAGCTGGATCGAGACCAGCGGGGCGGATTTCGTGGCCGCATCCGAGAAGGCCTTTGCCTCCGGCATGCGCCACCTGCACCAGATGGCCCCGACGCTGGTCACCCTCAACGGCGACCGGGCGCTGGCCGAAAGCGGCGCGGCCATTCTGCTGGGCGGACGGATCAGCGGGGTGGAGGTGATGGTGACCAGCCATGCGCGGATGCATGCCCGGGTCGAGCGGCGGGACGGGGCGTGGAAGATCGTCCGGCTGGGAGCCGTGTACTTCGAGGACGCCATGGCAGCGCGGATACCGGGCGAGACGCCGGTGCTCGATGCGGCGCGACTGGCCGGGTATCGGCCGAGCCTGCGGTTCCTGTCCTATCTGCTGGAGGAAGGCGGCAAGACGCCGAAAACCGATCTCGCCGGGATCGACCGACCGGACCTGGTCGAGGCCATGCTGGGCGCCGATCAGGCCTGGTTGGCCGGTTAGGCCGGCAGGAATTTCAGGGCGACACCGTTGTTGCAGTAGCGCAGGCCGGTCGGACGCGGGCCGTCATCGAACAGATGGCCCTGGTGACCCAGGCACCGGGCGCAGTGATATTCGGTGCGGATCATGCCCAGGCCGAAGTCGCGGCTCTTGCCGATGTTCTTCTCGATGACCGTGAAGAAGCTCGGCCAGCCGGTGCCGGAGTTGAATTTCCATTCCGAGCGGAACAGCGGCAGGCTGCAGGCGGCGCAGATGAAGGTGCCCTTGCGATGCTCCTTGTCGAGCGGACTGGTCCCCGGTCGCTCGGTGCCCTGGCGGCGCAGGACGTCATAGGCGGCGGGCGACAGGCGTTTCCGCCACTCGGCGTTGCCGATGCGGCGGAAGGGCGAGCCGGCAAAGTCCTTGTCGGCGGCCAGGGCCGGGCCGGCGAAAAGGAAGGCTGCGGACGAGACGAGGAAGTTGCGGCGCGCGACGGTCATGGTGAAGGATATGGAGCGCGCCGCGCCGTCAGCCACTCACCGTCGCGCACCCTTCCGTGAGGCCGTTGTGACCTTCCCTTCCGGGAGAATGTCACCGGCGCCACTCGTAGCGCACGTCGGGCGTCTTCTCTTCGTTGCCCTCGCCGTCCGTGAGCTCGACGGCGACGAAGCCCTTGCGCTCATAGAAGGCCCGCGCCCGGACGTTCTGCTGGAAGGTCCACAGGTCCAGGACCGCAACGCCAGCCCGGAACAGCTCCAGAAGGCGAGACCCGTGTCCCTGGCCCTGGGCGTCCGGATGCACGAACAGATGGTTCAGTCGTCCCTCGACGCCGGCCCCATAGGCCGCCAGACCGCCCTGCCCGTCCTCGATGACCCAGACTGTCTGGTTCGGCAGCATCTGGCCGCCGAAGAAGGCCAGGTCTTCTTCGTGCGTGTGGATATCCGGCAGGGTGGGCAGGTTCGCCCACTGGCTGGCGCGGTAGAGGGCCGCGATGACCGGGACGTCGGCGGGGACGGCCCGGCGCAGGGTCACAGGCCGGCGGCTTCCGGCAGGCCGAGCATCAGGTTCATGTTCTGCACCGCCGCGCCGGACGCCCCCTTGCCCAGGTTGTCGAGCCGGGCGACGAGGCGGGCCTGGTCGTGACCGCCGAAGACGAACAGCTGCATGCGATTGGTGTTGTTCAGGGCCTCGGGCTCCAGGCCGGTGATCCCGGCCGTATCCTCGACGCTGACGAAGGTTTCGCCGGCGTAGGCGGCCTTCAGACAGGCCTCGAGATCGGCCAGGGTGGGCTTGCCGTTCAGCCGGTCAAGGAACAGCGGAACCTCGACGATCATGCCCTGGGCGTAGCGGCCGACGCTGGGGGCGAAGAAGGGCCGCACAGTCAGGCCGGTGTTCTTCTGCAGCTCGGGAACGTGCTTGTGGCTCTGGCCCAGTCCGTAGATGCGGAAGGCCTCGGCGCCCTCCCCTTCGAACTCGGCGATCATCGCCTTGCCGCCGCCGCTGTAGCCGCTGACGGCGTTGACGCTGACCGGGTAGTCGGCGGGCAGCAGGCCGGCGTCGACCAGAGGCCGGATCAGGGCTATGGCGCCGGTCGGATAGCAGCCGGGGTTGCTGACCCGGGTGGAGGCGGCAATGGCCGCGCGCTGGCCCGGCAGCTCGGCGAATCCATAGGTCCAGCCGTCCGCCACCCGGTGGGCGGTTGAGGCGTCGATGATCTTCACGGCCGGGTTGGTGACCAGGCTGACGGCCTCGCGCGCCGCGTCGTCGGGCAGGCAGAGGATGACCAGGTCGGCGCCATTGAGCAGCTCGGCCCGGGCGTCGGCGTCCTTGCGGCGGGCCGGATCGATCGAGACGAGCTGGATGTCACGGCGGCCTTCCAGCCGTTCGCGGATCTGCAGGCCGGTGGTGCCGGCTTCGCCATCGATGAAGATCTTCGGAGCGGTCATGCTCGCCTCCAAAAAAGACAAAAGAAAAAGGGCGCTTCGGTTGCCCGAAGCGCCCTTTCGCAAACGCGTATCTGCGTCCGCGCCTTAGCGCTTCGAGAACTGGAAGCTACGGCGGGCCTTGGCCTTGCCGTACTTCTTGCGCTCGACGACGCGGCTGTCGCGGGTCAGGAAGCCGTGCGGCTTCAGGAGGGTGCGCAGGCCGGGTTCGTAGTAGGTCAGGGCCTTGGACAGGCCGTGACGTACCGCGCCGGCCTGGCCGCTGAGGCCCGAGCCTTCAACGGTGACAACGACGTCGAACTGGCCGACGCGGTCACAGACCTGGAAGGGCTGGGCCAGCATCATGCGCAGCACCGGGCGAGCGAAGTAGATCTCCTGGTCGCGACCGTTGATGGTGATCGTGCCCTTGCCGGGCTTGATCCACACGCGGGCGATGGCGTTCTTGCGCTTGCCGGTCGCGTAGGCGCGGCCGAACTTGTCGATCTTGGGCTCAGCCGGGGCCGCTTCAGGCGACGACGACAGGGCTTGCAGGGCTTCGAGACCTTCGGCCATCAGGCGCTCCGCACGTTCTTGGCGTTCATGTCGGCGAACGCGATGGTTTGGGGGTTCTGCGCTTCGTGCGGGTGTTCGCCGCCGTTGTAGATGCGCAGGTGGGTCATCTGGGCGCGGGCCAAGGGGCTTTCCTTGGGCAGCATGCGCTCGACGGCCTTTTCCAGGACGCGCTCGGGGAAGCGGCCGTTCAGCTGCTTGCCGGCGGTGATCTGCTTGATGCCGCCCGGGTGACCGGTGTGGCGGTAGTAGATCTTCTGGTCCAGCTTGCGGCCGGTGAACTTCACCTTGTCGGCGTTGAGGACGACAACGTAGTCGCCGCAATCGACGTGCGGGGTGTAGTCAGGACGATGCTTGCCGCGAAGACGCATGGCGATGAACGAGGCGAGACGGCCAACGACGGCGTTCTCGGCATCGATCACGATCCACTTCTTCTCGACCTCGGCGGGCTTCAGCGAAGCCGTGGTCTTCATCATGGGTTCGTATTCCGTTGCAGGCGGGAGCAAGCGGCCCCCGACGTGAGGGCGGGTCAGTACGGGGGGAACGGCGCAATGTCAACCTGAGCTGGAGCGTCGAATTCGCTACAAGAGATTGAAAACATTCACTTTGTGCGATACGGTATTATAATACCTGCATTTTTCCGACCCTGTTACACGCCTGTCGCAACCTTTCGATAGGCGCGGGGTCATCCAAACTGGCGGAGAAGCCCCTTGTCCCTGTCCCGTCGCAACCTTCTGTCCGGCCTCGCGGTGACCGCTGCCTTTGCGGGCCTGGCGCGTGCGGCGGATACGCCGAGCTATCGCAATGAGGTCGAGGGCTATGGCCCGCTGGTCGCCGATCCGCTCGGGATCTTCGACCTGCCGGCCGGCTTTCGCTACCAGATCCTGTCCCAGGCGGGCGAGGAAATGAGCGACGGCCTGTTCGCGCCGTTCAAGTTCGACGGCATGGGCTGCCTGCCGCTCGGCGGCTCGAAGGTGGCGCTGATCCGCAACCACGAACTCAAGCCCGGCGACGTCAACCACGGCCTGGCGGGATTCGGCCAGCGCCGGGCGGACAAGGTGAAGACAGAGCGCGCCTTCGACGTCGATCCGCAGGGTCGTCCCCTGCCCGGCGGCACAACGACCCTGGTCTATGACCTGAAGTCGCGCCAGGTGACCCGGCAATACGCCAGCCTGACCGGCACGGCGGTCAACTGCGCCGGAGGCATCACGCCCTGGGGGTCCTGGCTGAGCTGTGAGGAGACGGTGCTCAGGGCCGGCGAAGGCGTCGGCCGCGACCATGGCTGGGTGTTCGAGGTGCCGGCGACGGCCAGAGGGCTGGTTGATCCGGTTCCCCTCAAGGGCCTTGGCCGGTTCAAGCATGAGGCCGCCTGCGTCGATCCCGCGACCGGTGTGGTCTACCTCACCGAGGACACGGCCGAGAGCCTGTTCTACCGGTTCCTGCCGTCACGACCGGGCGAACTGTCGGCGGGGGGCCGGTTGCAGGCGCTGGGCTTCGCGAACGGCCTGACCGACAGCCGCAACTGGACCAGCCGTGACCTCGAGGTCGGGGTCTGGCAGACGGCCCGCTGGATCGACGTCGACGGCGTTGAAAACCCGGACAACGATCTGTCGCAGCGCGGTCATGCGGCCGGCGCCTGCCTGTTCGCCAGGGGCGAAGGGCTGTTCTTCGGCAAGGGCGAGCTCTACTTCACCTGCACCTCCGGCGGCGCGGCCAAGCTGGGACAGATCCTGCGGCACCGCCCCGGCGCAACGCCGGACCAGCCCGGCGAGACGCAGCTGTTCCTGGAGTCGACCGACGACAAGGTGATGGACTACGCCGACAACCTGATCGTCGCGCCGAACGGCCATCTGGTGATCTGCGAGGACCGCTACTCGGACGAGATCAACCACCTCAAGGGCGTGACGCCGGACGGCAAGGTCTACACCCTGGGCCGCAACGTCTTCCGGGAGAACGCTGAACTGGCCGGCGCCTGCTTCTCGCCTGACGGTTCGACCCTCTTCCTCAACATCTACTGGCCGGGGATCACCCTGGCGATCACCGGCCCGTGGGGCGCTTTCCGCGGCTGATCCGTGGCGATAGGCTTGCCGCCGATGACCCAGACCAGACGAAGCGCAATGGTCGGCGCGGCGGCGCTCGCCGCCCTGCCCCCGCGCGCCAGCGCCACGGAGACGCCCATGTACGGCCTGATCGGCAAGATGACCGCCCACCCGGGACAGCGTGATGCGCTTGCCGCCATTCTTGCCGAGGGGACGGGCGAAATGCCGGGATGCCTGAGCTATGTCGTGGCGCGGGACGCCAAGGAGGCCAACGCCCTGTGGATCACCGAGGTCTGGAAGAGCCAGGCTGATCACCAGGGGTCGCTGAAACTCCCGGCCGTCCAGGCGGCGATCGCCAGGGGGCGGCCGCTGATCAAGGACATGGGGCCCTACTTCGAGACCGAGCCCATGGGCGGCGTCGGGCTGTAGCCGAAGCGGCGCCCCTCACGATCGCAGGGGTGCTACTGTCTGCGAACCCGCCAGGCGAACAGGGTCGCCGCCGCCAGCAGCAGCACGGCGCCGGCCTGGTGCAGGAGGCCGAGCCAGAGGGGGACGACCAGCATCAGAGCCGCGATGCCGAGCAGGACCTGCAGCAACACGACACCGCCGAGGATCCAGGCGGCCTGCTTCGAACCTGAATTCAGGGTACGGCTGCGGCCCGCCATGGCGACGAGGAAGACCGTGGCCAGGGCCAGGGCATAGGCGCCGAGGCGATGGTGCAGCTGCACCGAGGCCTGATTGTGGGCCAGGGTCTGCCAGACGCCGGTGCCGGCATAGTCCTGCGGCCAGACGTGGCCATTCATCAGCGGCCAGTCATTGTAGACGAAGCCGGCGTCGGTGCCGGCAACCAGGGCGCCGAGCAGGCATTGCAGGAAGACCGCGCCGAGAAAGACCAGGGCGCCGGTCCGCCAGCGGGTCACGCTGTCCTGGCGCGGCTTGCCGGCGAAGGCGTCAAGCGCCGTCCAGACCACGGCGACGAAGAGGATGAGAGCCAGGCCCAGGTGGAGGGTCAGCCGCTCAGGCGCGACCGAGACCCGCTCGGACAGGCCGCTGGCCACCATCCACCAGCCGGCCAGACCCTGCAGGCCACCGAGCACCAGCAGGCCGACGCAGCGCCAGATGAGGCGGCGGGGGATCTGGCGGCGGATCAGGAAGTAGACGAAGGGGATGGCGAAGATCAGGCCGATAACCCGCCCCAGCAGCCGGTGACCCCATTCCCACCAGAAGATGTACTTGAACTCGGCCAGCGTCATGCCGGCGTTGACCAGCTGGTACTGCGGGATCTGTCGGTACTTGTGGAAGGCCTCGGCCCAGGCGGCGTCGCCCATGGGCGGCAGGGCGCCCATGATCGGCTTCCACTCGGTGATGGAGAGGCCTGACCCGGTCAACCGGGTCGCCCCGCCGACCACCACCATGGCCAGGATGAACAGAGCCACGACCCCGAGCCAGACGGCCACGGCGGTCGAGCGATCAGAACGCAGGAACGACGTCATGGCGGGGATGTAGGCCTGACATGGGTTGGGGTCCAGTCGGTGTTGGCGCGGCGCGGGATTCTCTTTTGCTCAACTGCGGAAACCCAACTGCACGCGATGCCGAGCCGTGCGGGCCTTGAACCAGCAGAACCCCTCACCCTCCCTCTCCCTTCGGGAAAGGGTTTTGGGGGGCGTAGGCGGAGGGCTCGCCTTGCAGGGGGGCGGGCGTGACGAACCGTCGATCACAGGGCATCATGCCTGCATGCCCCCGCCCGGTCTTTTCGGCCTCATGCTGATCAGCTTTGTCCTCGGCGCCCTGGCGGCGTGGGCGACGGGGCGTCGGCGGTCGGCGTTTACCGGCATGGCGGCGGCGTTGGCCGGCGGACTGGCGGCGCCCTGGCTGGGCGCGCAGGTCGGCTGGCCGGTCACCAGCTTCTGGATGGTGTCGGGGTTCGCGGCGGTGTCGGCTCTGCTCCTGACAGGACTTGCGTCTTTACTGCCACGCCGTTGACCAACGCCTGACAACAGAGGAACCTCCTTGCCAACCTGGAGTTACAGCCGGGAATTCATCTGAAGGGAGCTACTGCAATGGTCGGTGTTGGCTGGATTGCCGCAATCATCATCGGGATTTTCGCCGGCTGGGTGGCCGAGAAAATCCTGCGGCGCGACGACGGACTTTTGATGAACCTGGCGGCCGGCCTGATCGGCGGCCTTCTCGGCAAATGGCTGATCGTCGATCTGCTCGGGTTTCAATACATGGGCTGGGTTTCCAGCGCCATCGCCGCCATCATCGGCGCGGTGGTTCTGCTGTTCGTCTGGGGCCTGATTTTCCGCAAGCGCTAGAGGCGCGCCCCGCAAACGTCTAAGGCTCCCGTCGCTGACCTCAGCGGCGGGAGTTTTTCGTTGGATCCGAAACTGAAGAAGATGATCGGGACGATCCTGATCCTGGTCTTCCTGGCGCTCTACGCCATGGGCGTGGTCAGCCTGCACGGGCTGCTGCCCAAGAATTTCCTGCTGGAGCTGGTTTTCTTCGCCGTCGCCGGCATCGCCTGGGGCCTGCCGCTGTTTCCGCTGCTGGCCTGGATGAACAAGGAACCGGGCGGACCCCGGACCTGACGCCCGATTGTAGAAGAGCCTCCCTGGTCGGAGCGACAGGATTTGAACCTGCGACCCCTTGACCCCCAGTCAAGTGCGCTACCAAGCTGCGCCACGCTCCGAAACAGGGAGGAGCGCCCTTATAGGGATGAG
>JAUMCZ010000126.1:0-20497 GCA_032122215.1 Caulobacter sp.
TCAGCGCCTATGGGGTGATCAACACTCGATATGCGACAATCTGTCAATGCACGTAATGCGGTGTCGTATTTTGGGTATAATTTTCGACGCCATCGCAAAGGGGCTCCGGTGTCCTGCCGGAGCCCCTGAAACGTTCTGGTGGAATGTCGCCCTATCCAAACGTGCTAGATAGATTTGGCTGGTCGTGGCGTGCCGATCACAGGACACTGCCTGGGCGTCCCGCACTGCTCTGGGCTGACTGGTCCGCACCAAAGGCGGGCCAGAATCGATCTGAAACTGGATGATCTCCGAACAGCGGTGTCTCGACGCTAAGCTTGCAGCACTGTACGTCGACCACGAGTTTTGGAGAAATCGCGCGTTGCCAACGAAGCGAATGTATTTTCAGCTAGCCGCATCGGCCTCTGTGCTGGGCGGAAACGTGGTTCTTGGCTACGGCGTCTCTGCAGTCCTCACGCGCCTTCTGGGACTGGAAGGCTTCGGAATCTATTCCGTAGTCATCGCCCTTGTTACAATGCTGACCGCACCTGCTTTTTTTGGCCTGCCAACCCTCATCGGTCGAGAGGTCGCTTGGGCCACATCCAAAGGCGAATTCGGCTTAGTGGCGGGCCTCATCCGGCGTTCGCATCAATTCATCCTTGGCATGGCAGCGGCGATGATCATCGCCGCATTCATCGTCCAAACGCTTGCAGGCAAATCAAGCGCGGCCCTCTACTGGGCTCTTCCTCTAATCCTCCTCATGTCACTGGCGGCTGCGCGCTCTGCAATGTTGCGAGGCATCGGCAAGGTTCTAGAAGGTCAGTGGCCGGAGCAACTGCTTCGTCCGGCATTGCTTATCGGACTTGCGATGGCGTGGGTGGCGCTCGGCCAAGCGATTACTCCTACAGTGGCAGTCGCCTTGACAGGGTTGGCGGCGTTTATCGCGCTGGCCGTATCCCTAGTTCAATGGGTGCTTTCCAAGCCTGAGGCCTTGAGAGGCGCAGTGCCCGCGTACAGGGATGCGGCTTGGCTGAAGGCCGTCATCCCGTTCGCCCTGAGCACTGGCGTGCTCGTCATTTCCGCCCAGATTTCCCTGGTTATCTTGGGTGCGATCCGCGGGCCAGAGGAGGCGGCGGTCTTCCGGGTCTCTAGCCAGACGGCCCAGCTCTGTGCATTGGGCTACACCGCCGCCATCATGAACATCAGTCCAAGAATCGCCGCCGCTTTTTCTGCAAGCGACCAGAATCTAATGCAGCGGACCGCTCAGCAGGGAGCGTTGTTCGCGATGGCCTTTTGCGTCCCAGCAGCATTGGTTCTGATCATTGGCGGAAGGCCTCTACTCAGCCTAATGTTTGGGAGCACATTCGGCGTTGGCGCTTCCGTGATGGGAATACTGGCGGTCGGCCAAGTCCTGAACAGCGCCTTCGGATGCGGAGCGTCGCTCCTTAACATGACCGGCCATGAGAGGGATTGCACTGTGGCCCTGGGCGGGGGGTTGGTGCTCCAAGTCTTGGGATCGCTTGCGCTCGTTCCCCTGTGGGGCGCGACGGGAGCCGCTATCGCGGGCGTGGTCGGCATTCTCGGATCGAATATTGCTCTTCAAAGGATGGCCATTGCACGGACTGGAATTGATCCCGCCATATGGTCCGGCCTCTTTCGCCGCAGCTAGGATTGGGGAGCCGGCACCTTTTTCGAAAGGTCGTTGAACCAGCGCCGCCCAGGGTTCTCGATCCAGCGATAAGTGACGCCCGCTACCATGATTGTGAGGCCAAGAAACGCGAGCGCTGCGAAATCGCCGACCCAAGCGTTCGGCATGTTGATTACCGCAGCCTTGAAAGGCCCTCGTTCGGTCAAGGCGTCGATACCCAACACAGCTTCCAGAACGCTCGCAACACCGAACGCCACCAGTACGAGGACATAGTGCACGAGGTAGATGGAGTACGAGATTTCTCCGAGGTACGAGAGAACACGCTGCTTCAGCGCCCCAGATAGCGGTCCGGCCTGCGCGGCAAAAATCAACACCAACGCCCCAAAGAGAAGGGGCGGAATAACCGGAATCTGCCAGTGCTTGAAGAGCACCGTTGCGGCTAGAAGGGCCGGTGCAATCCATTCAAGCCAACCTGGCAAAGACACCTTCCGGGCGCGCAGGAAGTCGAAAAGCCGATAGACTAGGGCACCCAGAAAGAAGCCGTACACGCCCCTGATGAAAGCCGTGTGGCCCTCAGGTGGGTACCAATCGAGCGTGCTCATCCAAAGCGTTGTCAGAAAGCCGACCGTCACAAGGAGTGAGGCGGTCAGCAGAGGTCGCCGCACGATAGAGGTCGCTACGAAAACGACGCAGAGCGTCCATTCGATGCTGATACTCCAGCTCGGAATGTTCCAAGTGAAGTCTCGAAACATCCCAAGCGCGTGGATAAGGAGGACATTGGCCGGAAGCGCCCAAATGTCGGTGTCTCCGGTGAAGGCTGGCCTGCCCATCGAACTGCCAGTTGCAAGTGTGGCCGTCCACCTGGCCAACTCAAGAAGCAACACTGCGCCCAGCGTGACTATGTGGAGAGGGTAGAGCCGCCCAATTCGCCGGATTAAAAACTGCCACCGTGCAGCAGTCGAGTTCAGCCCTTCTCCGTATGCGTGTGTCAGAACAAATCCGCTGAGCACGAAGAAGAAGTCGACCGCGATGTCACCGGTGCGAACCCAAAGCCAGTCGTAAGCGTGAGAAACCGCTCGAAAGTGGTAGAGCACGACCCACAGGGCGCAGAGACCTCGCCAGCTATCAAGTGCTTCAAACCGAAGTGATTGGCGAGTGGGGTCCATCCTATCGTCATAATGTTGGGTTGGCGCGGCGAACAGGCCTTTTGCGTGGTCTAGGCCAGCAGATTTCCACGGGGAAGCGCGCCAATGCCGTGTCTTCTCAGCACTAATTCATTTCAGTGCTCAGACAAATCTTCTCCATGGCATGACGCTGGCAATAATCAAATTGAGTAATCACCTCAATCTGGTTCGCATCTCTTAGCCGGGCGACCTCTCGAAGTATGGTCTCAAGAAGGGCAGCGGTGTCGGGTGAATACGCGAGATTCTCTGGGTGCACCCAGAAATGCGCGATGCCGCATTCTGAAGACACCCGCTTCAACAAGCGAAGCGCGCGAGCGGCACTAAGGCATTGGGGTATTAGAGTTCGAGCTCCAATGCGGCAGTTGATAAAATATCCGGGGGGTATCGCGACGATATCTGTTGATCTCACGGGAACATCCGGCCGAATGTTCATATCAAACTCCGAAAGGAACCTCTCTGCGCGCGAGTGAAAATTTCTGGCAGCCCTGTAGCCTAGGAACCCATTATTAGACAGCAAGTCCAGATGGGCGACCTGATTGCGGGGAAACACGAATGTTTGTGCAATCGGAGCAACGCCTGAACCGAGCTGGAAGAAAAAATCCATCTCTTTTGCAAAAAAATCGCTCGGCTGGTAGTTCCAAGGAACGTGGGTTACGCCTTGAAGGGCGATTTCGTGCCGTTGAGGTCTTTCCCGCACACTATCTAACGCCCAGTCACCGGCCCAGCCTTCACATCGTGAAGACGAAATATCTAACACTGCGCTGCGCAGGTAGCCCGGCTCAATTTCAGAAAGATATTGAAGCTCATCTTTCAGTATATTTAAATCGGAAATGCCCAGGGAATACATTCCCACAAACGCAAATGTGGATGTTATTTCGTAAGTCTCAAGTAAATTAAGAACAACGCCATAGGCATGACGCAATTTTTTGTCGGTGAGAGCATTTCTGTGGTAATTATTCAATACATCTGCAGCGCCCCACCGGCCTTCGCAATCTAAAGATAAAATAAACTGACCTTTGGGTTTCATTGCTGCCTGAACCGTGATGGGCATGCCCGCTTCGGACACTAATCTAGAGTTCGGGAAGCAAAGCAACTAGCGATCAATGACCCCAGGCTGGCTCCCTAGGTGCGAGGTGACCTTGGCATCGCTGACGGTTGGCGGGGTCGTATGAGCTGATGGCACATTGGCGGCTGGTGTGACCAGCGCCACTCTATCGCCCCTTGCTGGCGGCGCGGCTCTCGATAGATGACTAGCAGTGTGGTGCTCATCAACGCCGGCGACCCCGATCGGTGCTATGGGACGCCACATCCAAATTCCCGAATTTCAATGTGTCGCCGCTTGCTTCTATGGTTCCCGCCATGGAGTCGGGGACCGATCTGACGGCGTTTGTCGCGCGCGTGTTTGCCTGTTCGCCGGCGACGGCGGAGGCGGTCGCGCGGCGGGCGGCGGTGCGGGTCTATGCGGCGCGGGCGGCGGTGCTGCGCCAGGGGGACGCCTGCAGCGATACCTGGCTGGTCATGGCCGGGCGGGCGCAGGCGCTGGTCTATGGGGCCGATGGCCAGCTGGCCATGATCCAGGAGTATGAGGGCGGCGACCTGTTCGGGGCGATCACCGCCCTGGACAGCGGGCCGCAGGCGGCCGACGTGGTGGCGGTGGAGACGCTGCGGGCGGCGCTGTTCCTGAGCGGGGACTTCCTGGAGCTGATCGAGGCGCACAGCGCCGTGGGGCTGGCGGTGTCGCGGATGCTGCTGCGGCAGCTGCGCAGCGCCACCGGGCGGATGGTCGAGCGCATGATCCTGACCGCCGCCGGGCGGGTGCGGGCCGAGCTGTTGCGGCTGGCGCGGGACGAGGGCGGGCGGCTGGTCATCCGGCCGGCGCCGACCTGGGCGGGGCTGGCGGTGCGGATCCACGCCGCGCGCGAGACGGTGTCGCGCGAGGTCAGCAAGATGGAGCGGCTGGGCCAGATCCGGCGCGAGGACGGGGCCATCGTGTTGGTCGCGCCGCGGCGGATCGAAGAGGGCGTGGTCTAGAGGTTCAGGCTGTAGACGCCGGGGTCGATGTCGCCGGCCAGGTCATCCGCGCAGGGCGGGGGCAGTTCGCCGACCGGCTCGCAGGGGACCGCCTCGCCCTCCGGACCGGCGGCCAGCAGACCGGCGAACACCGCATCGACCAGGGCCGCGCCGGGGGGCACGGAGGCCAGCAGCCGGGCGGCGGTCTGCAGGGGAGCGCCCATGAGCAGGGGCCCGGATTGGCGTGCGATGCCGGCGGCCCCGGCGGTGCGGCCGGCGCCCAGCGCGGGTGCGGCGAGGCGGGCGGCGGCGAGGGCCTGTTCACAGGTCTCGAAGACCAGCAGCAGGGCCTGGCCGGTCCAGACCGGTGGCCGCAGGGGCGCGGCGCCTCCCGCTGACAGGGCGGCAAGGATGGCGGGGGCGCAGGCGTCGTCCTGTCCCTCCGGCGGCGCCAGGGCCAGGACGGCGGCGATCAGGGCGTCCGGCGGGGTCGTCAGGGCGGCGCCGGGCGGCGGCGGGCGGTTGCGCGGGGCGTCCAGGGTCAGGGCTCGGCGGCCGGCCCGTGTCCAGGTCTCGCGGGCCCAGGTGGTAAGGGAGGGGGCGTCGTCGTCCGCCTCTTCTCCGGGCGGGATGGTCAGCTGGATGGCCTCGCTGGCCAGCAGCCGGGCCTGCATCGCCGCCCGCCCCATGGCCGCCCGGCCGGCCAGTTTCAGGCTGAGCGGGTCGGGGCGATCGGTCAGGCCGGGGATGACGGCGATGGTTTCGGCCCGGGCCAGAACCGCATCGAAGCGGCGGCCCCAGGCCTCGCCGAAGGTCTCGACGCTGGCGGTCCGGAAGGCGGCGCGCGAGGCCGGCAGCACAAGGCAAAGCGCCGCCCCGCGCGCCAGCAACGCCTCGGCGATGACGATGTCGGCCCCGGCGGCCAGGGCGCCGTAGCCGAAGCCGATGTTTTCCGCTTCCAGCAGCCGGGCGACCCGGGCGGCGAGCTCGGCGTCGTCCGGATCGACCCCCAGATGGCCAGCGAAATGCAGCGACCGCGGCGGCCGCAGCGGCTCCAGCCAGTCGGAGGGCGCGCCTTGCGCCTCGAGGATGAGGGCGAACTGGCGCAGGGTCGAGGCGTGGTCTTCCCAGGCGCGGGGGGCAAGGGCGACGGCGCCCTGCAAGGTCAGCCAGGCCTCATGGGTGCGGCCGAGCAGCAGCTCGGCCTCGGCCCGGGTCGCCTCGCGCCACCAGGGGGTGTCGGGCTCGGCGTCGCCCCGGTCCAGCCGGTCCAGCACCTTCTGCGCCAGCGCCGCCGCCCGCTCCGGCTCGCCGGCCAGCAGCGACAGGCTGGCCGCGTTGATCAGCGGATAGGTGGCCCAGTTCATCGCCCCGGCGGCGCCATAGGCCTCCGCCGAGCGGGCGTAGAAGGCGCGGCGTTGCTCGCCGTTGGCGCGCCGGCCCTGGTCCTTGAGCAGCCGGCCCTTGAGGGAGAGGACCGCCGCGTCATCGGTCACCGCGTCCAGGCCGGCGTCCTGGAACAGCCGCAGGGCGTGATCCAGGGCGCCGGCGCGGGCGTGGGCAATGATGGGGAGGAGGGAGGGGGGCACTGGGACTATGGGATGCCGCCGCTTCCGTTGTCCGGAATGTTGGGGTCGAAGATGGTTGGCAGGTGGTAGAGGATAGTGCTGCCGTTCGGCGGCCAGAAGAACTCGATCTTGAAGTTGAAGCCATAGGCCGTCTGCGCTTTGCGTTCGGCCACTGCAAAAAAGAGAATGCGGCTGCGTTTCTGCGGGGCGCGATCGCCGAGCCCGGTAAGACCGCCCGCTTCATCGACAAACCGGACCCCGAAGCTGCTGTCCGAATAGTACTCCTTGGTCGTTACGCCAAGTTCGCCACGCATGAAGCACCAGTTCGTATCGTCTTCCAGTTCCAGAACCACATACCCCTGCTTCTTGACCGGGATGTCGTAAGGCGTCGGCATGGGCATCAACGCGCCTTCAAGAGCGCGCTTGTTTTGCAGGCCCGTGGCGAAATCGGCCACCTCTGCGTCGCCATTCTTGGGATCTTCGATGTTGATCCTTGCGACCGATGCCTTGAAATCGGCCGGACCGCCCGGCGCCTTGTCGAACGACAGGCGCACATGGAGAATCTCAACGGGCACAAATGCCACGTGCGCTGGATCCGTCGTCGGCAGCTCGGTGAACGTATTCGGAAGAACAAATTCCTCCGTTTGGCGGAGAAGCGCCTCACGAGGCGGTTTGGTCATGACGTCGGTCCTTTCTGAAGGCTGGTCTCAACGTGCGCCAAGGCGCGATTGATGAAGGCGATCTGATCCCGCCAGCGGACGCTGGCCGGCTCCATCGAAGACAAGTCGCGAAATATGCTCTGCGCGACGAGGAGCTGACGACGGGCTTCAGTCAGATCGCCGCTTCGATAGGCGACCACCGCCAGGCCGCGATGAGCGGCGCCCCAGTTGTCCAACAGTTCTGCGTTGGTCGGGTCATTCGCGAGGAGCCCTTTGAGAAGCTCCGCTTGCGCGTTGCGGCTGTCTCTGGCGGCCGAAAAGTCCGCACGCTCGAGCTGAACGTCAGCCAGCCAGGCCCAACGGGTAGATATGTCCAGCGCCAATCCCCGGTCGTCGGGTTTGAGTGCCGCTGCTCTGCGCATCGACGCCAAGGCTTGCCTGCAGGCCGTCAACGCCCGGTCAAGATCCCGCTCCTGCTCGACCGCCAGTGTGCAAAGATTTCCCTGGGCGTATCCGAGCTCTCGGTGGCCGCGGATGGAGGCTGGTTCAAGCTGGTGCAGGGTCTGCGCAAGAGTTCGATAAAGTTCAAAGCTTCGGCGCGCATCCGGGGTCCGCTTGCGCAGGTAGCCCAAGTACCCGCGCCAGTAGGCGCTTTGAGCGTGGCTGAACAGGCGGTCCGGGTCGCGGGGAGCCTTGTCCAAGAGCGCCGAGGTCACACGCCAGGCCTCATCGAACTGAGCGCTGGCGGCTTCCAGCTTACCCATGGAGGTCTCGTCTTCACCGATCGCCAGCAGAAGGCGCGCCCGTTGCTCCAGCGCCGCATCTGGCAGTTGATCGAGGTCCTGGGCGTGGAAGTAGTCCAGCGCGCGCCGATTCACCGAGGCCATGACGGGCAGGCGACCGACGCCTTTCAGTTCCTGCCGAAGGTCGGTCAACATGAACTCCACCAGCTTCTCGGCCTCGCGCCGCTGACGTTGGGCTTCTGCCCGCGCGTGAAGAGCGAAGGCCGTCATTGCCCCCATGGCTATCATCCCGGCGACGGCCGTCGCCGTGACCGCCATCACGCCCCGTAGTCGTCGCTGGGCGTCCCGTTGGACCAGTTGGTCAACCCCGACTCCGGCGATGCCGGCGATCAGCTTCAGGAGCGCCAGCCGCTCGCCATCGGCGGCCTTGCGGAAGTCCGCCGCCAGGGGTTCCGCGCCGCCGTAGGCCAGCGACGGCGGAAAGGCCTCTGCCGGGTCACCCCGGATCAGCGCCGCCAGGATCGGCCGGTTCGGATGCAGCGCACGGAACAGCTCAATCTCCCGCCCGACCCAGGGCGAGGCGGCGGCGTTCGGCGAGCAGACTACGATCAGGCAGTCGGACACCGCCAGGGCGGCGCGCACCTGGGTGCTGAGGTCGTGGGCGGCGGGGAGTTCCTCGCGATCCTTGAAGATGGGGGTCAGCCGCCGGCCCGCGCCAAGCCGTTTCGGCAGGACGTAGCCCTCCAGCCGCCGGTGCAGGCGCGCGGCGAAGACGGCGTCGCGATGGCTGTAGCTGATGAAGGCGCGATACCGCGCGCACCCCGCCCCGGGCCCCTCCGGCATCTGCCTGTCCCCCGACCGCTGAGCGGCCAAGCTTGCAGACGCCGGAAGGCAAATCAACTGTCCAGAGCGCGCCGTCGGCGAGTCAGTACCGATAGCCGAAGGTCAGCCTCCATTGCTCGCCATACTTCAGGGTGTCGAGGTTTTCCCCCTCGTCGTAGGCCAACCCGAAGGCAAAGTTTTCGTTCGGCTCAAGCAACAGCCTGACGTTAAGCAGATCGGCGTCTGCGTCATTGTCGGTCAGATCCCAACGTGACTTGTAGGTCGCTGACAGGCTGATCGCCAGCGGGCCATCTGTGGGCCGCAGCTTCAGCATGGCGTCCAGGTCGGCGCCCAAGCGGCCGAACTCGTCCTTGGTCAGCAGTTCCGCCTTCTGGCCCGGGTCATCGACCCAGCTCCAGTCGGCGTTGAGCGAAAGTCCCCAGACGAAACTTAGCCATCCGTCCCCGCTTTCTATCGGGACCAGATTGCCTGAACCGAGCGGCAAAAGTTGCGGCGTGAACAGGGCGCTCGCGGTCCAGACCCGCGAATCGAAATCGTCATCCGTCTGGTACTTTAGATCGAGGCTGTAGGCGTGCGTTCTGTGGGCGTCCTGACCGACGTGAAGCAGGCCGCGCGCCTGCAGCCCGACGTACAGGTTGTTGTCTCCGTCGGCGGGGACGTCGCCACCCTCGCGCTCGACCTGGAAATAGGCGGACGGCGAGAGCCTGACCAAGGTCGACGGACCAATAGGGAAGAGCCGTTCCTCGAGAGAGACGCCTATGGCGCCGTAGATGGCGTATGTTTCCTCGTCGGAAACCTTGTTCACCGTCATGGCGGCTTCTGCGAACGTTCTATCCTTCAAGGGCTTGGTAAAATCGCCTGGCGCCTTGGCCACGACCCATTTGAACGGCGACTTCCGTTTGAGGTCAGGGTCCTTACTATCTTCAACCTCCTCGGGCGCCTGGCCCGGATTGCAGTAGAAGACGAAATCCCTGTCTTCTCCGCTTAGGATGGAGATCAGCACCAGCCGCTCGTCGCCGTCCCTGAAGGCGCCGGTCTTCTTGCCGACAACGAATCCCCCCTCCTCCAGCGGCAGATATTTGTGCACGCCCGTCACGGTGTTGATGCCGGCTTTTGGATCGATCCCGGTCTCTACCAGCCGTCGAAGCCAGACATGCTTTTCGTCGGCCTCGGCGATGAGCCGCAGGTCGGCTGTGGCGTCGCCGGTCTTTGGAGGAAATGCTCTTAGCGCGATGGACTCCGGCGACATGGGCTTGCCGTAGGTGACAACCAGCGGAAGGGCTTCCGATGCCTCGAAGGCCTGGGCGAGGCCGGCGGCGCTGATCGTGCCCGTCGCGCCGCCAGGCCCGGGCCCCGCGCCGGTCGGCAAGGCCTTGCAACGCTTGACGATCTGCGGAGCGAGCTTGTCGACCAGCATCTTGTCCGAAGCGGAGGCCATCGTGGCCCACCCCAGGCCGATCATTGAACCGCAGGCGATGGTCGCGGCGGCCCGGATAGTGCGGCGGGCGGTCATTTCGCCCCGCCGGTCTTGGTGAGATGCTCGACGATCTTCTTCAACACCCACAGCACCAGAGCCATGTAGGTGCCGTCACGGAGCTTCTTTGCGAGCTGCGAAGAAATGTTGATCAGGACCATGCCAGGCACGGAGTTCTGCAAGCCGCCCTGGATGCAGCCAAGCAGCATGAACAGTTTCTGGTTGGTGTCGAACTTTTCGCCGACCTTGTCGGACAGGTCAGGACCATTTGCGCAGGCGAGAACGAGGTCTTCGACCGCTCTCTGCAGATCGCTCACATGTGTGGTCAGAGATTTGGCGCCGGGGGTTCCGGCCAGGGTCTCGGGCATGACGGGGCTCCTGAGAAGCGTGGCTGAACGACGTGGCGCGGGGCCACGCCCATCGGATCGCCGTCAGGAACGCGATCGGCGGCTTACCACAACAGAATAGTGTAATCGTGCAGGAGCAACCGTGACGGGCATCACGCCCGCCCCTCAGAACCCGTGAAACACCGCAAACCCGTCCACCGGTTCCCTATCCGCCACCAGCGTATTCACCGCCGCCGTCTCATCCGGCCAGCCAAGCGATAGTCCGCACACGACGTATTGCTCGTCCGGCACGCCCAGCACCTGCTTGGTCACCGTCCAGTAGTTGTTCCAGGCCCCCTGGGCGCAGGTTCCCAGGCCCCGGGCGGCGGCGGCCAGCATCAGGGTCTGGATGAACATCCCGATGTCCAGGAAGCTCATGGAGTCCAGATCGTGGTCGATGGTGAAGATCAACCCGACCGGGGCGTCGAAGAACTGGTAGTTGCGGCCCCACTGGCGCCAGTTCGCCGCCTGGTCGCCCCTGGGGATCTCCAGCAGGCCGTACATCGCCTTGCCCAGGGTGCGCATGCGGGTGACGTAGGGATCGCGCCGCGCGCCGCTGCGGCGGGGGAATTCCGCGCCGGCGTCGGCGGGGTTGGTCTCGCGGTGGGCCAACACCTCGGCCTCCAGACGCGCGCGCACCTCGCCGGCGACGACATGCACCTTCCAGGGCTGGATGTTGGTGCCGGAGGGGGCCAGGCGGGCTTCCTCCAGAAGTTCGCGGACCAGGGATTCCGGCACCGGGTCGGGCTTGAAGGCGCGGATGGAGCGGCGGGCGCGGACGGCGTCGTTGAGCAGCAAGGCGAGGCTCCGGTGTCGGCAGTGGAAACGGGGACACATTGAAAGCGAAGATTTCAATGTGTCCCCTCTAACCGAAGTCGGCGGCTGCGCCAGAGCGACGTGGCGTCAATGCTCTTCGCGTAACGAAAGGGCGGCCGGACTATCATCCAGCCGCCCCGCTCGTCGGGCCGAAGCCCGGCCACTGCCGCAATGACGGGCCGAGGCTAGCTCAGGTCGACCTCGGCGACCTTGTCCCCGTAGTCCTTCTTCGGATCCCGCCCGGCCAGCATCATCAAGCCCGCGATGAAGCTGTGGCCGTTTTCCCAGATCTCGCCGCGGTCCGGATCGAAGCGGAGCAGGGCCAGCTCCGGGTCATCCTTGCCACCCTCGTACCAGGCGGCCACGAAGGGGTTCCAGAGGCGTTCGATGGCGGCGCGGTCGTTGTCCAGGGTCAGGGCGCCGTGGACGCTGGCGAACAGGTCGCCGCCCTTGCCGCTGAAGGTGAACATCGCCCGGTCGCCGGCCTTCAGCGCGCTGACCAGTTCGGTCTTGTTGGAGGTGAAGAACCAGATCGGCCCGCCTTCGTCGCCTTCGATCTGGGCGGTCATCGGGCGGGCATGGCCGTCATCCAGCCGGACCAGGCCCAGCATCACCGTGCGGTCGGACTTCAGGCTCTTCCAGAATTTCTTCTCAAGCTCGTTGGGGGTGGGCATGGGAACGCTCCTTTTCACTGATGGCAGGGTTGACGATTTCGCCGGTGTCAGGCGCCGCGAGCGCCTTCCACCAGTCGGTGTAGGGTGTGGTCCGGATCATCCGGCGATTGAGGTCGGGCGCCCCGTCGGTCCACCAGACCGGCCCGCGCTCGCCCAGCCCGCGTTTGGCCGTATCGACCCGGCCGCGCGCCTGTCGCAGCGCCTCGCTGTTGTCCGCCTTCAGCGCCGCGCCAACCTCGCGCCTGGCAGCCATGAGGCTGTCGACCCAGTCCTGCCGGGCGGCGTCCGACAGCGACGGATCGGTGCAACGCCAGAGCCGGCCGCGAACCGCGAAATAGCGTCCATCAGGGGTCACGGGGAAACGCATGGTCGGCGCCACGATGGGTCTCAGGTCTTGCTCGCAGGGGCGGCCTTCGCCTTGTCCCTGGCCTGCTGCTCGCGCAGCCCGCCCGCCGAGGCCTCGACGAAGCTGACCTTGACCCCGGCCTTGACCTTGCTGGCCAGTTCCACCGCGTCCCAGTTGGTCAGGCGGATGCAGCCGTGGCTGAACTTCTTGCCGATCTCCCTGGGCGCGTCGGAGCCGTGGATGCCGAACGTTTCCTTGCTCAGGCCGATCCAGACGCTGCCGACCGGGTTGTTGGGTCCGCCCGGCAGGGTCAGCTTTCCCTTCACGCCGGGCTGGCTGTAGGTCAGCCGCTTGGGGTCGAAGGTGTAGGTCGGGTTCATCGCCACGCCGGTGACCTTCAGCAGGCCTTCCGGGGCCGGTCGCTCGTCGCTGCCGATGGTCGAGGGGTAGAAGGCCAGCAGCTTGCCACCGGCGTCGAAGGCCCGCAGCGCCTTGTCGGCCTTGTCGACCTCGATCAGCGCCACATCGGCGGGCAGGGCGTCATCGCCGATCTGGGCGACGACGATCGTCGCACCCACCCTGGCGAAATCGGCTCCCGGGTTGAGCTGGTCGAGCAGCTCTTCGGTCATGTGGAATTTCTCGGCCAGCGCCTCTTTTGCGCTCTCGAAGCCCATCGCGGGAAGCTTGGCCTGCTCGGTCATCTTGTCGCCCAGCGTGACGAAGGGGCCCTTCACGTCGGCGTCGGCGATCACATAGTCGGCCAGCACCGGCCGGGCGTCGGCGGCGGTCAGTCTGGCGAAGACCTGTTCGTCCATCTCACCGTCCACCGGCAGGCCATTGGCCTCCTCATAGGCGGCCACTGCCTGACGAAGGTTCTCGCCGGCCGTGCCGTCGATGACGCCGGGCGAGAAGTGGGCCCGATCGAGCAGGATCTGGGCCCTCAGTACGGCAGGCGCGCGGCCGTCATCCAAAGGCGGAGCCGCGAACGGCGCCTGGTTGACCGCGATCGGAGACAGGCCGCCTGCCAAGGTCGGCGATGGCGTCGGCGAGGCCTCTTGCGGCGGGATGGCCGGACCTTCCGCCTTGGATTGTGGAGTGGGGCCGCACGCGGCCAGGAGGAGCGTGACGCCGGTCACGGCGAGCAGGGGGCGAGGTGTCATACCGCTGTAAGCCCTGGGCGTCAGGGTCGGTTCCCGGCCCGCGGAGGTTGAACCCTGCATACTCAAGATGAGTATTTTCCCCAAAATGGGCAATTTGCGAAAATGGATGTTGAAGCGGCCGCAAACCCATGTTCGATCGCGGACATACGCTTGGGGAGCGCTGGGTTGGGGACTTTGCATCCTTGCTGTCTGCGATCGGGCGCCGTGAGCGCAACGCTCGCCATCGACATACCGCAAATGGGGATGGCGCGAGCGCCGTGCCTGAGCGAACCCTCTTCCCAAACGGGATGGGGCGCTCGCGCCGATCATCACAATTGTCGGCCGGCCACTGGCCTGCTGAACCGCGTCAATAGGGAATAACACCATGGCTGACATCACGGGCACGAACGGCGACGACACTCTGGTCGGCACCTCGGAAAACGACGTCATCACCGGCGGCGAGGGACAGGACACCGTCGATGCGGGCGGCGGCGCCGATACGGTCAGCGGCGGCCTGGGGAGAGATGGGCTCTATGGCGGCGACGGCGATGACACGCTGAACGGCGACGAAGACATCGACGTTCTGGCCGGCGGAGCCGGCGCCGATACGCTGAACGGCGGCGCCGGCAACGATACGCTCAACGGGGGCGGCGCGGGGCTGACCACCGGCACGGCCTTCATCGCCAACCCCAATCCGCCTGGTCCGTCGGTTCAGATCACAACCTATTTCGTGACCAACAGCACGATCGATGACGGGGCCGTGGATACCCTGAACGGCGGTGACGGCGACGACTTCATCACGATGGGCGCGGGCGATATCGCCGATGGCGGCGCCGGGACCGATTCCATCACCCTGCTGCTGCGCAACAGCGCCAACGCCCTGAACATCGACTTCTCGGTCGATGCCCAGGCGAGCCTGGCCGCCGCCTCGGGCGGCAGTGTGAGCAACTTCGAATCGTTCTCTGTCTATGCCTCGGACTTCGACGACACCTTCGTCGGCGGCGCCGCCAATGACGGATTTTATGCCTTTAGCGGCAACGACAACCTCTCCGGCGGCGACGGTAACGACACGCTGATCGGCGGCTCTGGCTCTGACGTGCTGAACGGCGGGATCGGCAACGACAGCCTCTATGCCGGCAACAATTTGTCGACCAACAATCTGCTGTCCCAGCATGGCGCGGACTTCGCGGCCGACACCCTGAACGGCGGCGACGGCAACGACACCCTCTATATCGGCATGGGCGATAGCGCCGATGGCGGCGACGGCACGACCGATTCTGTCTTCGTCGCCTTTACGGAAGCCACCAGCGGCGTGAGCGTCGACTTCAGCACCGATGCGGAAGCTCGCCTGGAATCCGCCTCGGGCTCCAGCCTCGCCAACTTCGAGCGCTACAACGTCTGGGGCAGCGCCTTTGCCGACACCTTCACCGGCGACGCCAACAACAACAACATCTCCGGCGACGCCGGAGATGACGTCCTCAGCGGCGGCCTCGGCGGCGACCTGCTGCGCGGCGATCTGGGACGCGATGTTCTCGACGGCGGAGATGGCAACGATCTGCTGTTCGGCGGCGAAGGCTCAGACCGGCTCACCGGGGGTCTGGGCAATGACCAGATCCAGGGCGACAGCAATGGCGCCTCCGGGGTCATCACCGGTCGCGGTCCGGACACCGCCGTCTACAGCGGCCTGCGCTCGGCCTACACCATCACCACCAACGGCAATGTCACCACGATCAGCGGCCCCGAGGGCAACGACACCCTGACGGATATCGAGTTCGTGGAATTCTCCGACCAGACCGTCACACTGTCGGCCACGGCCGGCCTGCGCCTGACCAGCTTCACCGGCGGCATCGACATCAATGGCGGCAGCTTCCAGGATGACCTTCGCAACAATGGCGCAGCGTCCAATCTGAACGGCGGCGACGGCGACGACACCCTGACTGGCGGCCCGGAGGGCGACTACCTCAACGGCGGCGCTGGCAGCGACCGGCTGGAGGGCAATGGCGGCGACGACCGGCTGGAAGGCGGCGAGGGCGACGACATCCTCGACGGCGGCGCCCAGAGCCCGTTCGGCGGAGACCAGGCTGTCTACTATGGCGCCGCCTCCGGCGTGACCGTCGATCTCAACATCCAGGGCGTGGCGCAGAACACCATCGGGGCCGGCATGGACACCTTGATTGGGATCGAGTCAGCCCACGGCAGCGCCCACAACGACACCCTCATCGGTGACGGCCAGAACAACTACCTGGGCGGCGGCGGTGGAAACGACAACCTGAGCGGCAACGACGGGAACGACTTCCTTGAGGGCGGCGACGGTGATGACACCATGGATGGCGGCGCCGGAACCGGTGACGGCGTCGGCTTCTACAACGCCTCGAACGGCGTGACGGTGAACCTGAATCTGCAAGGCAGCGCCCAGAATACCGGGCAGGGCAACGACACCATCACCAATGTCGAGAACATCTCCGGCTCGCACAATTTTGGCGACACCCTGACCGGCGACGGCCAGGAAAACTACATCGACGGCGACGGCGGTGATGACGTCATCCACGGCGGCGGCGCGCGTGATAACCTGCGTGGCGGCGAAGGCGCCGATACGCTGAATGGCGAAGACGGCGACGACTTCCTGAACGGCGGGGCCGGCAACGATACGATGAACGGCGGCGCGGGCGTCGACCAGGCGGACTACTATGAAGCCACCGGCGCGCTCACCGTTTCGCTGGATGTGGGCGGGGCCCAGGACACCGGCGGGGCCGGCGTCGATACGTTGATCAGCATAGAGAACCTCGTCGGCGGGAACTTCTCCGACAGCCTGACCGGCAGCGGCGCCAACAACTTCATGTCGGGCCAGCAGGGCGATGACACGATCAACGGGCTCGGCGGCCATGACTACATGCGCGGCGAGGCCGGCGCGGACACCCTCAACGGCGGCGACGGTGATGACGTCCTGCTGGGCAACGCGGGCGACGATACGCTGAACGGCGGGGCCGGCATCGACCGTGCCGACTTCCATGACGCGGCGGGCGCCGTGACGGTCAACCTGACCCTGCAAGGCGCGGCCCAGAACACCGGCGATGGCCTCGATACCCTGAACAGCATCGAGAATGTCGACGGCTCGACCTTCAACGACATCCTCATCGGCGACGGCGGCAACAACAACCTGTTCGGCAACCTCGGCGACGATCTGCTGCAGGGCGGGGCCGGGGCCGACTACCTCAACGGCCATGAAGGCGCCGACACCCTTCAGGGCGGCGATGGCGATGACGGGCTCAACGGCGGCGCCGGCAACGACATCATGGACGGCGGGGCCGGGACGGGAGACCGGGTCGACTTCTTCAACGCCGTGACCGCGGGCATCACCGTCGATCTGGCCATCACCACCCAGCAGGACACCGGCGAGGGCCTCGACACCATCACCAACGTCGAGAACGTCACCGGCTCGCAGTCGGCCGACACCATCTCGGGGACGGCCGGGGCCAACAACCTCTCCGGCCAGGCGGGCGACGACATCATCCGCGGCCGCGACGGCAATGACTTCATGGCTGGAGATGCGGGCAACGATACCCTCGACGGCGGTAACGGGTCGGACACCGCCCAGTACCACAGCGCCAGCTCCGGCGTGGTAGTCAACCTCACCATCCAGAACGTCGCCCAGGACACCATCGGCGCCGGGCTGGACACCCTGATCGGCATCGAGAGCCTCAACGGCTCCAGCTTCAATGACATCCTGACCGGCGACGGCGGCGCCAACACCCTGTGGGCCAACAGCGGCGACGACGTGATCAACGGCGGCGGCGGCAACGACAATCTGAACGGTCAGGCCGGCAATGACACGATCAATGGCGGCGACGGCATCGACACAGTCACCTACACGGACGCCACCTCCGCAGTGACCGTCAGCCTGATGCTCCAGGGCCAGGCCCAGAACACCGGCGGCTCGGGCATGGACACCCTGACCGGCATCGAACAGCTGGCCGGATCCCAGTTCGGGGACACCCTGACCGGCGACAACCTGAACAACTTCTTCAATGGTTTCAGCGGCGACGACACGCTGTACGGGCTGGGCGGCAACGACAACATGCAGGCCGGCGCCGGCAATGACTTCATGGACGGCGGCGCCGGCTTCGACACCGCCAACTACGGTGACAACACCACCGGCGTCACCGTCGACCTGCGCATCCAGGGCGTGGCCCAGAACACCGGCCATGGCTCCGACACCCTGATCGGCATGGAGAACGTCAACGGCGGCACGGGCAATGACACCCTGCACGGGGACGAGACTAGCAACTTCAACTTTGCCAGTTCCGGCAACGACGTCATGTACGGCTATGGCGGCGACGACCAGCTGACCGGCGGTCTCGGTGACGACACGATCGACGGCGGCGAGGGTTTCGACGTCGTCACCTACGGCGACGCCACGATCGGCGTTAACGTCAGCCTGGCCCTGCAGGGCAGCGCCCA
Source organism: Caulobacter sp. (assembly GCA_032122215.1). Taxonomy (GTDB): domain Bacteria; phylum Pseudomonadota; class Alphaproteobacteria; order Caulobacterales; family Caulobacteraceae; genus Caulobacter. Next base: position 17,925 of record JAUMCZ010000126.1, read on the forward strand.
GAACACCGGCTGGGGCAACGACACTCTGGTCGGGTTCGAACACCTGTCCGGCTCAAACCTCAACGACACCCTCGGTGGCGATGCCAACGGAAACGCCATCTACGGCCAGGTCGGCAACGACACCATCAACGCCGGCGGGGGCGACGATTACGGCATCGGCGGCGCCGGGGACGACGTGCTCAACGGGGAAGACGGCAACGACCGCCTCTTTGGCAGCGTCGGCAACGACACCTACAACGGCGGCAACGGCTTCGACACGGTCGACTTCCAGATCGTTCCCACCGCCGCCCAGGTCGGAGCCACCGTCGATCTGGAGATCGTCGGGGCCCAGAACACCGGCCACGGCATGGATACCCTGAACGGCATCGAGCATGTCGCCGGGACCATCTTCAACGACATCCTGAGCGGCGACGCCGGGGGCAACTGGCTGCAGAGCCAGGGCGGTGACGACGTCCTTGACGGCCGCGGCGGCGACGACCTGTTGGACGTCGGCGACGGCGATCACAGCCTGATCGGCGGCGAGGGTCTCGACACCGTCCGCTTCGACGACGCCTCCACCGGCGTCACCGCTTCCCTGGCGCTTGGTGATACAGCGCAGGAAACCGGCATTGGCGAAATGGTCTTCGACGAGATCGAAAACCTGTCCGGCGGCGTGTTCGACGACGAACTGACCGGCGACGATGCGGCCAACATCCTGGCCGGGGCCGAGGGCGACGACACCCTCGACGGCGGGGCCGGCGCCGACAAGCTTTGGGGCGACGGCGTCATTGGCATCAATGCCGGTGACTTTGGCGACTCCGGCCCGATCGCCCAGTCGGCGGACCCCGCGACCGAGTACGGCGAGGAAGGCTACAACGGCGACGACACGCTGAGCGGCGGCGCCGGAAACGACGAACTGGTCGGCGGCGGCGGTGACGACACCCTGACCGGCGGGGCCGACGACGATACGCTTGAAGGCGGGGCGGACGAGGATACGGCGGTCTACGCCGGCCTGCGCTCGGCCTACACCCTGACCCGCGTCGACGAGACCACCTGGACCGTCAGCGGTCCGGAGGGGACCGACACCCTGACCAACATGGAGTTCGCCCGCTTCTCCGACCAGACGGTCAGCCTGATCGGCCCGCCGCCGATCGTCGGCACCGAGAACGGCGAGTACATTCCCGGCACGGCCGATGACGATGTCATCCAGGGCCTTGGCGGCGATGATGTGATCGAAGGCTTCGCCGGCAACGACGAGATCGATGGCGGCGACGGCAACGACGAACTCTACGGCTACGACGGCGATGACCACATCATCGGCGGGGCCGGCGCCGACTTCACGGGCGGCAACGCCGGCAACGACCACATCGAGACCGGTGCGGGCGACGATTATCTCCGCGGCAATGAGGGCGACGATATCCTCGACGGGGGTGACGGCATCGATCGGGCGGCCTTCGCGCCGCTCTCCTTCGATGTCCAGGCCGGCGCCACGGTCGACCTGCGCCTGCAAGGCGTTGCCCAGGATACCGGCCATGGCATGGATACCCTGATCGGCATCGAGAACGTCTCGGGCACCTACCTCGACGACGTGATCACCGGCGACGACAACAGCAACTGGCTGTGGGGCGGCTCGAACGGCAGCGGCGCGACCGGCAACGACGTCATCGACGGCCAGGGCGGCAACGACCTGATCCAGGTCGGGACCGGCAACCATGACCTGCAGGGCGGCTCGGGCATCGACACCGTCAGCTTCGACGGCAACGGCACCGACATCACCAGCGCCGGCGTCACCATCGATCTGACCCTGCAGGGCGGCTCGCAGGACACCGAGCAGGGCCTCACTGTCCTGGCCGGCTTCGAGAACGTCAGCGGCTCGGCCTTCGACGACAACATCACCGGCGACGGCGCGGCCAACACCCTTGGCGGCGCGGCTGGCGACGACAACCTCATCGGCGGCGCCGGGGCGGACATCCTGCTCGGCGACGGCGAGGTGGCTCTGGACAGCCCGTTCGGCTTCTCGGGTCCCATCGTCACGGTCAATGACATCGCCGAAGCCTACGCCAACCCGGCGCTCAGCGGCGCCGACACCCTGGACGGCGGCGAGGGCAACGATACCCTGATCGGCGGCGGCGGCGATGACATCCTCATCGGCGGCGTCGGGTCCGACAACCTGCAGGGCGGCGCCGGCTTCGACGTCATCAGCTATGCCGGCAATGCGACGGGCGTCACGGTCAACCTCAACTTCGGCTCGGTCAACGACGGCACGGGAGCGGACACCCACTCGGGCATCGAGGGGGTCATCGGCTCGGCCAATGTCGATACCCTGCTGGGCAACGCCGGCGACAACAGCCTCGACGGCGGCGACGGCCATGACTTCGTCGCCGGTGGCCTGGGCAACGACATCGTCCGCGGCGGCGCCGGCGACGACTTCGTGCGCGGCAACGACGGCGACGACACCATCGACGGCGGCGACGGCAACGACCGGGCGGCCTTCTCGCTGAGCGCCGGCGATGTGCAGGCCGGCGTCACGGTCGACCTGCGCCTGCAGGGCACGGCCCAGGACACCGGCCACGGCATGGACACCCTGACCGGCA
>JAUMCZ010000127.1:0-17075 GCA_032122215.1 Caulobacter sp.
CAGGCGGCCAGCGAACGGGCCGCCGAGAACGGCACGCCGGTGCTGGCGGCCCAGGCGCTGGCCATCCTCGAAGGGCGGGATTGATCAAACGGCGATAGGGGGTTTTACTCGCCTCAATCCAGGGGAGAGAAGACATGACCAGAACCTTCGGCGCCTCTCTGCTGGCGATGGCGGCCGGCCTGATCATGGCCCTGCCGGCTGCGGCTCGGGAACCGGTCGAAACGACGGTCACCGCGATCACCCAGCCCAACGGCGGATGGACCGGACCCCGCACGCCGCCTGTCGCTCCGGCGGTCGAGGCGCCGGCGGAGGACGAGATTGTCATCGCCTGCCTGCGCCTGCCCACGCTTGCCGACCTCTCCAAGGAACGTTGGAACGACGTCCACCGCCGCTATCCCGGCCGCCGGGGTCAACCGATCCGGCGCAGCTGATGGCCACCTTCCCGAAGATCACCGGACCCTGCCCCTACAAACTCCCCCTGTCGGCGTTGCTCGACAGCCGCAAGGGTCGCGAGCGGGCAGGCGACTGACGCCGCAAATTCATTTGGCAGCCCGCGCGCCATAACGCACTGTACCCTCCGCCAAGGCCGCCAGAGCCTTCGCCGCACCAGCATTGGGGATACCAAGATGAAATCGCTCGCCCTCGCGCTCGCCCTCCTGGCGACCGCCGCCGCTCCCGCCGCCCTTGCCGCCGAGGCTCCGGCCGCCGCAAAGGCCGCCTTCTCCACCGCCACCACCCCGCTCGGCGACCTGATCGCCAACCCGGACACCAAGGCCGTGCTCGAAAAGCATATCCCGGGGATCAGCGCCAATCCGGAAATCGAGCCGGTCAAGGGCCTCAGCCTGAAGGCCATCCAGTCCTACGCCCCCGACCGTCTGCCCGACGCCCTGCTGGCCGCCATCGACGCCGACCTGGCCAAGGTCCCGGCCAAGCCCGCCAGCTGAACCGCCTCCGGTGACGGTCTCGCCCGGCGTGACCGTCACCGGGATGACTGCCTCGCGGCGGCGAGATTTAAGGCCTTCCGTTTCCAACTGAAACCGGACTGGCGCAAATCCGCCCCGTGCCGACGGCACGGATCGAGCCTTAGTTCTCGATCCGGGGCCGTCCATGATCCGCCATCGCCTTCTCGCCGGCGCCGCCGCGACCCCGCTGCTGCTGCTCGGTCTCCCGGCTGTGGCCGAGACCACCATCAGCAATGAACGCACCACCCCTGTCGCCACCTCGACGGCGAACAGCGGCGCGCCCGACAATGTCCTCATCGACGAGGACGGCTCCATCGTCCTGACCACCGCCGGCCCGGCAATCACCGTCGACAGCAACAACACCGCCACCAATGGGGGCGAGATCGAGATCGAGGCCGTCGACGGCGCCATCAGCATCCAGGTCAACGGCGGGTTCACCACCACGGTCTCCCACGAAGGGACCATCACCCTCGAGGACGGCTTCGACGAGACTGACGACGACCTGGACACCGACGACGACGGCGACCTCGACGGCGACTTCGCCACCGGGACGGGCCGCTACGGCATCCGGGTCAGCGGCCCGGGAACGGTGACCGGCGACATCAGCTCCACCGGCGCCATCACCGTCGAGGGCAACGACAGCTTCGGCATCAGTCTGGAAACGGCGCTGGATGGCAACCTGATCGCCGGGGCCGTCAATGTGCTTGGCGATCGGGCGGTCGGGATCAACATCGCCGCGCCGGTCAGCGGCCGGGTGGAGTCCGGTGGGTCCCTGGTCGTTCAGGGCGAAGGCGCCGTCGGCATCGATGTCGCCGCGGCGGTCGGGGCCGTGCATCTGCAAAGTGCGGTCTCGGCGACCGGCTATCGCTACACCACCCGCTCCAGCACGCAGGAGGGACTTGATGCGCTCGACGCGGACGACCTGCTGGCGGGCGGCCCGGCGGTGCGGATCTCCGCCAGTGTCGCCGGCGGTGTTCTGCTGGAGTCGGCGCCCGGCGCCACCACGGACTTCGATAGCGACGGCCTGCAGGACACCCTCGACGACGATGACGACGGCGACGGCATCCTCGACGATGACGACGACGACAATGACAACGACGGCATCACCGACGACGACTACGACGACGACGGCAAGGACAACGACAGCGACGATGACGACGACAACGACGGCATCGACGACGATGACGACGAGGATGACAACGGCGACGGCATCCTCGATGACGACCTCGATCAGGACGGTCGCAGCGATTCACTCGAGGGAACGGCCTCGCTCTATGTCTACGGTGGCGCCCCGGCCCTGGCGATCGGCTCGGACAGCCAGGCTGTCACCATCGGCCGGGTCGGTGTGGGTGAGGACGCCTACGGCCTGATCAATCGCGGGTCGATTTACGCAGACGGCGTCTACGACGGGGTCAGCGCCACGGCGATCAAGATCGGCGGCGACAACGGCCTTGCGACCGTGATCGAGGGCGGCTTCCTGCAGGACGGCTCGATCACCGCCTACAGCTACGCCGCCGACGTCCAGGGCCTGCATCTGACGGGCGGCGCCGTGCTCGACGCCCTGATCAACAACGGCACAATCTATGTCGGAGAGGTCTCGTCTTCGGCGGCTCTGGCCGACGAGGAGGCGTTCGACGCCATCGCCCTGCGCATTGATGCCGGGGCCACCCTGCCAACCATGACAAATACAGGCAGTCTGTTTTCGTATGTCAGAGGCGAGACCAGCAACGCCATCGGCGTGCTCGACACCTCGGGAACCCTGGCCAGCCTGACCAACAGTGGCTCGATCACCGCCTACATCCTGGCCACCGATGATGAGGACGACACCGACGACGACAACGAGGATACCGACGACGAGACCATCACCGGCCAGGCCGTGGCCCTCGACCTGCGGGCCAATACCGGCGGGGTCACCATCCTGCAGCAGGCGCAGGCTCCGGACCGCGACGCCGACGGCTTCACCGACGATGTCGATGCCGACGATGATGGCGACGGCGTGATCGACGCAGAGGACGATGACGCCGACAACGACGGCATTGTCGACAGCGAGGACGATGAGGACCTCTACGACGCCGATGGCGACGGCCTCATCGACAATCAGGAGCCCTCGATCGGCGGCGCCATCCTGCTGGGCTCGGGCGATGACAGCCTGACGGTGCTGGACGGCACGGTCGCCGGCGACATCAGCTTCGGGGACGGCGCCGACAGCTTCACCCTCGGTTCCACCGACCGGGCCGCCCAGGCGATCGGCGACCTGACTGACAGCGACGGGCGGCTCGTCATCGACCTCGTCAACGGCGAGCTGACGGTCACCAATAACGCGACCATCACCGCCACCAGCCTGTCGGTCGGCGCCCAGGGCGTTCTGACGGTTACCGCCGACCCCGATACCAACACCGTAACCAGCTTCCGGGTCGCTTCGGCCAGCCTCGAAAGCGGGGCCCAGCTCGGCCTGGCTCTCGACAGCCTGCTGCCCGACAGGACGCGGTACACAATCATCCAGACCGACGCCGGCGGGCTGTCGGCCGGCGGGCTGATCAGCAGTCTCGATGGCGTCTCGCCCTACCTCTATGTGGTCACCGCGGCCGCCGACGAGACGGCCGGCGGCGTCTACATCGACGTGCGGCGGCGCACGGCGACGGAGATGGGCCTGACCGAGAACCAGACGCTCGCCTTCGACGCCATCTATGCGGCCCTGGCCCAGGACGAGGATATCGAGGACGTCTTCCTCGCCGCCCAGGAGCAGGACGACTTCCTGCATCTCTACGAGCAGATGCTGCCTGACCAGGGGGAGGGCCTGTTCTCGACCCTCGATCTGCTCAGCCGCACCACCGCGCGGTTGACCGCCACCCGCCCGACCACCGGCGGCGACATCTATGGTCCCGACAGCGCCTGGGTGCAGGAGATCAACACCGGTGTCGTGCGTCAGGCGGGGAACACGGCGGGCTCCGAAACCAAGGCCTTCGGCTTCATCGCCGGCTACGAAAGCCTGGAGACCGACGGCGGGGCGCTCGGCGCCACCCTGGCCTTCGTCGCCGCCGAGGAACGCGACGACATCGCCCAGATCGGCGAGGAAACCAGCGTCTCCCTGCTTGAGGCCGGGGTCTACTGGCGCCGGCAGATGGGCGGGCTGTCGTTCAACCTGCGCGGCTCGGCCGGCTATGCCTGGCTGGACGGCGACCGGGTGTTCATCGACCCCGATACCTCGCTGGTGGTCAACGCCGACTCCGAATGGGGCGGCTACACGCTCGCCGGCAGCGCCAGCGTCAACTACGAGGCGCGGCTCGGCCGCTTCTACATGCGCCCTTCGGCCAGTCTCGACTACCTCAGCTTCAACGAGGGCGAGCGGAGCGAGGGCGGCGGCAGCGACGCCTTCGACCAGACCGTCCAGGCCCGTCGCTCCAGCCGACTGTCGGCCGGCGGCGAGATCGCCTTCGGCGCCACCTACGGCCGCCAGGTCTGGTGGCGGCCCGAGGTGCGACTGGGCTATCGCCAGACTCTGGCCGGGGAGGTGGGCGACACCGTCTTCCGCTTCACCGGCGGCCAATGGGTCACCCTGCCGGCTTCCGCCCCGGGCGACGGGGCGGCGGTCTTCGGCTTCTCCCTGAAGACCGGCTCACCGACCTCCTACGTGGCCATCGAGGGCGAGTACGAGGCGGCTGAAAGCGAGGACCGCTACAGCCTGATGCTGGCCGGACGGATGATTTTCTAGGGTTCGGTCCCTCGGAAAAGGCCCGTAGCCTCGGGCGCTTCGCCCCGCGTTTCGGCCTCCGTTGCGGCCTGAAACATGGTCCGCTTCTGGCAGCGGAAGCTTGCACCGGGCAATTCCGGCGCGGCGCCGCCGGCTCCCCTGCGGACGCCTCCTCAAGAAGGAGACATCCATGTCCCTTTCGATCTCGGGAAGCTCCGGCTTCCTCCAGGCCCAGCAGGCGATGTTCGCCAAGCTGGACCTAAATACCGACGGCGCCCTCTCCGCCGACGAGTTCACCGCTGTAGGGCAGAATATGCCGCCGCAGGAGGGCGCCCGGCAGTTAAAGGGCGGCGGCGGATTTCAGGGTTTCAGCGCTGAAACACTGAGCGCGCTGATGGGCGTCCAGCAGACGAGCCACGCCGACCGGGCCGCCGAGATCTTCGCCGGCGCTGACGCCGACGGCGACGGCAGCCTGACGGCTGAGGAACTGTCCGCCGACATGGCCGCCCATGCCCCGCCGGGCGCGGAAGGAACCGACAGCGCTTCCCGCGCCGCCGACATGCTCAGCGCGGGCGACACCGACGGTGACGGGTCCCTCTCCGCCGAGGAGTTCACGGCGATGAAGCCGCAGGGTGGTCCGCCGCCCGGCGGCCCGCCGTCGTCCGGCTCGGCGTCGGATGAAACCGAGGAAGAAAGCTACGACGCCGCCGACACCAACAAGGATGGCACGGTGTCGATGAGCGAACTGCTCGCTTCCCTGCAATCGAGCAATGAGGTCGCGGCCGGCTTCTCCAGCGAGGTCTCCGACCTGATGGCCAAGCTGCTCGAAAAGCTGCAGGCCGATGTCGCGTCCTCGACGGAGTCGGTGACGGCCTGATCTTCCCATGCCGGGCAAAACGCCTGGCTCTTCTGAAAAAAGACGCCGTCCTCCCGGGGTTGGGCCGGGAGGACGGCGGCCAGGATCGACGCTTGGCGGGACCTGGTGAGGCAAGCCTGCGGCGGGGCGACCGGGGGGAGGGATATGGCCGCCGCGCCGTAGCTGATCGACGCTCGCCGCCCGGCGGGGCCTTGGTGAGGCGCCGCCATGACCGGCGGGTTTCAAAAATGGCCACGCGGCGGCTTTTCGGACGCCATTTCGACAATGTGGCAACGCTGAATTTCGTTGGACACAGTTCGCTGTCAGGGAGCCCTGATGCACGCCCTTGCCAAAGTTCCGGACCGCCGGATCCTCGTCGTCGACGACGACACCGAACTTCGCGACCAGATCATCGGATACCTTCGCGAGCACGGCTACGAAGCGCGCGGAGCCAGGGACGGCATCGAGATGCAGCGCCTGCTCGACGCCGGCGTGGCGGACCTTGTTATTCTGGATGTGATGATGCCCGGCGAGGACGGCCTGTCGCTGTGCAAGCGGCTGTCGGCGGAGGGCCGGCGCGGCATCATCATGCTCAGCGCCATGGGCGAGGAGGTCGACCGGGTGCTGGGCCTCGAGCTTGGGGCGGACGACTACCTGGCCAAGCCCTGCAGCCCTCGTGAGCTGCTGGCCCGGGTGCGGGCGGTGTTCCGCCGCCTGGAGGAAACCTCGACCGCCCCCAGGCCGCGCGGCGCCGTCTATCGCTTCGCCGAATTCCAGCTCGACACCGGCCGCCGGCGGCTGCGCGCCCCGACCGGCACCACCATCCTGCTGACCTCGGGTGAGTACGCCCTGCTGCAGGCTTTCCTTGAACGGCCCCAGTCCATCCTGTCCCGGGACCGGCTGCTGGACGTGGCTCGCGGTGACCACAGCGACGTCTTCGACCGCGCCGTCGATGTGCAGATCTGCCGCCTGCGCCGCAAGCTTCACACCTTCGCCGACGGGGAGCTGATCAAGACCATCCGCGGCGTCGGCTATGTTCTCGACGTTGCCGTCTCCCGTTCGTGAAGCGTCTGTCCCGGATTCCGATCGGCGTCCAGCTGGTCGGCCTGCTCGTCGCCGGACTGCTGGTCGCCCAGGCCATCAACATCCTGGTTCTGTTCGCCCTGCCGCCGCCCGAGCCGGTGCTCTATCGCCTGTCGGAGGTGGCCACCGCGCTGAAGGGCGGATCGCTGGCGGCCCGCGATGGCCGGCCGATGATCCGCAACACGGCGACGGTCCCACCCCCGCCGAAATCGTCCCTCGACGACATGGCGATGGTCACCCAGGTCGTGCTGGCCGAGACCCTCGGCCGGTCGGTCGCCGATGTGCGACTCTATCCGGCCAACCGCGCCCCCTTCTTCGGCATGATGAACCGGCGCAGCTTCGGTCTCCCGCGAGGGGAGGGGCGGCCGGGGGGTGAGCCCCCCTTTTTCGGGCGCGGCCGGGGGTTTGGTCCGGGCGGCCCACCGCCGGACGATCGGATGGGAACCGGTTCACGGCCCCGGCCCGGCGACCTGGCGGTGTTTGGCGACTTCACCGCCGCCCTGCGCAATTCCTCCGGCGGCTGGACGGTGATCACCTCGACGCCCGAGCCCTTTCCCAATGACTGGCAACGCCGGGCGCTGCTCTGGCTGCTCGGCTGCTTCCTGCTGGTCGCCCCGGCCGGCTATCTGTTCGCCCGCCGCATCACCGCCCCCCTGAAGCGGTTCTCGCAGGCCGCCGACCGGCTGGGCCGCGACCCCATGGGCCCGGAAATGTCGCTGCGCGGCCCCGCTGAACTGGGCGCCGCCGCCGAGGCCCTCAACCAGATGCAGTCGCGCCTGCGCCGCTTCATCAGCGACCGCACCGCCATGGTCGGGGCCATCAGCCACGACCTGCGCACCCCTCTGGCCCGCATCCGCTTCAAGCTGGAGGCCGCCTCGCCGGAGCTGAAGAACGCCATCCTCTCCGATATCGGCCAGATGGAACAGATGATCGAAGGCGTCCTGGCCTTCATCCGCGATGAGACCCTGCCGCGCCGCCGCGAGCGTCTCGACCTCCTCTCCCTGGTCGAATGCGTGGTCGACGACAGCGCCCTGGTCGGCGCCGACGTCGTGCTGGAAGAGGACAGCCTGTCGGTGATCGTCGAGGGCGACCCGTCCGGCCTGCAGCGCCTGTTCGGCAATCTCGTCGACAACGCCATCAAGTACGGCGGCTCGGCCCGGGTCCGCGTCGGCCGCGAGGGCGACATGGCGGTGGTGCTGATCGACGACAGCGGCCCCGGCCTGCGCGGCGAGGACCTGCTGCGCGCCTTCGACCCCTTCTACCGCGCCGACAGTTCCCGCAACCTTGACCAGGGCGGCGTGGGCCTGGGCCTGCCCATCGCCCGGGCCACCGCCCGCGGGCACGGCGGCGAAGTCGTCCTGCGGCCGCAGGCGGTCGGCCTGCGCGCCATCGTCACCCTGCCGATCGCCCCGGACTGACGTCGATGGTGTAAAATTGCGGCGTGTTTTCAATGTGTTGATCAATATGCCTAGACATATTCATCGACCAGAATGGGGATTGGCGAAACGCCCGCGGACCCCGTAGGTCGCGCCGCAGACAATTTGACCTACAAACGCGGTGCCTCGACCTACGCTCAGACCTACGCCCCGGGCTACAAAATCACAGCCCCGACCTGCGCCAAAGCCTACGGTGCAAGGGGTTTGGCCGGCCCTGGACGGATTCACCTGTGCTTCTGTAGGTCGTATAATGGACGCCGCTTCGATAGCGCCGTCAGCGGGGCGTCAGCCCACCCGTCTGCCTCAGGCCCTCGAACAGCCCGATCCCGGCGCTGACCGACAGGTTCATCGACCGCGCCCCGGGCCGCAGCGGGATCACCACCCGGGCGTCGGCGGCGGCATGAACCGGCTCCGGCGCCCCGGCCGTCTCGCTGCCGAACAACAGGGTATCGCCCGCCTCGAAGGCAAAGACGTCCAGCGGCGTCGCCCCCTTGGTGGTGAACAGGATCAGCCGACCGGGCCCCCGCGCCGCCTGGAAGGCGTCCCAGTCAGGATGCCGGGTCATGTGGCTCAGCGGACCATAGTCGAGGGCGGCGCGCTTCATGGCGCGATCATCAAAGGCAAAGCCGACCGGCTCGATGACATGCAGCTCGATATCGAAACAGGCCGACAGCCGGATACAGGCCCCGACATTCTGGGGGATCTGCGGATTGAACAGGGCCAGGCGCATCGGCGGTCTACAGACCCGCCGCCAGTGCGATCCGCATCAGTTCGGCCATGTTCCGCGCGCCGGTCTTGGTCATCATGTTGGCGCGGTAGATTTCCACGGTCCGGGCGCTGATCTGAAGGTCGAAGGCGATCACCTTGTTGGCCTTGCCGGCCACCACCCCGGCGAGGACATCCCGCTCCCGAGGCGACAGGCCGGCGAGGCGGTCGAGCGCATCCTGCCGGGCCTGATCACCGCCCGGCGTCGGCCGGCTGATCGCCGCCTTGATGGCGCGGACCAGGACCTCGTCCGAGAAGGGCTTCTCGATGAAGTCGGCGATGCCGGCCTTCATCGCTTCCACCGCCAGGGGGATGTCGCCATGCCCGGTCATGACGATGATCGGCAGGCCGAAACCCTGTCCCGTCAGATGCCGCGCCAGCTCGACGCCCGACATCCCCGGCATGCGGACATCGGTCAGCACACAGCCCTCGCCGGCGATGGGCAGGGCCGAGAGGAAGGCGTCGGCGGACTCGTGCAGGACGGGAGTGAACCCGCTCACCTCCAGCAGGAAGGCCAGGGAATCGCGCATCGCCTCGTCGTCGTCGACGACATGGACAGAGGGCTTAATGGTCATGTCGGTCTTCATGGTCAGCCAGCGGAAGGGTAAAGGCGAAGGTGGCGCCGCCCTGGGGATTGTCATCCACCCAGATGCGGCCGCCCTGGGCCTCGACGATGGTCCGGCAGATCGACAGGCCGACGCCCATGCCCTGGGCCTTGGTCGTGACGAAGGGCTGGAACAGGCGCTCGCGCACGTCCGGACTGACTCCAGGCCCGCTGTCGACCACAGAAATCATCACCATCCCCTCCTCGCCCGGCCCGACCGAAACCGTGAGATCTTTTCGCTCCCCATCCGCCATCGCGTCGAGGGCGTTGCGGATGAGGTTCAGGGCCACCTGCTGGACCTGGACCTTGTCGACGATGACAGGACCCAGATCGCGGGCGAACTTGAGCGACACGCGATATCCCTTCTGGCGGGCCCCGACCAGAGCCAGGGCGCTGGCCTCCTCCATCAGTTTCGCGGGGTCTTCAAGGGTGTGCTCGGTCTCGCCCTTGGCGACGAACTCCCTCAGGCGCTTGATGATGTCGCCGGCTCGAAGCGCCTGGTCCGCCGCCTTGTCCAGAACGGTACTCAGCCGTTCGAGATCGGGCCGTTCGCCCGACAGAAGGGTCACCGAGCCCTTGAGATAGCTGGCGATCGCCGACAGCGGCTGGTTCAGCTCATGAGCCAGGGACGAGGCCATCTCGCCCATGGCGGTCAGGCGGGAGACGTGGACCAGTTCCGACTGCAGCTCCTGCAGCCGACGCTCCTGGTCGCGGTGTTCGGTCAGGTCGCGGACGAAGCCGGTGAAGAACCGGTCGTGGCCGACTACGGCCTCGCCGACCGACAGCTCCATCGGAAAGGTCGTGCCGTCCTTTCGCTCGCCCACCACGATGCGGCCGATGCCGATGATCCGCCGCTCCCCGGTGGTCAGGTAGCGCGTCAGGTAGCCATCGTGCTCGGTGCGATAGGGCTGCGGCATCAGCATGTCGACGTTCCGCCCGACTGCTTCGTCCGGCGTCCAGCCGAACAGGTCCACGGCGGCGGCGCTGAACGAGCGCATAACGCCGCGCTCGTCGATGACGATCATGGCCTCGGGCACGGTGGCGAGAATGGATTCCAGGTGGGCGTGCTGGGATGCGGCGGATCGCGAGCGGTGTCGCAACCGGTCACCGCCGTAGGCGATCATCGGCCCCAGAATCAGAAAGGCGGCGGCATCGATGATGTTGGCGGGGCTGGAAACCAGCGCGTCGCGTTGAAAGAGGAGACTGATCCCCAGCCCGAAGCCCGTGGCCAGCAGTCCGGGGCCCCAGCCCCCGAAACCCGAGGCGACCAGCACCGCCGGGACATAGATGATGAAAAGGGCATGGTCGCCGGCCCATGGAGTCAGCAGGGCGCGCGCGCCCAGGGTCAGCAGGGCGCCAAGGACGGCGGCGCCATAGCCGAACCGACCGTCGGCGTCGGCCACGCTCCAGTCCGGCCAGGCTTTGGCTGAAAACACCCTGTCCCCGAGTTCCGACGGCGCCCTTCCAAGGACCCCGTTACAACCTAACACGGTGGGGGAGGCTTTGATCCGCCGTAATCAACGGCGGCCCGACGAATCCGCGATGCCCTCGCTTCGGACCCTCTGGATCAGGTTTCGACCAGGCAGGCGAGGCCCGTCGCGTTCCGGACCTCGAAGCGACGGCAGCCCAGGAAGCGGACCAGGCCTTCAGTCTGCAACTGGGTGACCATGCGCGACACGGTTTCGATGGTCAGGCCGAGATAATCGGCCATGTCCTGACGGCCCATCGGCAGTTCGGCGACCTCACCGCGAAAGCGCCGGGCGATGTCGAGCAGGAAGCTGGCCACCTTCTCGCAGGCCGACTTGCGGCCCAGCAGCATCACATGCTCCTGGGTGCGTTGCAGCTCACGGGCGGTCTCCGCCCAGATCAGCCGCTCGATCTTCACGCCCTCGTCGCCGTAGAGCTTGAGGGCCGACTTGCGGATCACCTGGATCTCGCAGCAACCCAGCGCCTCGGCCGAGAAGCGGTGGACGGGGCCGGCCTCGAGGCCGATCAGGTCGTCGGCGTAGTAGAAGTCGCCGATCTGGCGGCGGCCATCGCTCAGCAGGCGGGTGGTGCGGACCGCGCCGCGAATGACGCGGTAGAACATGTCCGCGTCCTCGTCCTGGGCGTAGATCTCCTCGCCCGGACTGAACGTCATGCGCACGCCGATATGACCCAGGGCATCAATCGGGTGCTGGGGCGCGGCGAGGGACGGGCTGAGGCTGAGGGCGGTCATCGGTTATTCCCCTTTGGCGATGGTCAATCGCTAGGGCCGACGGCGAGATCGGGAAATTCGTGGCTGGCGCGTAAGGGGGCGCGCTTAAGGGAAGATACCTATGCGGCGAGGAGGTCCTGTTCCCGCCTTGGGACCATCTTCCGGCTCACGCGCGCCGGCGCATTGACACTGATCAAGGCTGGGCGGGAAAATGGCGTCTCTTGTCTGTTGCGATCATCCCACGCCAAGGAGCCGACGAATGAGCAAGCCCCTGAACATCATCTGGGCGCCGGCCGCGATCTGTCTGGCTGCGGGGGTCCTTTTGTCGGCCTGCGCCTCGGCAGACCCCTCGCCTCAGCCCCAGGCGGCGGTCGAAACCCCCGTCGGACCTGACGTCCGCATCGCGGGCGGACTGGCCCTGGCGCAACGCGCCTGCGCCGCCTGTCATGCGGTAGAGGCGGGCGCGGACAGCCCCCGCCCGATGGCTCCGCCGTTCCCACAGCTCGCTGCCCGCCTGTCCGGACCGAGACTTGAAGAGAGCCTGACCATGGTCTCGGACCTCGGCCATGGAGAGATGCCGCCGGCCCGGCTCGAGCAGGCCGAACTGCGGGATCTCGCCGTCTATATCGACAGCCTCGATTGACCAGGATCAAGGCCGGCGTCCTCAGGACGGGGATAATCCTTCGAAACGGAGGGACGACCCAATGACTTACCGCGACATCCTGGTGCAGGTGAACGAGACCGCGCAGTCCCGGCCCCGTGCGGTCGCCGCGGCCGAACTGGCCCGGCGTTCGGGCGGCGTCATCACGGGCGTCTTCCTGCGGTCCGAATTCCTCAACGACGTGATGGCGACGGAGGTGCTGGCCTATATGTCGCCGCCCGATATCGACGCCTTGCTCAAGGGTCACGCCAAGTCGGTCGACGAGGCGGCCGAGGCCGCCCGCGAGACCTTCGAGGCCGCCGCCGCCGAAGCCGGGGTTCCGTCCGAGTGGCTGACGATCGGCGGCGACAACAACGCCACCCTCACCGCCTGCGCGCGGCGCGCCGACCTGGTGGTGCTGCCGCCGGTCGTCGCGGTCAG
This sequence comes from Caulobacter sp., assembly GCA_032122215.1. Lineage (GTDB taxonomy): Bacteria > Pseudomonadota > Alphaproteobacteria > Caulobacterales > Caulobacteraceae > Caulobacter. The sequence goes on from JAUMCZ010000127.1 coordinate 12,676, forward strand.
CATGGCGCGCTGGAAATACTCGGCCGGCGACCTGGCCATGGCCACGGGCGGTCCGGTGCTGGTCGTCGGCGAAGATGGCTGCGCCCCCGACTTCGGGCGCCGCGTCCTGGTCGCCTGGAATGGCTCGCGGGAATCGGCCCGCGCCCTGCGGGACGCCTGGCCCGTGCTGATGGCGGCCGAGCAGATCGATGTTGTGGTCGTCTCGCCGACGGGCGATGGCGGCCCTGATGGCCGACTGCAGCGGCACCTGGAACACCACGGCTGCAAAGCCAACATCATCCTCGACCGCAGCCGGGATGAGGACGCTGTCGAAGTGATTCGCCGTCAGGCCAGGGACCTCGGCTCCGACCTCCTGGTCATGGGTCTGTTCGGCCGCCCGCGTGTCCAGGAACTGATCCTCGGCGGGGTCAGCCGCGACCTGCTAGGCGCGCCGCCGATCCCGCTGCTGATCTCGCATTGACCAGGGGGCCGGCCCTGGCCTGTCAGGCGATCCCGCAGCCTGGTTTTGACGGCGATCAAGGCGGCGTCGCCCGGCCCGGACCACATGGGCAGGGAACGATCAGGAAGGAGTGCGACGTGAAGGGATTCGTCGACAGCATCGAGGACCTGGCGGACGCCAACGAGGCCTTCCGCCGGGTTCTGTATACCGGTCGCCATCTGCAGCTGGTCATGATGCGCCTGCTTCCGGGCGAGGAGATCGGGCTGGAGACGCATCTCGAGCACGACCAGTTCTTCCAGTTCATCGACGGCGAAGGCGCCGTCATCATCGACGGCCTTCGCACGCCGGTCGAGGACGACTCCGCCGTACTGGTCCCGGCAGGCGCGCGGCACAACATCGTCAATACCGGCGCCGAACCGCTGAAATTCTACTCGCTCTACGGTCCGCCCGAGCATCGCGACGGCCTGGTGCACGACACCTATGCCGACGCCGCCCGCGCCCCGGAGCCCTTCGACGGCCGGCGCTCCGAATAGCGCCAACCTGACCTGAACAAGACACTCATGGAGACGGGATGTGGAGCCGCCGCCGGCCTGCGACCCTGGCCGGCATCGCCGTCCGGGCGGTGCGGATCAGGCGGATAGTCGGGCGCGCAGCAGCATGCCGCCGCTCACCAGGGCGGCCAGGCTGGCAAGGACCGCCGGATAGCACAGCGGGCAGTGCGCGAGCGTGCTCGGCGTCGTGGTGCACAGCTCGGCTGCGGTCGTCGTGATCTGGTAAATCCAGAACCACAGCACCCCGGCCGTGATGGCGAACAGGCCGGTCGCCAGTTCGAGAATTTCTCTGCCTGTGGCGCTGGGTTCGGTGATGGCGCGCGTCATCGATCTGTCCTCGTTCGCGGCCACTCTGAGCCGATCCGATCCCTCGGCCTTGATCCAGATCAAGGCGCCCAGGCCGCCCAGGCTTGATGAAGCGGCAAGCTTTCGGGGATTCTTCCATGTCCACTGCCCTTCTGGATCGCAACCGGTCGACGCCGGGCGCGGTTCTTCTGCTAGCGCTGACCGTCGTCGGCGGCCTGATCATGACGATAGCCGCCGGCCTGACTGATGACCCGCTGTTCCGGTTCCACAGTCTGGTCTTCGTCGCCGCCGCCGTTCTGGGCGGCTTTGCTCTCACAGCAGGCCTGAGTTCGGGTCAGCTACGGGACGAGCCGGACCGGTACATGGATGGCGTCATTCGCGCCGGCGTCGTCGCCACCATGTTCTGGGGCGCGGTCGGCATGCTGGTCGGGGTGGTCATCGCCGCCCAGCTCAGCTGGCCGACCATCTTCTACTTCCCCGAGGCGGGCTGGCTGAACTTCGGCCGCCTGAGGCCGCTGCACACCTCCGGGGTTATCTTCGCCTTCGGGGGCAACGCCCTGATCGCCACCAGCTTCTGGGTCGTTCAGCGCACCTGCCGCGCCCGACTGGCCGGCGGCATCGCGCCCTGGTTCGTGTTCTGGGGCTACCAGCTGTTCATCATCCTGGCGGCCACCGGGTATCTCGCCGGCATCACCCAGTCGAAGGAATACGCAGAGCCTGAGTGGTACATCGACCTGTGGCTGACCATCGTCTGGGTCGCCTATCTGCTGGTCTTCCTGGGCACGCTCTGGAAGCGCAAGGAACCTCACATCTACGTGGCCAACTGGTTCTACCTGGCCTTCATCGTCACCGTCGCCCTGCTGCATGTGGTCAACAACCTCAGCCTGCCGATCGGCCTGCTGAATCACCGCAGCTACTCGCTGTTCAGCGGGGTGCAGGACGCCCTGACCCAGTGGTGGTACGGGCACAACGCCGTCGGCTTCTTCCTGACCGCCGGCTTCCTGGGCATGATGTATTACTTCGTGCCCAAGCGGGTGGACCGGCCGGTCTACAGCTACCGCCTGTCGATCGTGCACTTCTGGTCGCTGATCTTCATCTACATCTGGGCCGGCCCCCACCACCTCCACTACACGGCCCTGCCGCAGTGGGCTCAGACGCTGGGCATGACCTTCTCGATCATGCTGTGGATGCCCAGCTGGGGCGGCATGATCAACGGGCTGATGACCCTGTCGGGCGCCTGGGACAAGCTGCGCACCGACCCCGTCGTCCGCATGATGGTCGTCGCCATCGCCTTCTACGGCATGAGCACCTTCGAGGGTCCGGTGATGTCGATCCGGGCGGTCAACGCCCTGTCGCACTACACCGACTGGACCATCGGCCACGTCCACTCCGGCGCGCTCGGCTGGGTCGGCTTCATCAGCTTCGGGGCCATCTACTGCATGGTTCCCTGGCTGTGGAAGAAGGAGAAGATCTTCTCCAACGCCCTCATCGAGTGGCACTTCTGGATCGCGACCACCGGCATCCTTCTCTACATCTGCGCCATGTGGGTGTCGGGCATCATGGAAGGCCTGATGTGGCGCGCCTACACGCCTGAAGGCTACCTGGCCTACAGCTTCATCGAGACCGTCTCGGCCAAGCATATCGAGAACATCATCCGCACCGTCGGTGGCCTGATGTTCCTGAGCGGCACGCTGATCATGATCTACAACCTGTGGCGCACGGTTCGTATGCCGTCCGTCCAGGGCGCGGAGGCGACTCCGGCCGCGCTCCCCGCCTCCGTGGCCGCGTAAGGGGAGGGGCCGACATGAAACTCTGGAAACACCACGCCAAGTTCGAGCGTCACTCGCTCATCCTGGTCATCGGCATCCTGCTGGTCGTCTCGATCGGCGGCCTGGTCGAGATCGCCCCCCTGTTCTGGCTGCAGAGCACGGTCGAGAAGGTCGAGGGCGTGCGCCGCTACACGCCCCTCGAGCTGGCCGGCCGCGACATCTACATCCGCGAGGGCTGTTACGTCTGTCACAGCCAGATGATCCGCCCCCTGCGTGACGAGGTCGAACGCTACGGTCACTACAGCCTGGCGGCGGAGAGCATGTACGATCACCCCTTCCAGTGGGGATCGAAGCGGACCGGGCCTGATCTCGCCCGGGTCGGCGGCAAGTACAGTGATGGCTGGCACGTCGACCACCTGACCGACCCCCGCTCGGTGGTCCCGGAGTCGGTGATGCCGCCCTACGCCTTCCTGGCCGACAAGGACCTGCGGACGATCGACCTGCAGGCCAAGGTCGAGGCCATGACGCGGCTGGGCGTCCCCTACACCCAGGCGGATATCGACGCCGTCCTGACCGACGTCGAGGCCCAGGCCGATCCCTTCTCCAGCGACGCCGTCGCCTTGCGCAAGCGCTACGGCGCCAAGGTGGTCAACCGCGACTTCGATGGCCGGCCCGATCGGCTGACCGAGATGGACGCTCTGGTCGCCTACCTCCAGATGCTCGGCGCCGGGGTCGATTTCAGCACCTACAAGGCCGGCGATCCGGCCAACAAGCGATAGGGCCCCACCATGACCTACGAAACCGTCTCCCGCTTCGCCCAGCAGTTCGGGCTGGTCTACTTCGGCCTGATCTTCCTGGCCGGAACTGTCTGGGCCCTGCTGCCCCGCCACCGCGACACCTATCGCGCCGCCGCCCGACTGCCCCTCGAGGAGAATGACCTATGAGCGGTCCGCACAAAGACGAAACTCCCCTCAAGGATGACGTGACTGGAGTCGACACCACGGGTCACGAGTGGGACGGCATCCGCGAACTGGATAATCCGCTGCCGCGCTGGTGGCTGTGGGTGTTCTACGCCTGCATCCTGTTCGCCATCGGCTACTGGCTCGTGATGCCGGCCTGGCCCGGCATCGGCAGCTATACGACCGGCCTGCTCGGCAGCTCCGACCGCGCCGACGTCGCCAAGGCGATGAAAGACCTCGACGCCCAGCGTGGCGAGGGCGCCCGGATCCTGCGCACCGCCAGCCTGCAGCAGATCGAGTCCGACCCCAAGCTCCAGGCCTACGCCCTGCAGGTCGGAACCTCGGTGTTCGGCGACAACTGCGCCACCTGCCACGG
>JAUMCZ010000128.1:0-4408 GCA_032122215.1 Caulobacter sp.
TGCCGTCCTTGCCGGTGGCGCCGATCATCTGCACGGCAGCGCCCAGACGGCGGGCGGCCAGCGCCTGGTTGGCGCCCTTGCCGCCGGGATGGCGGGCCAGGGTGGCGCCGGTGACCGTTTCGCCGGGGGCCGGCAGGGTCGCGGCGGTGGCTACGAAGTCGAGGTTGATCGAGCCGACGACGGTGAGACTGACGCTCATCCGAGCCGGTCCGTGATCAGCTCAAAGACCCCCTGCCCGTTCGCTGCCGTCACCCAGTGGTGGGGTGAGCTGCCGGTTTTTCGGAATTCCACGGCGGTGTGGCCGAGGGTCAGGGGCGAGCTGGTCTCAACGGCGATCTCACAGGGCGCGGTCTCGAACAGGTCGGGCGCGATCAGCCAGGCGATCGGGCAAGGGTCGTGCAGCGGGGCGTCGAGACCGCGGACGATCTCGTGCTCGATCCTGCGGGAGAAGCGCAGGAGGGAGGCGGCCGCGGCGGCGCGGGGGTTGGCGAGCGCCTCGATGGCGGCGATGCGCGGCTCGGTGGCCCGGACCTGGTGGGTGACGTCGAGGCCGTGGACGATGACAGGCGCGCCGCTGGCGAAGACGACATGGGCGGCGTGGGGGTCGGCGAAGATGTTATACTCGGCCGAGGCGGTGATGTTCCCGCCCTCGAGCCGGGCGCCGCCCATGGCCACGATGCGGCGGATGCGGCCAATGATGGAGGGCTCCAGGACCATGGCCATGGCCAGGTTGGTGAAGGGGCCCGTGACAGCAACATCCACGTCGCCGGATGGGTGGTCCATCAGGGTCCGGATCAGAAAATCGACAGCGTGGGGACCAGGCTCGTCCGGGGTCGGCGGGATGGCCAGATCGCCCAGGCCCGATTCGCCGTGGAAGTGACCGGCCTCGACAGGGACGCGGACCATGGGACGCTGGCAACCGGCCAGGACCGGCACGTCAGTGCGGCCGGCGATGTCCCGGATGACGCGGGCGTTGCGAGCGGTCAGCCCGGCGGCGACGTTGCCGGCCACGGTGGTGACGCCGAGGATGTTCAGCTCGGGGCTGGCGAAGGCGAGCAGCAGGGCGACGCCGTCGTCCACCCCCGGATCGCAATCGATGATCAGGGTAGAATGTGACACCCGGACATTGTCGGCCGGACCGGGGTCCGGCCGCAAGAGCGTCAGATGACGCCGATGTCGCGCAGCTGGTCCAGGAAGCGGCGGACGTTGGTGTAGTTCTTGGCGGTGAGGCCCTGGGTATCGTAGTCGGCGAAGACGGTGTCGGGCACCACGACGCCGTCTTCCACACGCTCGATGCGGCCCGACTTGATCAGGCGCTGCACATGCCGGCGAGCGGTCTCGTAGGAGATGCCGAGCTCGCGGGCCACGACATAGACACTGACCGGGCGACGCACGTCGTTTGGCGGAATATCGCTGCTGGAGTGATAGCGCCCCTCGGGACCGTTCAGGTGGCGGGTGTTGGCCTCGGTGACGGCCAGCAGGATCAGGCCATCGAGGATGTCGCCGCCGCCGAAGCTCTTCACCAGGGTCAGGGTCTGGAGAAACCAGCGGGAGCTCAGACGCGCAACGATGCGCTTCTGGTCGATGGACGGCTCGTCGTTGACGGCCGAGGGCGATTCTGTGGTTCTGAGTGCGGATTGCGACATGGTAGCGCCCCCCGGAGCGCAAGAGTTTCTGGTGAGCGGGCGAACAAGCTACTCTTCGGTAATCCTGAACCAATGTGAGCACAGCTCAAGGGGCGGGACGACCCGAATCGAGGATTGGACAATGTGTCACGGGTCGGGAGATGATCGGGCTTCCTCGGGTTCGACTTCACAGGTTTCAATGCTCCAGTTTCTTCGCTTCGCACCGGCCCTGCTGGCCGCCTTTGCCATGGCCGCGCCGGCGCCGGGGCTGGCCCAGACGGGCGACAGCTATCGCCTGCCGCCCGCACCAATCACGCAGATCATCGACGCCGATCCGACGCCGGTGATCAGCCTGTCCCGCGACCGTTCGGTCATGGCCGTGATGACCCGCGAGAACCTGCCGTCCATCGCAGCGGTGTCGGAGCCGATCCTGCGGCTGGCGGGCGCGCGACTGAACCCCCGCACCAACGGCCCGACCGAGGCGCGGACCAGCTATCTGCGCTCGCTGGAGTTCGCGCCGGTCAAGGGCGGCAAGCGGGTGAAGGCCCAGTTGCCGGACGGCCTGCGCTTCTTCGCCCCGTCCTGGTCGCCGGATGGACGGCGGCTGGCCGTGGTCGTCGAGGCCCGCGACGGATTGGAGCTGTGGCTGGTCGAGGTCAACACGGGCCGGGCCAATCGCGTCCTGCCGGCGATCATGAACGGCGCATTCGGAGCCGCCTACAGCTGGCTGCCGGACAGCTCGGGCCTGCTGGTGCGGACCGTTCCGACCGGACGCGGCGCGGCTCCGGCCGCCCCGACGGCGCCCACCGGTCCGCTGGTTCAGCAGAGCAGTGGCCGGGCGGCGCCCGTCCGCACCGCCCAGGACCTGTTGCAGACGCCGCACGATGAGGCCCTGTTCGACCACTACTTCACAAGCCAGCTGATGAAAGTCGGCGTCGGCGGGGAAATGCAGGGGCTGGTGGGCCAGCCGGGCGTCTACAGCGGCGCGTCCATCTCGCCCGACGGCCGCTACATTCTGGTTACGCGGCTGAAGCGTCCCTACAGCTACATCGTGCCGGCCGGTCGGTTCCCGACCGAGATCCTGGTGCTCGACTGGAGCGGCAAGACGGTCAGGACCGTGGTCGACCGGCCGCTGGCCGACAACCTGCCGCCGCCGTTCGACGCGGTCGTCACCGGACCGCGCAGCGTCAGCTGGCGTGACGACGCCGACGCAACCCTGGTCTGGGCCGAAGCCCAGGACGACGGCGATCCCCGCAAGAAGGTCGAAATCCACGACCGGGTGCTGATGCAGGCCGCGCCGTTCACGGCGGAGCCGACGGTGCTGGTCGATCTTAAGGAACGCTTTGGCGGCGTTTCCTGGGGGCGGGCCGATTTCGCACTGGTGCAGTCGTCCTGGTTTGACACCCGGCACGAGACCCGACTGGCCGTGAACCCCTCGGCCCCCGGCCCGGCGCGGGTGCTGGTCAGCCGGAACTACCAGGGTCGCTACGACAATCCCGGCGATGTGCTGATGCGCACCCTGCCCAACGGCCGGTCCGTGATCCGCTTCACCGCCGACGGCAAGTCGATGCTGATGACCGGTGAGGGCGATACGGCCAAGGGCGCCTTCCCCTTTCTGTCGGCGATGAGCCTCGCTGACGGCGCCTCGAAGCGGCTGTGGGCGGCAGGAAAGAGCCACTACGAGCGGGTTCTGGACGTGGCCGACGATGCCGCCACCCGCATCATCACCCGCCGTGAGAGCGGGACCGAGCCCCCCAACTACTTCCTGCGGCCCCTGAAGGGCGGAAAGCTGGCCCCGCTGACCGACTTCCCCGATCCGGCCCCGCAGTTCGCCCAGGTGACCAAGCAGGAGGTCAAGTACACACGCGCCGACGGGGTGCAGCTGTCGGGCACGCTCTATCTGCCGGCCGGTTACGACAAGACCCGCGACGGGCCGCTGCCGATGCTGATGTGGGCCTATCCCGCCGAGTTCACCGACGCCCGGGTGGCCGGCCAGACGGTCGACACCTCCAATCGCTTCACACGGCCGGGCGGCATCAGCCACCTGTTCCTGCTGACCCAGGGCTACGCCATCTTCGACAACCCCTCCATGCCGATCGTCGGGGTGGGCGGGGCCGAGCCCAACGACACCTACATCGAACAACTGACCGCCAACGCCGAGGCGGCGGTGAAGGCGGTGGTCGACCTGGGCGTGGCGGATCGCGACCGCATCGCCGTCGGCGGCCACAGCTACGGCGCCTTCATGACCGCCAACCTGCTGGCCCACACCGACCTGTTCCGGGCCGGCATCGCCCGGTCGGGCGCCTATAACCGCACCCTGACCCCGTTCGGCTTCCAGTCCGAACAGCGCACCTACTGGGAGGCGACCGACACCTATACGAAGATGAGCCCCTTCACCTATGCGACGAAGATCAACGAGCCGATCCTGCTGATCCACGGCGGGGCGGACGATAACTCGGGCACCTTCCCGGTGCAGACCGAGCGCTTCTTCGCGGCGCTCAAGGGGGCCGGGGCGACGTCGCGGTATGTGGTGCTGCCCAACGAGGCGCATGGCTATCGGGCCCGGGAGTCGACCCTGCATACGTTGTGGGAGATGAGCGAGTGGATGGACCGGTACGTGAAGACGGCCGGGCCTCGCAAAAAATAGGCGCTCATTCCGGTCGTATCCCGGTGAAAGCAGGGGTGCGGCCGGGATGACGGAGGGGGTTTGACCTGAGGGTGAGAACAGGCAACGTTCACCCCCTGCACCACTAGGAATTCCCATGTTCAAATCCCTCGCCGTT
>JAUMCZ010000129.1:0-8759 GCA_032122215.1 Caulobacter sp.
GACGCCGATCCACGCCTCCCCGATCTCCTGTTTGCGCCAGAGCAGGGCCGAGAAGGCGTAGTAGAAGCCGTGGCTGGCCTGGATGATCCCGGCGCCCACGACGGCGATCATGAAGCCCCGATTGCGCAGCAGGTCGGAGAGGCCGCGCCAGCGGGAAGTCCGGGGCGGCGCCTCGCCGTGTTCGTGAACCGGTTCCGGCGGCAGCAGCGCCCTCGCGAAGACGGCTGCCAGGGCGGCGGCGGCGATGGTCCAGAACAGCACCAGGTCCGGGGTCAGGACGCCCAGCAAGGCGCCGACCGCGAGGTTGCCGACGATGAAGGCGATGGAGCCGAGGCCGCGGGCGAAGGGATAGGAAAAGCCCTCCCGGCGGGACAGGCGCAGGCCCATGACGTCGGCCAGCGACGGCAGGGTGCCGAGCATGGCGGCGGCGATGGTCCAGGCCAGCAGCCAGGCGGTGAAGCCGTGAACCAGACCGATGACGCCATAGGCCAGGGCGGCGACGGTTCCGATGATGACCAGCGGCGTGCGGCGGAGACGGAAGCCGTCCGCCCAGACGGCGGCCATCGGCGAGATGACGATGCGGGCCAGCGAGGGCGCGGCCAGGATGATGCCGATCTCGGCCCCGCTGAGGCCCTGGCTGCGGAACCACACCGGCATGTAGGGCAGGCTGGCCCCCGTGCCGATGAAGATGGCGCAGTAGTAGAGGCCAAGGCGGAGGTTGGTCGGCATGGCTTCCGATAGCAGGAGTCGCCGGATGTCGAGGGGACCGGCCGGATCGATTTGCGGCGCGCAGCGATTATAGCCCGTTTCCGCGTTATAGTCAGCCGCTTTTATTGAACAGTTTCAATCGACTAACGGCAACACACTCACGCCAACAAGCCAACCTTGAGACAACCGTTTTCAATCCGGCGAGCAACAAAAACCCGACACAGACCGACCCGCGATCGCGTTAATCAGGCGAGAACTTCAGAAGCGCCGGACAGGGACGGAAAAGGACCGTCCAGACCCGTTCAGGATCGCTTGTCAGGCGGCCGGCGGCGACAGGATCGAGATGACGGCGATGTAGAGGTACAGCAGGGTATGGAGGCCGATGGCGATGGCGAACAGCCAGCGTCGCTTCGTCCAGGCGGCCGCGCCGATGAGGACGAGGTAAATGCCCATGTTGACCGCATAGTTGATGGCCAGGCCCAGGCCGTTCTCGCGGGTCAGGTTGATGGCCAGCTGGGCGCTGACGCCGAGCAGGTTGGCCAGGATGAGCAGGCAGAGGCTGGCCCGGCGGTTGGCCCAGAAGTGCTCGTCGAGCGGCGCCGGCCTGTCGCTGTCGTCGGGAAAGACCAAGGCGGCGGCGATGAAATAGACCACGGCGACGACCAGACCGCCGACCAGCAGGCCGTAGCTGACCGGCAGCGCCCGGTAGTTGATCCAGGCCGCTTCCCAGAAGGTGGCGATGTCGAGGGCGACGAAGACGGCGAGCAGCGGGGTGAGCCAGCCGACGGGCCGGGTCTTGCGATGCTTGAAGGCGCGGGCGGCGCCGGTGGCCAGCACGGCCACGGAGAGGCCGAGCAGCAGGCCGTAGAAGCTGAAGAAGAACTCGAACGGGCTCAAAGCTTGACCGGCTTCTCGATGGCCGACACCGCCTCGATCAGGTCGTCGGCGCGTTTCCGCAGGACCGTCTGGGCGTCGTAGAGGGCCTGGTTGTAGTAGAGGGGCCCCAGGGTCTCGGCAAGCCAGTCGAGGAGATCGAGGGCCTCGAACTGGCCCAGCTCGAAGCCGTATTCGTCCTGCAGATGCTTGCGCAGCTTGCGTTCGAGGATGTCGGACGTCTGGCGGTCGAGGGCAATGGGTTTGGCCATGGGGGACAGACTGCCCCGATTCCTTCTCCCGCTTGTCGGGAGAAGGTGGCCCGCGAAGCGGGTCGGATGAGGGCGGCGCCAGCGTTTCAGGATTGGCGGCTGCAGTGACAGCGCCAGAACGTGGTCGAGCTGGACGGGCCGGTGCTGCCCTCATCCGTCGGCCTTCGGCCGCCACCTTCTCCCGACGAGCGGGAGAAGGATCCGTGTCAGTTCCCCGGCATCGGGGGCATGTCCAACCGGCGCATGTCGGCGCTCTTGACGTAGAAGCGGAGGATGGCGTGGTCGAGGTCGCGGTATCCGGCCTCCTCTACCTCGGTGTGCAGGGCGATCAGGGCCGTGCGCAGGGTCGCGTTGACCCGGTCGAGGCCGGCGATGGAGAAATCCTTCTCCGTTTCGGCGCCGGCCGGGATCGCCGCGCCGCCGCGGACCAGCAGGTCGCGGATGGCCTGGTTTTCCCAGATGCGGGCCTCGGCGCCGCGTTCGGCCTCCTGAGCGGCGAGCATGGCGATCATGCCGGTGACGGCCACCTTGCCGGCCATGAAGTCGCCCAGCGCCTCAGGCGGCGGCGGGTCCATCAGGGCGATGAAGTTGCCGAGCAAAAGTTCGGAGACGGTCGGGGTCATGCCAGGCCCTCCAGTTTGGCGAGGACGTTTGCGATGATCTCGTCCTGGCGGCGGGCCGTGTACCAGCCGCTGAGGCCGAGCACCGGGTCCTTCATGCCGCCGGCGCGGTATTCCCTGGCCGAGGAGATCCAGATAGCGGCGCCCTTCACCGAGGCGAACAGCTCCCACCAGGCAAAGGCGGCGGGATCGACCCTAAGGCCGCTGGCCGTTTCCCAGAGGGCGATGGCCTTTTCACGGGAGACCATGCCGGAGACGCGGTTCGTCTCCCGGTAGCACCACAGCGGTTCGATGGCCCAGCCGAGGTCTTCCAGCGGATCGCCGATGTGGGCCATTTCCCAGTCGAGCAGGGCGATGATCTTGCCCGCACCGTCGTGCATGAAGTTGCCGGTGCGGTAGTCACCGTGGACGACGCTGAGCTTCTGGGCCGGCGGCGGCGGATTGCGGCGCAGGCGGCGGATGGCCGCCCGGACGATCATCTGGGGATGTTCCTCATCCTCGTTGATGACGCCTTCCCAGTAGTCGAGTTCCTTGGACCAGCAGGCATCCAGCGCGGGCGACGGCGCGGCCTCGCTGATCGGCAGGGTGGCGGGGTCGGCGGCGGCGATCTGGCCGAGGTGGCTGAAGAACTGCTCGCCCAGCGTCGCCGCGTGCTCGCCATAGGGCGGCAGGGTGAAGGGGCTCTGGGCCTTGCCGCCGTCGATGCGACCCATGATGAAGAAGGGGCGCTCAAGCTCGGCCCCCTCCTCTTCCAGCGCCAGGGCTTCCGGCACCGGCAGCCCCTTGTCGAAGAACGAGCGGAAGGCGAGGAATTCGACGCGGCGGTCGGTGTCGATCAGGCTGCCCACCGGGTCGCGGCGCAGGATCATGCCGCGCCGTTGGCCGTCGACCTCGATGTCGAACTTGTAGGTCTCACGGCTGGCGCCGCCCGGGATGCGGAACAGGTCGTGGACCCGCGCCGGCTTGCCGCCCGTGCGCGTCAGATAAGCCTCGAGCTGATCCTGCAGGCTCATTTCGCCATATCCAGCACGTCGGCGAAGCCGCTGGGCTTGTGCGGGCCCATGACCAGCTGTTCGAGGACGCCCCTGCCCTTGCGAACGCCGCCGTCAGCGTCGGTGTAGATCACCTCACTGAGGGCCTGAACGTGCAGGTTCCAGGGCAGGGTCGGATCGACGTCGGCCAGGACGATGTCCTCGCGCTCGACCTCCAGCACGCCATGCAGCAGGCCGTGGTTCCATTTGGGATGGGTGTAGCCGAGGCCGTTCATCTGGAAATTATAGATCGGCTTGAACTCGACCTTGCCGGCCGGCTTGCCCCAGTCGTCGGTCAATTCGACCACGGCGTCGGTGGCGTGACGGGTGCCGGACTTCCAGTTCACCTGCGCCTGGCCGTTGAGGTGTTCGAAGTCTTCCTCCAGCGCCTGGTCGGGCGCCCAGACGGCGCGGGTGTTCCAGGCGCGGCCGACGGCGTCCTCGTTGGAGTGGAAGAAGAAGGAGCCCGACTCGAAGCTGCTGGGCGACCACAGCCAGTAGAACTGCGGGGCCGGAGCCGGGATGATGTCCTGGCTGTCGCGGGCCCCGACCGGGCGAATGCCCCAGCTGCGGTCGCGGGTTCCGACGAAGCCGTCGACGCTGCGGCGCTCGCCATCCAGTTCGATCCAGCCGGTGTAGCGGCCGTTCTGGGTCAGGCGGGTGTAGTCCATGAAGGCGCGGGTGCCGATGCGGCGGATGAAGCGCGGCTCCTCGATGGGGCCCGAGCGGCTGGTGAACTCGATCTCGGCCTTCAGCCCATGTTCCGGGGCGTTGACGTGGATCTTGAGGCGGTGGAGCGGCTCGACGATCTCGATGCGCAGGGGGCCGCAGGCGATGTCCATGCGGTCGCCGAGTTGCCCCGAAACGTGGAGCGCGGTCTCGACGCCGTTGCGGACGACGACGAAGGCCCCGTCGGTGACGTTGAGGTGCGGGTAGACCCCAAAGGCGGCGGCGAAGAAGTCCTCGCCCTCCGAGGGGTGGTAGCCGTTGAAGAAGTAGCGGTCGTAGAAATTCCGGTCGGTGCCGCCGTAGGCGATGGGCTCCGGTGTCTGGTGAATCGGATAGTCGTCGCCACGAGTCAGCGCCATGCCGTATTCCTTCCCTCGAATGGTGATCGCGCCTCTTGCCGGGCGATGTCTTATCAACGTTCAGGTTACGCGGACGGCAGCGAGACGCAACCGTGACGGAGGGTCAAGTGACGCGGAATTGGGATGTGGCGGCGGCGGCGCTGGTCGGACTGCTGTCGGTGGCCTTCGGGGCCTTCGCGGCGCACGGGATCGAGGACGCAAAAGCCGTCGAATGGCTGAAGACCGCCAGCCAGTACGCGGCCGTGCATGCGCTGGCGGTGCTGGCGGTGGCGGCTCTGGCGCGGAACGGGTTCGCCGTGGTGCGCGGGACGAGCGCCGCGTTTCTGATCGGGGTGCTGGTGTTCAGCGGGTCTCTGGTGGTGATGGCCTTCGGGGCGCCGCGCTGGTTCGGAGCGATCACGCCGATCGGCGGGGTGGCGTTCATGGTCGGCTGGGTGCTGGTGATCGTCGGGGCGTTGCGGTCTCGCGCCTGACTCTCCCGCTTCTGATCGGATCAGCGCTTCAGAGCCAACAGCCGTAGGGACAGGGCCGACCCGACCAGGCAGACCAGCATGACCGCCGCCATCGGGGTCGGCGTGCCGTTGTGCATGAGGCCGCCCAGGGCCGAGGCCACGGCCCCTGCCCCGAACGACAGACCGCCGCTCAGGGCCGAGATCGAGCCGGCCCGGCGGGGGTCGCAGTTGAGCGCGCCGGCCGTCGTGTTGCCGGCCATCAGGGCATAGGTGGTCAGGGTGACGAAGAGCAGCGGCAGGACGGTCCAGGCGCCGCCGAGGCCGGACAGGGCCGCGATCAGCAGCAGCAGGCCGAAGGCGACGCCGGCGAGGCTGGCCGCCTTCAGCACCGCATCCGGGCTATAGGTGCGCAGCAGGATGCGGTTGACCTGGTTGGCGCCGATGATGCCGACGGCGTTGAAGCCGAACAGCCAGGCGTAGGTGACCGGGCTGACCCCGTAGATGCCCATGATCAGGCCGGGCGAGGCGCTGATGTAGGTGAAGAGCACCGCCCCGTTCAGCGACCCGGCCAGCAGGTAGCCGATTAGCTTGGGCTGGATCAGCAGGGCCAGGTAGGCCTGGACCGGGCTTTCCGAGCGGGCCTGGGCGGCGGTTTCCTCCGAGCGCGACTCGGGCAGGCGGAAGGCCACCGCCAGGGCGACGAGGATGCCGAACCCGGCCAGGCACCAGAAGATGGCGCGCCAGTCGGCGATCTGCAGGACCAGGCTGCCGGCGGCCGGCGCGAGGATGGGGGCGATGCCCATGACCAGCATCAGCAGCGAGAGGATGCGGGCCGTGTCGCGGTGGTCGAAGTTGTCGCGCACGATGGCGCGGGCGACGACGCCGCCGGCGCAACCGCCCAGCGCCTGCAGGAAGCGGGCGGCGATCAGGGCGTTGATGTCATTGCTGAGCGCGCAGATGACCGAGGCGACCACGTAGACCCCGCAACCGACCAGGATGGGGATGCGGCGGCCGAAGCGGTCCGAGGCGCTGCCGTAGAAGAACTGTCCGATGGCCATGCCGGCCAGGAAGGTCGACAGGGTCAGCTCGACCTGGGACTGGCTGGCCTTCAGCGCGCCGACGATGGCGGTCTGGGCCGGCAGGTACATGTCGATCGACATCGGCGCGAAGGCTGTCATCGCGCCGAGCAGGATGACCAGGCCCCACGGGGTGGGGGCCGGCGGCGGGAGGTTTTGGGAGGCGTCGGACAAGGTGGCGCGTTGTTAGGCCCGGATGGGACGCGGGGAAAGGGTTGAACGACACGGCGTAATCCGGCTCGATGAATTTCTACCGGGCGATATTATTTCCGCCTGAGCGCTTGCCTTCCGTGACGGGCGCCGTAGCAGGTTTCGGCAAAATCATAGGGAGAGAGGCCATGTCCGCCATCGAAACGATGATGCCGCCGGTGCAGTACGCCGACGTGAACGGCATCCGCATGGCCTACTACGAAGCCGGGCCGCAGAAGGGCGTGCCGATCATCTTCAGCCACGGGTTCCCCGAGCTGGCCTTCAGCTGGCGTCACCAGGTCAAGGCGCTGAGCGACCGGGGCCGTTGGGTGATCGCGCCGGACCAGCGGGGCTATGGCCTGACCGAGCAGCCGGCCGAGGTCGAGAGCTATGACCTGGAGCACCTGTGCGGCGACCTGGTGGCGCTGATGGATCACCTGAAGATCCCCAAAGCCATCTTCTGCGGTCACGACTGGGGTGGCTTCGTGGTCTGGTACATGTCGGTGCGCCATCCCGACCGGGTGGCCGGGGTGATCAGCCTGAACACCCCCTTCAGCCCGCGGGCGCCGGCCGATCCGATCGAGATCATGCGCAAGCGGCTGGGCGAGCGGATGTACATCGTCCACTTCCAGACGCCGGGCGAAGCCGACGAGGCGCTTGGCAAGAACCCGCGCAAGGTGATGGACTTCTTCCTGCGCCGGCCGCTGGATATGCCGATGCCGGCCTCCGGCGGGTTCTCGGCAGAGCGCAAGGAGGGCGACCCCTCGCTGTTCGCCATGGTCGACATGCTGGAACTGTGGAGCCCGGAGGTCGACCCCCGGCCCTTCTTCCTGACCGACGACGAGTTCGAAGCCTATGTCGAGACCTTCGAGCGGACGGGTTTTACCGGCGGCATCAACTGGTACCGCAACTTCACCCGCAACTGGCACGCCGCCGAGCATGTCGAGCACCGGGTGCGCCAGCCGTCGCTGATGGTCATGGCCGAGAAGGACGCGGTGCTGCCGCCCTCCTCCGCCGACGGCATGGAGGCGATCTGCGACGACCTGGAGAAGGTGCTGATCGAGGGCAGCGGCCACTGGACGCAGCAGGAGAAGCCGGAAGAGGTGAACCGGGCGCTGCTGGCGTGGTTGGACAAGCGGTTTCCGATCTGACCACACAGGCGCCGTCATCCCGGCCGTAGCGTAGCGAAGCGCCGGGATGAGGGTGAGGTTGGCGGCGCCTTGAACGACCGGCGTCAGCGGTTGTGCGTATCCTGAACGTAACGTCACTGGCGAGGTTTTACGCGGCGCCCTACAACCGGGCCATGGACCGTGCTTCCCAGAATCCCGCCCTCGGCCAGAGCCATGGCCGTCGTGGGCTGTATCCCGAGATCGACCCGTACAACTTCGGCTGGCTGAAGACCGACGGGCCGCACGAGATCTTCTTCGAGGAGTGCGGCAATCCCGGCGGCGTGCCGGCCGTGGTTCTGCACGGCGGGCCGGGCGGGGCGATCAACCCGACCATGCGGCGGTTCTTCGACCCGCAGAAGTACCGGGTGGCCCTGTTCGACCAGCGTGGCTGCGGCAAGAGCCGGCCCAACGCCTCGCTCGACGACAACACGACCTGGACGCTGATCGAGGACATCGAGCGGCTGCGGGTGCATCTGGGCATTGAGAAGTGGGTGGTGTTCGGCGGCAGCTGGGGTTCGACGCTGGCTCTTGCGTACGCCATCACCCATCCCGAGCGGGTGATGGGGCTGGTGCTGCGCGGCATCTTCCTGGTCACCCAGCGCGAGCTGAAGTGGTTCTATCAGGACGGCGCGGGGATGCTGTTCCCCGACGCCTTCGAGAAATTCAAGGCCGCGATCCCGGAGGCCGAGCGCGGCGACCTGATCGCCGCCTACCACCGCCGCCTGACCGATCCGGACCGCAGGGTGCAGGGGCTGGCGGCGGCGGCCTGGAGCCAGTGGGAAGGCGACACCATCTCGATCCGGGGGCCCGAAGCGCGGCCGCCGAAGTTCAACGAGAACGATTTTGCGATCGCCTTTGCGCGGATCGAAAACCACTTCTTCGCCAACCGGGGCTTCTTTGAGGAGGACGGCTGGCTGCTGAAGAACGTGCCGGCGATCCGGCATATTCCGGGCTGGATCGTCCAAGGGCGGTTCGACGTGGTGACGCCGCTTGAGACGGCGTACGCGCTGCACAAGGCGTGGCCGGAAGCGAAGTTCGAGATCGTCTGGGACGCCGGGCATGCGTCGACGGAGCCGGGGATCATCGACGGCCTGATCCGGGCGACGGACGCGGCGGTAAGGGTATAATCGTCAGGCAGGGGTGACCCCCTCGGTTTGGCTCGCTTGCAGCGCTCGCCAAATCCACTCCCCCACAAGTGGGGGAGAGCGGACGGTTGCTCTCCGCCCACAGGGTGGGCGGAGGACGGTTCGGAGCGTGAGCGACGGACCAGGAGGCGGGACC
>JAUMCZ010000130.1:0-17046 GCA_032122215.1 Caulobacter sp.
CGCCGGTGATCGCCACGGCGCAACCCGCTGTCACTGCGTCAGGCGACGATCCCGAGGGGACGCTGGTCGAGGAACTGGTCATTTCGTCCAACCTCGGCGGGCCGGCCTTCTGGAAGGTGTCGGACGGGGACACGACGATCTATGTGCTGGGCGTGCCCGGGTCCCTGCCCAAAGGGACGAAGTGGGACGAGCGGCGCCTGGTCATGCGGCTGGACGGCGCCAAGGCCCTGATCCTGCCGCCGAAGATCAAGGCCCGGCCGGTGGTGATGACCACCTATCTGCTGACCAACCAGAAGAAGTTCCAGGGCGGTCCGCCGGTGGAGGGGGCGCTGGCGGCGCGGCTGGAGCGCAACCGGGCGGCCCTGAAGGTCAAGCCGGAGACCCTGGCCCGGTGGAAGCCGGGGGTTCAGGGCTTGATCCTGGCCGGCGAGATGCAGAAGCCGCTGAAGTTCGACGAGGACCAGCCAGAGGGCCGGATCCTGGCCCTGGCCCGCAAGGCGAAGGTGAAGCAGGTCCGGGCCGGGGCGGCCATCGATCCGATGCCGGCCCTGAAGTCGCTGGTCAACATCGACGCGGCCGGCCAGCGGGTCTGTCTGGAGGACGCACTGGATCAGGTCGAGGCCGGGCGCGGGCCGCTGAAGGCGGCGGCGGCCGGATGGGCGCGGGGTGATGTGAAGGCGGCGCTGCGGGCCCAGCGCGGGTTCGACCGCTGCCTGGCGCGGTTGCCGATGCTGAGCGCCCTGAGCCGCAGGGCGATGGACGATACCGCCCGAACCATCGGCCGCCAGATGGGCGTGCCTGGCAAGGCTGTGGCGGTCATCGACCTGCGTCAGCTGCTGGCGCGCGGCGGGGTGCTGGACCAGCTGCGGGCGCGGGGGTTCAAGGTCGAGACGCCGGCCAGCGCGGGGTGATGGGAGGCGCTATTCGGTTTCAGACTGAAACCGGGCGTCCGGCTTTCGGATCGCCCAAAAGGAAAAGGGGACAGGTGCGGTTTCTGCGAAACCGGACCTGTCCCCCAAATCACTGAAGGTCTGAGCCCTAGAGGCCCGGCAGTTTCACCCAGCCGCTCTTTTCGCGCTTGATGACGACGTTCTTGCCGCCGGTCAGCGACTTGATGCGCTCTTCCTCGGCGGCGGCGTCGACGACCGGGGCGGCCGCCGGGTCGATGGCGGCGGTCGGGGCCTTGTCCTTGCGCCAGAACATCACCGTGTCGGCGAAGTTCTTTTCCTTGTGGGCGACATCACCGAACTCGTCGTCGACGACGTAGCGGACCAGCGGGTCGGCGCTGTTGGCGCCGGCCTTGGCGACCAGCACCTTTTCACCGTCGGAACGCTCGGTGGCCTGGGCGCGGGCGAGGGCCGAGGCGCGGGCGGCGCTGTCGGGCTCCAGCTCGGCCGGGCGCGGCTCGCCGGGGGCCGGCGGGCGCAGGGCGTAGTCAGGCGGCACGACGAGCGGCGCCTTGGTGACGACCTTGAATTCGTCCGGGGTGATCTTGGCCATACCCAGCGCCTTGGAGGCGGACTGGCAACCGGCGAGGCCGGCGCTGGCCACCAGGGCGGTGATGACGATCGCGCGGTTCAGCTTCATAGCCAAAGAGAAACTCCAGTGGCCCCCCGGCCAAAATTCAGATGCGATGAGATACGCCAGAACGATGCGGGCGCCAACCGGGTGAGTTAGGCGCCCTTCGCCTTACGGTCGGCGAGGAATGTGTCGATCAGAAGGAGGACGACGCCGATCGAGATGGCGCTGTCGGCGATGTTGAACACCCAGGGAAAGCCCAGGCCGTGGAAGTCGAGGAAATCGGCCACCGCCCCGAAGCGCAGGCGGTCGATCATGTTGCCGATCGCCCCGCCCATGATCAGGCCGAAGGCCCAGCCCAGCAGCGGACGCTGAACCTTGCGGGCCCAGACGGCGATGGTGACGGCGACGGCGAAGGAAAAGATGGTCAGGGCCCAGCGGACCCATTCGACCTCGGCCCGGAACAGGCCGAACGACACGCCGCGATTCCACACCATGGTCAGGGAGAAGGGCCCGAACACCGGCTCCGACTGGCCGGGCTCGAAGCCCTTGGACAGGAACCACATCTTGCTGAGCTGGTCGCCCAGCAGCACGGCCAGGGCCAGGCTGTAGGCAGTAGGGCCCTGGCCCCCGGCCGACTGTTCAGCGGCCGGGACAGGGGCCGGGGCGATCTGCGGATCGGTCGGTGTTTCCGAGGTCTCGAGACTCAACGCTGAGCGCTCCTTAGGTTTCAGTCCAACCGATATCAGGCCGAATGCGCCTTGTCCCAGGCGGCGACGGCGTCCTCGCAGCGCAGGCAGAGCTGGGTCGTCGGCTTGACCTCGGTAAGGATGCGCCAGCAGCGGGCGCATTTCTCGCCCTCGGCCAGGGCCGGATCGACGCTGACGCCATCGGTCCCCTCCTTGAAGCGGGCCGAGCTGGTGCGGAAGATTTCGGCGGCGTCCAGGCCGTCGAAGGCGGCCAGAAGGGCCGGATCGCTCAGGGCGACCACAGGCGCGGCCTCGAGGGACGAGCCGATACGCTTTTCGCGGCGCTCGATCTCCAGGGCGGCGGTGACGGCCGAGGTGACCTCGCCGATCTTGGCCCAGCGTTCGGCGTCAGCGTCGCTGCGCCATTCGGCGGGGGTGTCCGGGATGATGCGGAAGGCGTTGGGGCGCTGGTCCGGGAAGCGGCTGGCCCAGGCCTCGTGCATGGTGAAGGGGGCGATGGGGTTGAGCCAGGCGGTCAGCCGTTCGAACACCGCGTCCAGCACCGTGCGGTAGGCGCGGCGGGTCAGGCTGTCGGGGCGGTCGCAGTAGAGGTTGTCGCGGCGGATGTCGAAGAACAGGCTCGAAAGGTCGCCCTGGCAGAATTCGAGCACCGGGCGCAGGACGTCGGCGTACTGATAGGCGCCGTAGGCCTCACGCACCTGGCCGTCGAGTTCCCACAGGCGGTGCAGGATGTAGCGCTCCAGCGAGGGCAGTTCCGCGTAAGGCACGCGTTCGGCCTCACTGAAATCGGCCAGCGCCCCCAGCATGTAGCGCAGGGAGTTGCGCAGCTTGCGATAGGCGTCGGAAACCCCGGCCAGGATGGTCTTGCCGATCCGCTGGTCCTCGGCGTAGTCGGTCAGGGCGACCCACATGCGCAGGATCTCGGCGCCCGACTCCTTGATGATGTCGGCCGGGGCGGTGACATTGCCCAGCGACTTGGACTGCTTGCGGCCCTGCTCGTCGAGGGTGAAGCCGTGGGTGACCACCGCCTTGTAGGGGGCGACGCCGCGGGTGCCGCAGGCCTCCAGCAGGGAGGACTGGAACCAGCCGCGGTGCTGGTCGGAGCCTTCTGAATAGAGGTCGGCCGGCCAGTGGGTGTTGTTGCGGCCTTCGAGGGTGAAGGCGTGGGTCGACCCGGAGTCGAACCAGACGTCGAGGATGTCCTCGACCTTCTCGAACCTGGCCGGGTCGTGGTCGCCGAGGAAGTCGGAGGCCGGGCGCAGATACCAGGCGTCGGCGCCCTCGGCGGCGATCAGGTCGGTGATGCGCTGGTTGACGGCGGCATCGACCAGCGGCTCGGCGGTGTCCTTGTCGACGAACATGGCCAGCGGCGTACCCCAGGCGCGCTGGCGGCTGATCAGCCAGTCGGGACGGGTCTCGACCATGCCGCGGATGCGGGTGCGGCCGCCCTCCGGATAGAAGGCCGTGGCGTCGATGGCGGCCAGCGCCTTCTCACGCAGGGACGGCCCCTGCCCTTCGCCGTCCATGCGGACGAACCATTGCGGGGTGTTCCGGAAGATGACCGGCGCCTTGGAGCGCCAGCTGTGCGGATAGCTGTGTTCGAGGCGGCCGCGGGCGAGGAGCGTGCCGGCCTCGATCAGCTTTTCCATCACCGCGCCGTTGGCGGGACCGAACTTGCCGATCTTCTTGCCCTCGGTCTCCAGCACTTTCAGGCCGGCGAACAGGGGGACATGCGGATAGTAGGCGCCGTCCGGATCGACGGTCTCGGGGATGTCCTTGTGGCCGTGCTTGAGCCAGACCAGGTAGTCCTCGGCGCCGTGGCCGGGGGCGGTGTGGACAAAGCCCGTGCCGGCGTCGTCGGTGACGTGATCGCCGGCCAGCAGCGGGACGCTGAAGCCGAAGCCCTTGCGGTCGTCAGCGTCGGGGGCGAGGGCCGCCAGCGGGTGGGCGGTGGTCAGGGCGCCGGGATCGACGGTTTCGAGGCGGGTCCAGCTGGCGGCCTTGGCGGACTTCAGCACGTCCTCGGCCAGCTTGTCGGCCAGGATCAGGCGCTCGCCGGGACGGGTCCAGGGCTGGAACTCCAGACCTTCTTCCAGGCTCTCGACGCGGTAGAGGCCGTAGGCGATGTCGGGATTGTAGCTGATCGCCCGGTTGGCCGGGATGGTCCAGGGGGTGGTGGTCCAGATCACCACCGAGGCGTCATCGAGACCTTTGGTGACCGGGAACTGGACCCAGATGGTCGGGCTGACGTGATCGGCGTACTCGATCTCGGCCTCGGCCAGGGAGGTGCGCTCGACCGGGCTCCACATCACCGGCTTGGAGCCGCGATAAAGCTGGCCGGAGGCGGCGAACTTGTGGAACTCGGCGACGATGGTGGCTTCACTGGTGAAGTCCATGGTGGCGTAGCGGTTTTCCCAGTCGCCAAGCACGCCCAGGCGCTTGAAGCCCTCCATCTGGACGCCGATCCAGCCGGCCGCGAACTCACGGCAACGGCTGCGGAACTCGGCCGAGGGAACCTCGTCCTTGGCGCGGCCCTTGGCCTTGAACTCCTTCTCGATCTCCCACTCGATCGGCAGGCCGTGACAGTCCCAGCCGGGCACAAAGTCGACGTCGAAGCCGAGCAGGAAGCGGCTGCGGACCACGAAGTCCTTCAGCGTCTTGTCGAGCGCATGGCCGATGTGGATGGCGCCGTTGGCGTAGGGCGGGCCGTCGTGCAGCACGAACAGGGGGGCCCCGCTGGCCTGCCGGTCGGCGCGGATGGCGTTGTAGAGGTCAGCCTCTTCCCAGGCCTTGAGGATCTCGGGCTCGAGCTTGGGCAGGCCCGCGCGCATCGGGAAGGGGGTGTCGGGAAGGAAGACGGTCTCGCGGTAGTCGCGGCCCGAAGCGGGTTTGGGGTTGGCGTCGTCGGCCATGATGGTGGTCTCGGATTTTATCTGATCGGACGGGCGAAGAAGATCCCGGCGCGCGCGACGGAGGCCGGCGGCGTCACGCCGGGCGGGTAATTCGCGAAGTCATCCGGACACGGGTCATGGAGCGGGCTCTAACAGAGGCCGCGACCGAGCGCCAGCGCCTACCCCTTCGCCTCGGCCCCGCCGACCAGCTTCGAGCCGATCCAGCTGGCGATGCCGATGATGATGGCGCCGAACAGGGCCGGCCAGAAGCCATCGACCTCCAGCCCCTTCATCAGCAGGCCGACCAGGCCCAGCATGGCGGCGTTGATGACCAGCAGGAAGAGACCGAGGGTCAGGAACACCACCGGGAAGGTCAGCACGACGAGGATCGGCCGGATGATGGCGTTGGCGATGCCAAGCAGCAGGGCGGCGATGACCAGGCTGGTCCAGCCGTGAACGGCGATGCCGTCGACGAACTCCTGGGCCACCCAGAAGCCGGCCATGGCGAACAGGAACTGGACAAGGAAACGGGCCATCGCCGGTCGTCCCTACTTGGTGGCCGGAGGCGGCGCGCCGGCCGTGAAGCCGCTGGCCAGGACGCCGTCCCAGGGCAGGCGCTCGACCTTCAGGGTGGGCCCCTTGGGATCCGGAGCGGCGTTGGCGACGCCGGTGACCGCGGCGATATCGAGGGCGCGGTCGGTCAGGATGGTGACCTCGCAGACGGCCATCAGGCTCTGGGCGCCGGTCGTCCAGACACTCTCCTTGGTCGCCCGGCGGTCGGCGCGGCCGCAGACCCGTTGACCGATATCGACCTGCAGCGCCTGGGCCGCCCCCTCACCCTTGGCGGCGGGGGCCAGGGCCGCCGCTGTCGCGGTGGCGGAGCCGACGGCGGTGATGCGGTAGCGGCCGGCGGTCATGGCCGGAATGGTGCAGACGGTCCGGGTCTGGCTGACCACCCGGCAGGCGGCGGCGCCGATCTCGGGCTGGGTATAGCCGGCGAAGGCGCGGGGCGGTCCAAGCGGCAAGGGCGGCAGGGCCGGGACCTTGGCGGCCGGCGGAACCATCGGCTTGGCGGGCGGGGTCTGGGCCGAGGGCGCGGCGACCATGACCATGGTGGCCGACAGGCCCAGGAAAAGAGACTTGATCACGGGCGTACTCCTGATGCCGGACTTAGGCGGCTTCGCGACGATTGGTCTTGATGACGCCACGGCTTTCCATGGCCGCCTGGAGCGTATTGATCTTGTTGAAGAGATCAACGGCCCCGTCGAGATCGAGGACCAGACGGCAGACCGGGCTGGCGGAACGGCCGCCGACCTCGTCGGTCGGCCGCTCGACGCAGAACTCGATGCGCAGGGTGCGGCCGTCGAAGCTCAGGCGATGGGCCTTGTCGGCGAAGGTCTCGGCGAGGTCCGGGCGATCGATATAGGCCGGCTCGATGGGCGCAGCGGCGGCGGGAGCGGCGGCAGGGGTGGCTTTGGCCATGGGTGTCCTCAATGACGGGAGGGGCGCTCCTGGCGGAGCGGAGGTGTTGCAGGCTGGAACGCAAACGGGCCGGTCTTGCGACCGGCCCGTCCACAGTTCTGGTCGGGCGACCTACCAGCGCCAGCGGATGCCGAGGCTGCCGTCGACCGATTGGTAGTCGTCCTGGAACTTGGTGCCCAGGTTCAGGAAGGCGGAGAAGCGGTCGTCGGAACCGAAGACGTTCACCGAGGCGCCGAGTTCACCGAAGCTGCCGGAGAAGTCGTCGCTGAGGGTGAAGTCGGGACCCGCCGAACGGAAGGTCACGTCGTTCTCACCTTCGAACTCGTTCCAGTAGCGGGCAACCAGGGCCCACTTGGACGAGAAGGTCCCGTGGTCGGCGTTCAGGCCCAGGCGACCGCCGAGGCTGGCGCGCAGGCTGGTGACGTCGTCGAACTCGACGGTCGCGCCGGGGACGTCCACTTCATCGATCGACGAGGTGACGTAGGACAGCGACCCCAGGGGCTCGAAGAAGCCGTTGGCGCCGATCGGCACCGACCAGCCGCCTTCGACCTGGAAGCCGAGGGTGTCGACCGAGCCCGAGAAGACGTTCGATCCGGCCGGAGCCAGGGTGATCGCCTGGTGGTCGTAGTCGAGGCTGTTGGAGTTGACGATGGCGTCGACGAACCACGGACCCGAAACGTAGGAGCCGTAGATGCCGAAGGTCATGCCCTCGAAGGAGGTCACGGTCGGCGAGTTGTCGAAGCTGACGTCGCTGTCGACGTAGCCGATCTGACCACCAACGACCCAGGCCTTGCCGGCCCCGCCGCCCATGAAGTCCAGGCCACCGATCAGGCTGATGGTGTTCTGCTCATAGGAGGTGTCGAAGTCGTAGCTGACGCCGAAGAGGTCGTAGCCCTGGATCCGGTCGCGTTCGGCGGCCGCACCCGAGATCTTCATCCAGATGCCCGAGCCGCTGTCATCCAGCGAAGGCAGCTGGGTGCGCAGGTCGGCCTGACGCTCGAACCAGGTTCCCGTCGTCGTCTGCCAGACGCTGGTCAGGGCGGCGCCGAAGGTCGTGAACTCGAAGGCCTCGCTGTCGGGCAGGCCGACCAGGACATGCTGTTTGTTGCCGTTCAGGGTCAGGTCGTAGAAGAACAGGCCCTTGTCGAGCACGCCGTCCGGCGAGTTCAGGTCGGCGCGCCAGAAGTCGGACGCGCTGTTCAGCGAGAAGTGGGTCGCGGCCGTCGAGCCGGCGCCGGAGACGTCAACCAGGACGATGCCGACCGGGTTGAAGGCGCCGAAGACGTTCGGGCTGATATCGTTGAGCAGGACCGAGGTCGAACCGGCCGTGCTGCCGCCCGTGAGGCTGAGGCAGTCGGCGGCGGTCAGGACGGCGCAGCTGGTCTGCGTCGTGGCGCCGAGGTTGGCGTCCATCGACAGCAGGCTGCCGCCCGAACCGGTGAAGGTCGCGCCCGCCGCCAGAATGCTGTCGTTGATCTGGCCGTCGGACACCGCCGTCAGGGTCGTGCCGCTGGAGCCGAAGACAATCCGGCCGCTGTTGTTGAACGCTTCCAGGTTGGTGATGGTCAGGGTGGAGGCGCCGAGCGTGGGCTCGCCGACGACCAGCAGACCGGCCTGGGTGAAGGTGTCGGCGCCGGCTCCGAAGTCGAAGCTGGTGGCGACGCCATTGGCGTTGGTGAAGATCGCGCCGGTGTTGTTCAGCACATCCGCGCCGCCCGAGAAGGTCGAGGCGCCGGTGGTGTGCCAGCTGGTCACCGAGGAGTTGTTGAACACCACGTTGCCGGTCAGGCCGCTGAACAGGACGCGACCGTTGATGCGGCCGGCGTTGTTGATCACCACGCTGCCGCCGACGCCGCGGATGGCGTTGTCGTCGTAGCCGGTGATGGTGTTGTCGGTCGAGCGAACGACCGTGCCAGCACCGATGTTCAGGGTGGTCAGGCCGCCCGCCGCGTTGTTGACGTCCACGACCCAGCCGCTGGCCCCGGCGCCGGAGCCGACGATGGTCGAGCCCGTGCCGGTGTTGATGGTCACCGCGCCGCCGCCCGAACCGGTGCGGATGGCGCTGCCGTTGACGTCCTGGATGGTGCGGCCGTTGGCGACCAGGACGTTGACCGCGCCCGTTCCGGTGGTGGCGGCGTTGAGGGCCGCGAGACCGGCGCCGGTGGCGGTGACGTTCTGGTTGACGTTGAGGGTGGTGACGCCCGCGCCGCCGTTGGCGGTGAGGATGCCGTTGGCGCCGCCGGAGACCACGGCGTTGTTGGTCACGGTGAGAGCCGCGCCGGTGGTGCCGGCCTGGATGCCGTCGCCGCCGGTCGAGGTGACCGCCGCCGCGACATTGATGGTCACCGCGCCGCCGACGGAGGTGGCGTTGATGCCGTCGCCGGTCGCATTGATCGTCGAGGTCGCCGTCGTGTCGACGGTGATGACGCCCGCGCCGCCGGCCGTGGCCAGGATGCCGACACCGCCCGCCTGGATCGTGCCGACGGTGTCGATGTCGATCGTGCCGGTGGTGCTGGAGGCGTCGATGCCGTCGCCGCTGGTGCTGACCAGGTTACCGCCGGCGACGGTGAAGACCGTGTTGCTGCCGGTGGTGGTGCTGGTGCGGATGGCGTCATCCGCGGTGGCGGTGACGACACCGGCGGTGCCGACATTGACCGAGCCGGTGGTGTTGGTCGCCAGGATGCCGGTGCCGGCCGAGTTGACCGCCACGTTGTTGGCCACCTGCACGAGGCCACCGAGGCTGTTGGCCCAGATGCCGACCGATGCCGCGCCGCTGTTGGCGTTGACAGAGCCGCCGGTGGTGAAGACCTGCGCGCCGCCGGTGCTCTGGGAGTTGGCGTGGATACCGACATCGCCGGCCCAGATGGCGCCACCCGTCGATTGAATATTGATCGACGCCCCGCTGGAAGCGAAGCCGATGATGCCGTTGGAGGTGACCGGATCGAGCGAGGAACCGATCGCACCGGTGTTGAGGATGGTGATCCCGCCCGAAGCCGCAATGTCGCTGGCGACGATGCCGGACGCTGCCGAGCCGGTGATGGCGCCGGAATTGTTGATCAGGATTCCGCCCGTCCCCGCCTGGCTGGCGAAGAGGCCGAAGCCGCCGCCACCGCCGAGGTTGGCGTTGATCGTGCCGCTGTTGGAGATCTCGACGATGCCCGTGCTGGCGGCGTTGGTGTTGATGACCTGGATGCCATCGAACCCGACATTGAGGGTGGCGTTGTTGCTGGCGAACACCGTGCCGTCGGCGCCGCTGTTGACGACGCTGATGCCCGAACTGGACGTGCTGGTGATGGCGCCGGTGTTGACCACCTGCGCGTTGCCCGTGCCGGTCGACTGGACGTTGATGCCGTTGAAGACCGAGCCGATGACGGCGCTGTTGTTCACCGAGACCAGGCCGTCGACCGCTTCAGCACCGATGCCGGTGTCGCTGGAGGTGATCTGTCCGGTGTTGACGACGACGGCGTTACCGGCGCCGCCGGCGCCGGCGAAGATGCCGGCCGCGTCCAGCGTACCGTTGTTGACGTTGATCGTGCTGGCCGACTGGATCGAAACGTTGCCCGTGGCCGACAGGCCGCCGACACCGGCCGAACCCGGGAAGTTGCCGGCCGTGTCGGTGTTGTCGATGGCGGCGACGGTGATCGTCCCCGTGCCGGTGACGATGGTGACATCACCGCCGACGCTGGAGCCGACGACGCCCACCGAGCTGTTGCCCGTCAGGTTGATGCTGTGACCGTCGCCGATGGTGACGGCGACGCTGCCGGCCGCGCCGGTCGCTTCGCCGAACACGCCGGCGGAGCCGTCGGCATCACCGGCCGCGCCGTCGTCGACGGTCACCGACAGGTTGGTCCCGATGACGATCTCGGTCGATTCGTCGCCGACCGCATCATCGGCCGCCTGGCCGCTGGAGGCGTAGACGCCCACAGCCGTGGCGTCGGCGTCGGTGTTGGTGACGATAACCGTCACACCGTTGCCGAGGGTGGCGGTGGCGTCATTGACCGCCGAGGTGGTGATCGAGCCGTAGTCGTCCGGATCGATGGTGACACCGGCCCCGATGATGGTGACCGCCGCGCCCGTTCCGGTGTTGGTCGAGGAAACGCCGACGGTGCCGGCAGTGATCGTCGAGCCGTCGCCGACCGTGACCGTGACGGTGTCGGCGTTGGCCGCGCCGCCGATGTTGCCCGAGACGCCGGTCGCGCCGGCCACCAGCACGCCCTGGTAGGAGACGTTGACCGCGCCCGCCGTGCCGAGGTTGCTGCCGCTGACGCCCGTGCCCGTGGTGTTGATGTTGTTGACGGCCGTGATGTCGATCGTGCCCGAGCCGGCATTGATCTGCGCCAGGATGCCGCCGAGCGCCGTCGGGTCGATCGCCGAGCCGATGTTGCCGGTGTAGGCGACGTTGATGGCGCCGCCCTGGGTCTGGGCGTTGATGCCGTAGCCGTTGCTGGCGTCGATGACGGCCGAACCGTCAATGTCGACCGCGCCGCCGAGCGAGGTGGAGGCGTCGATGCCGTCGCCGCCGGTCGAGGTGACCGTGCCGATGGCGAAGACCTGGGCCAGACCCGTCTGCGAGCTGACGTTGATGGCGTCTCCGGCGGTGCCGGTGACGTTGTTGGACGAAACGAAGGCCGGGCCGCCGACCGACGAGACGACGATACCGCTCGTGCCGCTGACGCCGCCGCCGATGTTGAAGACCAGGGCGGCCGCACCGGCAGCGGTGGTCGAGGCGTTGATGCCAACCCCGCCGGTGGCGCTGATGGTGGCGCCGGCCTCGTTGTTCACCTGGACGAAGGAGCCGGTCGAGGTGACCTGCACGCCGTCGCCGCCGGTGCCGACGATGGCCCCGAAGTTGTCAACGAAAGCGCCGCCGGTCGCGGTGCTGACGGTGATGCCGTCGCCGGCCGTGCCGGTAACGGTCGCGCCGACCCCGACAGTGACGAAGGAACTCGCCGTGCCGGTCCCGGTCGTGCTGATGCCAACGGCGCCCGTGACGTTGGCCGTGGTGTCGACCGTCTGGTTACCAGCGCCGGTGACGACGATACCGGTCGTTCCGGCGGTGATCACCGCGTTGTTGTTGACGTCGACCACACCGGCGCTGCTGGCCGTGATGCCCGTCGCGCCGGCATTGATCGTGCCGGCCGAGCTGTTGATGGTGACAGCGCCGCTGGTGCTGACCGCCTCGATGCCGTCAGCTCCGGCCGAGATGGCGCCGGTGGTCCCGACGGTGATGGCGCCCGTGTTGGAGGCCGCGTTGATGCCGTCGCCCAGGGTGCTGGTGATGGCGCCGGTCAGGCTGAGGGTGGTGGCGCCCGACGTGGCGCTGGTGTCGACCGCCGCGAAGGCGCCGGTGACGAAGCTGGAACCCGAACCGCTGACGTCCACAGCGCCCGTTCCGGTGGCGAAGGCGCCGATGCCGCCCTCGGTGACCGCGCCGTTGTTGACGACGATGGCGTTGCCCGAGCCGCTCGTATCGACGAAGACGCCGTAGCCGGACGTCGGGTCGGTCGTGGCGGCCGTGCCGCCGACGTTGATGGTGGCAGTGGCATTGCCCGAGCCGGTCGTGGCGACCGAGACGCCGTCATCGTCGCCCGTGACCGAACCCGTCACCGTGACGCTCGCCGTGCCGACGCCGCCGGTGGTGACGTTGACGCCGTCGCCGCCGCCGGTGACCGTGCCGTTGATGCCGACGGCGATGACGCCGCTGGTGCTGCTGGCTTCGACGCCGTTGTCGCCGGCGGTGACGAGGCCGCCGAGAGTGACGCTGATCCCGCCCGTGGTGCTGGAAACATCGACCGCATCGGCCAGGGTGCTGTCGAGGTCACCGGTCAGGTTGACGTTGATCGCGCCGGTGGTGGACGCCACTTCGACCGCGTCGAAGCCGAGGGTCATCGCCACATTGCCGGCGCCGGTGACCTGGGCCGTGCCGCTGCTGGTGAAGGCGCCGATGCCGCCTTCGATGACGTCGCCGCCAACGTTGACGATGGCGTTGCCCGTGCCGGTGGCCTGGGCAAAGGCGCCGTAGGAGAGGCCGT
Organism: Caulobacter sp.; assembly: GCA_032122215.1. Lineage (GTDB taxonomy): Bacteria > Pseudomonadota > Alphaproteobacteria > Caulobacterales > Caulobacteraceae > Caulobacter. Next base: position 12,634 of record JAUMCZ010000130.1, read on the forward strand.
CGTTGCCGGCGACCGTCGAGCCCGCGTTCAGGGTGACCGTGGCCGTGCTGGCGCCGCCCGCCTGGGCGGCCACGCCGCCGCCGCCGGCGACCGCGCCGTTGACGATGACATCGGCCGAGCCGTTGGCGCTGACGGCGATGACGCCGTAGCCGGTGGCGGTGACGTCATTGACCGTGACGCTGACCGGGCCGGTGGAGTCGACATCGATGCCGACGCCGTTGTTGGCGGTGATCAGGCCGTCGGAAACGACGACGACGGTGTTGTTACCGGTAGTGGCGTTGATCTCGATGCCGTCGTCGCCGGTGACATCAGAGACGTTCAGGGTGATCAGGCCATCGCCGTTGGAGTTGACGAGGACGCCCTGGGCGCCCGTGCCGGTGATGGCGAAGCCGTTGGCGTTGAGGACGTAGTTGGCGTCGCCGATGGTCGAGCTGATGCCGGCGCCGGCCGTGCCGGTGACGGTGTCGCCGAGGTTGATGCTGGTGGCGTTGTTGGTGCCGGAGTTGGTGACGATGCCGGCGGCGCCGCTGACGCCGCCCGTGGTGGTGGTGATGTCGACCGCGCCGCCCGTCGAGGTGGCGCTGATGCCGGTGGTCCCGGCGTTAATGGCGCCGGCGCTGATGATGACGCCCGCGGTGCCGTTGGCGAAGATGCCTTCGTTGTTGCTGGTCAGCAGGCCGGTGGTGACGACGTCGACGAGGCCGCCGTTGGAGAGGGCCCGCACGGCGGTGCCGCTCGAGGTCACGGTGGCGCCATTGGTCAGGTAGACGGTGGTGTCGCCGCCGCCGGCCGAGGTGGCGTTGATGCCGAAGCCGGCCGTCGCGGTGACGGCGCCTTCGTTCATCCGGACCTGGGTGTCGCCGGCGGTGTTGGTGGCGTTGATGCCGCGGCCGCTGCCGATGGCCGGGCCAGGCAGGCCGTCGACGCCAACGTCGGTGGAGCGCAGGTCAACGATGACCGCCGGGCCCTGTCCCTGGATGTTGATGGCGTAGCCGAGGGGGTTGACCACGCTGGGGTCGCCGCCAGCGACGACGTTGGTCGTGGCCCGGACGGTGAGGCGCTCGCCGGCGTTGCCGGTGATGGCGATGCCGTTGGTGACAGTGACGCCGTCCTCAAGATTGAGGGTCAGGTCGCCGTTGGTCGTCGCCGTGTAGTCGATGTTCACGTAGGCGCCGGCGCAGGTGAAGACGTCGTTGCCGCCGGCATTGAGCGAGGGATCGCCGCACTCGTCGGCGGCCACGGCCACCCCCGGCGCAAGCACGAGGCTGCCAAGGCCCGCGACGCCGGCCAGCAGGCTGGCGGCGACCAGCGACGAGCTGGCCAGCAGGGAAACACGGCGACGATTGCGAATGGATACGGACATAAGGCAGCCCCCTCAGGTTGCTTAACATTACGGCGGGCGCGCAAACGCACTCCGCCTCTCATAGGAACATCGTTCGTCGAACCTAGGCGAGAGGGGGGCAGGCTGTCTATCGTCAAATTTGTGACGACGTGCCTAGTTTGGGGGGTAACTCGCCTTATCGGCGAACATTGGCTGCCCAATCACCCGGATTGGGTAATGCTCTATGGTTTCAACGTGCTATGAGGCGCGCTGCGGCGCAGCGATGCGGCGAGCGGGGAAAAGCGGTCGGATGTCGGGGTTGAGAGGGTGGCGGTCGGAGCTGATCTGGACCCTTGGCGACCCGGCCTCGGATGCGGCGAACCTGCGGCATTTCGAGGATGGTCTGCTGCTGGTGGACGGCGCCCGGATTGTCGGCGCCGGGGCCTGGAGCGACCTTGCGCCGACCCTGCCCGAGGGCGTGCCGGTCGAGCATCTTCCCGGCCGGATCCTGACCCCCGGGTTCGTCGATGGCCATATCCATTTCCCGCAACTCGACATGGTCGCCTCGCCGGGCGGGGCCCTGCTGGGCTGGCTTGAGCGCTATACCTTCCCGGCCGAGCGGGCTTTCGCCGATCCGGCCCACGCAAAGGAGGCCGCCGGGCGTTTCCTGAACAGCCTGCTGGCCAACGGCACGACAACCGCCATGGTCTTCGGCTCGGTCCATGCCGGATCGGTCGAGGCCCTGTTCGAGGAGGCTCTGGCCCGCGACATGCGGCTGATCGCCGGCAAGTGCCTGATGGACCAGGGGCCGGAGGGTCTGCGCGACACGGCGCGGGGCGGCGCGGAGGAAACCCAGGGGCTGATCCGCGCCTGGCGGGGGCGAGGCCGGCTGGGCTACGCGGTGACGCCGAGGTTCGCGCTGGGCTCATCCCGCGAACAGCTGGACCTGGCCGGCAGGCTGGTCGCCGACAACCCCGACGTCTGGATGCAGACCCACCTGTCGGAGAACGCCGCCGAGATCGAGGCGACCCGCCAGGCCTTTCCGGAGGCGGCCGACTATCTGGACGTCTATGACCGCTTCGGCCTGGTCACCGCGCGTTCGATGTTCGCCCACGCCATCCATCTGAGCGACCGGGAGCTTGGCCGCATGGGCCAGGCGCGGTGCGCCTGCGCCTTCTGCCCGACCTCCAACCTGTTTCTCGGCAGCGGCCTGTTCGACCTGGAGCGCACCCTGGGGTTCGGGGTGAAGGTGGCGCTGGGCACCGACATCGGGGCCGGGACCAGCTGGAGCCTGCTGACCACCGCCGCCGAAGCCTGGAAGGTCGGCCAGCTGAAGGGGACGACGCTGGATCCCCTGACCGCCCTCTACATGGCCGGCCGCGGCGGGGCCGAGGCGCTGGGCCTTCAGGATCGCATCGGGTCTTTCGAACCCGGCATGGAGGCCGACTTCGTGGTGCTGGATCCGGGCGGCGTTCCCGGTCTTGGCCGTCACCGGGCGGAGACGCTTGCCGAGCGATTGTTCGCCCTGATGGTGCTGGGCGGCGACCGGGCGGTGGAGCGGACCTATCTGGCCGGGCGGCTGGCGCACGGCCGGTAGCGGACTGCCATGGCGCGTTGCGACGAGACTGCCCCCAGAACACTAGCGGGCTGGTAACTGTAACCTTCTGCTAACTACGTGGCGCACCCAAACAAGGTGTACAGAGCTTTACTCTATATCTTGAGCATATCCTAAGTCCCCACCCGCAACAGTGCATGTCAGTTCGGGGAGTCCGCGAGTTCGGACCCCCATGGGGTAATGCGGGGACGTCAACATGCGTGTCGCCACTATAGTCAGCCTCGGGGCCTCGGCCCTGTTGGGCGTCGGAGCGCTGGTGGTCGCCAAGACCTGGCTGCCCGACGGGACCGGCCAGGGCAAGGCCGCCGCGGCCGCGCCGATCACCAACCTGGTGCCTGTCGTCGCCGCCAAGGCCGACATTCCGTTCGGGGTGAAGCTGGCGGCCAAGGACCTGATGATCCTCAAGCTGCCGAAGGACGCGGTGCCGGACGGCACCTACTCGACCATCGACGCCGTCACGGCGCTGGACAACGGCGGGCCGGTCACCCTGGCGAGGCTTTCGGCCCGTGAGCCGCTGCTGCCCGCCAAGCTGTCGGGCGGCGGGACCAAGGCCAATGTCGCCGCCGTCATCGGCGAGGGCATGCGCGCCTATACGATCAAGGTCACCGACGTTTCCGGCGGCGGCGGCCATGTCACCCCCGGCGACCGGGTCGATGTGCTGGTCGCCATGGAGCCGGCCGAGGGGGTCCAGGTCGAAGGCGTGAAGGGCAAGGGGGCGGTGAGCGGCGCGGTGCTGCAGAACGTCCGTGTGCTGGGCATGGACCTGATCGCCGACCCGGCCAACGTCGACAAGTTCATCCCCAAGACCGCCACCCTCGAGGTCAATCTGGAGGATGCCGCGAAGCTGGCCGTCGCCGCCCATGTCGGAGAGCTGAGCCTGGCCCTGCGCCGCACCGGCTCGGTCGAACTGGCCGAGGCAGCCCCCGTGCGCACCCTGACCTGGACCTCCAAGGGCCTGGCCCCTGCCCCGACCGGCGCCAGACCGGCTGTTCGGCGGGTGTCGGCGCCCCGCCGCCCGGCGCCGGCCCAGGCGCCCGAACAACGCTCCCTGACCGTGGTCCAGGGCTCCGAGCGGGTCACCATCCAGGTGCCGGCTGATCGTCTGGGAGGCTACTGACATGCGCGCCCTGTTCCTGACCGCCGGCGCCTGCCTGGCCTTCGCGGCCGCCCCGGCCTTCGCCCAGTCCGCGCCCAAGGCGCCGCCGAAGCCGGGCGTCTCGGCCGCCCCCAACATCGCGGCCGGGGTCATCTCCGACGTGGATTTCCCGACCTTCACGGCCGACGCGGCGCCGAGCCGCTCGATCACCGTCGCCAAGGACAAGTCGACCGCCTTCCGCCTGAGCGGATCGGCCGGACAGATCGTCGTGGCCCAGCCCGACATTGCCGAGATCGTCGCCAACACCGACCGCAGCCTCTACATCCGCGGCAAGACGCTCGGGGCGACCAACATCCTGGTCTACGACACCAGCAAGCGGCT
>JAUMCZ010000131.1:0-1793 GCA_032122215.1 Caulobacter sp.
AGCGGCGGTTTTCCCGCTTGAGGTTGGCCGATTCCAACGCCCGCTCGACGACCATCAGCAGGCGGTCGGACTTGAACGGCTTTTCAAGGAACTCGTAGGCGCCGCGCTTGATGGCGCTGACCGCCGTTTCGATGTTGCCGTGGCCGCTGATCATGATGACCGGCAGGTCGGGGTCGAGGCCCTTGACCATGTCGAGCAGTTCCAGCCCGTCCATGCCGCCGCCCTGCATCCAGATGTCCAGCACCAGCAACGCCGGCTTGCGGGCGCGGATGGCGGCCAGGGCCTGTTCGGAGTCTGCGGCCGTTCGCACGCCGTGCCCCTCATCGGTCAGGATGCCGGCCACCAGTTCACGGATGTCGGCCTCGTCGTCGACCACCAGAATGTCAGACGCCATCGGTCACCTTTTTCATTTTCTTCGGCTTCGCGGAGGCCGGTCGAACCTCCACGGGCGGAAACTTGAGAACGACGCGGGCCCCGCTCAGGGTCTGGGCGTCGGAGAGCAGCAATTCGCCGCCGTGTTCTTCTGCAATACGCTTGACGATGGCGAGGCCGAGGCCGGTGCCCTTCTCGCGCGTCGTGACATACGGCTCGGTCAGACGGTCGCGGTCGCGGGTCGGCAGGCCGATGCCGTTGTCCTCGATGATGAAGCACATGGCCTGCTCATCGGCGTGAAGGCTGGCAAGAATGCGGCCCTTGTCGTGATTGTCGGCCCGGCCGGCGATGGCCTCGGCGGCGTTCTTCAGCACATTGGTCAGCGCCTGGCCGACCATACGATCGTCGCAGCTAAAGGTCAGGCCTTCCGGCGGCTCAGCCATCTCGACGGCCAGGTCGGGGCTGGCGACGCGCTGGGCGAAGACGGCGGCGCGCAGCATCTCGGCCGGGTCATGATTGCCGAACTTTGGCGTCGGCATCCGGGCGAAGGCGCTGAACTCGTCGACCATACGGCCGATATCGCCGACCTGGCGGATGATGGTGTCGGTGCAGCGGTCGAAGGTTTCCAGATCGCCCTTGATCTCGTGCCGGTACTTGCGGCGCAGGCGCTCGGCCGACAGCTGGATGGGGGTCAGCGGGTTCTTGATCTCATGGGCGATCCGGCGGGCGACATCGCGCCAGGCGGCGTTGCGCTGGGCGGTGATCAGCCGGGTGATGTCGTCGAACGTCAGCACCACCCCGTCGTCGCCGGCCACACCAGCCCGGACGCGGAGCCGAAGGGTCTCGCCATGGCGGACGATATCGACCTCGGTCTCGGCCTCGATCCGGGTCTCCAGGGCGGCGGCCCAGACCTGTCCAAGCTCCGGCGCGATCTCGGCCAGCTTGCGGCCCAGGACAGCCTCGCCGTCGATGTCCAGCAGTCGGGCCGCCTGGCGGTTGGCGGCGGAGATGGCTCCGTGCGCATCAACACCGATGACGCCGGCGCTGACGCCCAGCAGCACGGTCTCGATGAACATCCGCCGTGACTCGGCATCCAGGCTGGCGGCGGTAAGGGCCGATTGCTGGGCCTGAAGATCGCCTGCCATACTGTTGAAAGCCTTGGACAAGACGGCGATATCCTCAGGCTCGTCGCCAAGCTCGACACGGGCGTCCAGTTGGCCAGTCGCCACCTGCCCGGCGGCGCGCACGACACGGCCGATGGGCACGGCGATGGAGTTGGCCACGGTGATGGCCAGCCAGATGGCGGCGATCAGCACCAGCAGCGCCGTCTCCAGGAACGACAGGGCGAAAGCCGCCTGAACCATCCCGCGTCGCTCTGCGGCGTCACGGTAGGCGACCAGCGAGGATTCGGTCTCGCGCAG
>JAUMCZ010000132.1:0-2262 GCA_032122215.1 Caulobacter sp.
TCGCCGGTTTCATCGAACGGCTGGTGCGGCTGTCCTTCGGCGTCTGGCCGCAGGGAGAGGCCGGGGCGGCGGAACTGACGGACATCTGGGGCTTGTCGGCGCGTCAGGCCAGCCTGGCGCTGCGGATCGCCGAAGGAATGACCCGGGCGGAAGCGGCGGCGGCTTCCGGCCTCTCCGAGGCGACGGCCAAGAAGGAACTGGACCTCATCTTCGACGTCATGGGGGTGCGATCGGCGGGCGCTCTGGCCCGAGCCGTGACCGAGGCGCGAGCCCTGGCGCTGATCACCGACGCCACCCACGGCGAGGCCCAGATCGACAGTGACATGGTCGAGCCGCTCAGTCTGTTCCGGCGGCCGGACGGATCCCAGGTCGCCTACAGTGACTATGGTCCCCGGTCAGGCCAGCCCGTTCTGATCCTGCATTCCAGTTCCGCCTCCAGGCCGGCGCCCAGCCGCCTGGTGATCGCCCTCCAGGCCAGGGGCTTTCGACCGCTCAGCCTCGACCGGCCCGGCTTTGGCCTGACCGACCTGCATCCCGACAGGGCCTGGGCGAGAAACCATCCCTTCCTGGCGGCGGTCGACGACATGAAGCTGTTCCTCGCCCACCTGAAGCTGAAGCGCATCGACATCGTCGCACGCGGCGGCGCCCAGGTGGCGACGGCGGCCGCGCAGACCGCGCCGGAGATCATGGGCCGGGTGGTGCTGGTCAATCCGGACCCGGCCAGCGCCTCGCACAATCGCCGGAGCGGCCCGGTGGGGGCGCTGCAGGAGGCCTACATGCGCCATCCAGACCTGATCGAGGGGCTGGTCAGGCTGGTGGCGTCGAACCTGTCGAGCAGCCAGTCGCGGCGGATCATGTTCAAGGCTGTCGAGAGCAGTCCGCTGGACACGGCCATCTTCGCCGACCCCCGAAACATGGCCGACTATCAGCGGGGGTTTCGCCTGTTCGCGACCGGCCGCACCGCCGGCTATGTCGCCGAACAGTCCGCCATCCATAGTTGGACCTGCCCTCCCCTGACCGGCGCAGGCCATTGGCGCGTCCTGCTCAGCCGCCATGATTTCCTGCACGACCCTGACCGGACCTTTGAGGTCTGGCGGTCGATCCTGCCGGAGGCCCGGTTTGATTGGGTGGAGGACGGCTCACGGCTGATGGTGATGAGCCACGCCGACCTTGTCGCCCGGACCCTCTCGGAAGCGACCGAGCCGGACTGACCGCTTCCCGCGCCGGTGGAGCAGGCGCGACAGGCGGGGGGTTTCGTGCTCACATGCCGCCATGCGCAACAACCTCTTCCGGCTCGTCCTCCTCGCCCTGGCGCTGTTCGCCATCGCCTTCCTGGCGGCGCCCTTCTACAGCTACCGGGCCCTGAGGGCCGCGACCGTCGCCGAGGACGTGCAGGCCATGAGCCAGCTCGTCGACTTCCCGGCCGTGCGCAAGAGCCTCGCCGGCCAGCTCGACCCCGACACCACCCGCACCGCCGAACCGCCGACCCTCTGGCAGGACCCGGTCGGCGCCATCAAGCGGGCCTGGAAGGACGTCGCCCCGCAGCCCCCGAGGATCGACCGCTATGTCACCGTCGCGGGTCTGGGCGACATCCTGCGCGGCTATGCGCCCGGGACCGCGCCGCCGGAGCCGAAACCGGACGGCAGCTTCATGAGCGGCGCCAAGGGACTGGTCAGCGGGCCGTGGCCGGGTGTCACCTACTTCGGGCTGGAGCGGGTTCGCCTGGCGGTCAAGCGGCCGGCCGCGCCGGAGAAGATCACCACCCTGACATTCGAGCGCCGCAGCCTGTTTGTCTGGAAACTGGTGCATGTGCAGCTGCCGGATGGCGAACGATAGTTCTTGTTTTGTTCCTTTCCTGGCGTACTGTTGTCTCCTCAGAGACGGGAGAATGTCATGATCGGCTACGTCACCATCGGCGCGCTCGACAGCGAACAATCGGGCAAATTCTACGACGCGGTCTTCGGCGCGCTGGGCCATGACCGCCGCACCGAAGGCGGCGGCTGGATCGGCTATGGCCCCAAGGACGGCGGCCAGGGCTTCGCCGACTGTCACACCGCCCTCTGCCCTCCCTTCGACGGCCAACCGGCCCGGGCCGGCAACGGGATCATGATCGCCTACCAGGCCAGGACCACAGACGAAGTCGACGCGGCCCACGCGGCCGGCCTGGCGGCCGGCGGCTCGGACGAAGGCGCGCCGGGGCATCGACCGCCGGGCACGCCGGGGTTCTATGGCGCCTATCTGCGCGACCCGACGGGCAACAAG
>JAUMCZ010000133.1:0-8092 GCA_032122215.1 Caulobacter sp.
GGCCTTCATCACAACGGAGTTCAGCATGATCATGCCGGCCTCGGAGGGACAGCCCGCCCAGCTTGTCGGGTCCTGCAACGTCAGTCGGCAGGACCTGAAGGACGGATCGTCCGAAACCTTGAGCCGCATGTGGAGCCGAGTCGCGCCATGACCGCAGACGCCCAGAAGCAGGCCGCCGGCGAGGCGGCCGCCGAACTCGTCGAAGCCGGCATGATCGTCGGCCTCGGCACCGGCTCGACCGCCGCCTGGTTCGTCAAGGCGCTGGCGGCGCGCGGGCTCGACATCAAGGGCGTGCCGACCTCGGACGCCACCGCCGACCTGGCGCGGGAGCTCGGCATCCCGATTGTCGGGCTGGACGATGTGAAGCGGGTCGATCTGACGGTCGACGGCGCCGACGAGATCGGGCCGGGGCTGTCGCTGATCAAGGGCGGCGGGGCGGCCCTGCTGCGCGAGAAGCTGGTCTGGGAGGCGTCGCAGCGCTGTGTTGTCATCGCCGACGCCGCCAAGCAGGTGAAGGCGTTGGGCAGGTTCCCGCTGCCGATCGAGGTGGTGCGGTTTGGCCATATCCACACCGGCCAGCGGCTGGCCGATATCGCCGCCGAGTTCGACCTGCCGCCGCCGCGCCTGCGCAAGTCGGAGCGCGGCCTGGTGATCACCGATGGCGGCAACCTGATCTACGACATGGCCTCCGGAAAGATCGACCAGCCGGCGGCCCTGGGCGAAGCGCTGAAGTCGGTGACCGGCGTCGTCGACCACGGCCTGTTCCTCGATCTCGCCGACGAGGCGCTGATCGGAACTGACGAGGGCGTGGTGCGCCTGCACCCCTGAATACCTAGATATACCGACGCATTCTTCCGGAGACTTCCGCCGCCATGGCCAAGTACGACTACGACCTCTTCGTCATTGGCGCCGGCAGCGGCGGTGTGCGGGCCGCGCGGCTGACCGCGATGAGCGGCGCACGCGTGGCGGTGGCCGAGGAGAGCCGGGTCGGCGGCACCTGCGTGATCCGCGGCTGCGTGCCCAAGAAGTTCATGGTCTACGCCAGTGAGGTGTCGAACCAGCTCAAGGTGGCGCAGGGCTTCGGCTGGACCATCCCCGAGGCGACCTTCGACTGGAAGCGCTTCATCGAGGCCAAGGATGTCGAGATCGCCCGGCTGTCGGGCATCTACGTCGCCAACCTCGGCAAGGCGGGGGCCGAGCTGGTTCACGCCCGCGCCGTGCTGAAGGACGCCCACACTGTCGAGATCGTCGGCAAGGACATGACGGTGACCGCCAACAAGATCCTCATCGCCACCGGCGGCCGGCCCACCGTGCCTAAAGACGTGCCGGGCATCGAGCACGCCATCACCTCCGACGAGGCCTTCCATCTGGAGACCTTGCCCAAGTCGATCATGGTCGTCGGCGGCGGCTACATCGCCGTGGAGTTTGCTGGCATCTTCGCCGGGCTCGGGGTCGAGACGACGCTGCTTTATCGCGGACCTAATGTCCTGCGCGGCTTCGACGACGACGTCCGCATCCACCTGACTCGGGAGATGGAGCGGCGCGGTATCCGCGTGGTGCTGGGCACCCAGCACACCAGCATTGAAAAGACGGCGGATGGCCTGCTGAGCTGCCTGACCAACGACCTGAAGCTGACCACCGAGCAGGTGATGTTCGCGACGGGGCGCGAGCCGCATGTGAAGGGCCTTGGCCTTGAGGCGGCGGGCGTGAAGACCAAGGAGAGCGGGGCGATTATCGTTGACGAATGGTCGAAGACCAGCGTCGACAACATCTTCGCCGTCGGCGACGTGACCGACCGGATCAATCTGACGCCGGTGGCCATCCGCGAGGGCGCGGCCTTCGCCGAGACCCAGTTCCGCGACAACCCGACGACGTTCGACCATGAGATGGTCGCCACCGCCGTCTTCAGCCAGCCGCCCATCGGCACGGTCGGCATGACCGAGTTCGAGGCGCGCCAGGCATTCGGCGAGGTCGATGTCTATCGCGCCGTCTTCCGGGCCATGAAGACCACCTTCTACCACGGCGAAGAGCAGATGCTGATGAAGGTGCTGGTCAATCCCAAGGATCAGAAGGTGGTCGGTGTCCACATCGTCGGCCCCGAGAGCGGCGAGATGATCCAGCTGGCCGCGATCGCGGTGAAGATGGGCGTCACCAAGCAGCAGTGGGACTCGACCTGCGCGGTCCACCCGACCGCGGCCGAGGAACTGGTGACCATGAAGGACAAGTACATCCCGCCGAACATGGGCGCCGGCGCCTAAGCCCGGGGATTATTTTTCCGCTGCGCGTGGATTTGTCGCCACCCACGCGCATTATTTTGCCTGTATCGTCCTCATCCTGTATGAGCCGCGATCCTTTTAGACATTGAGCAGACTGATGACCGAGCGTTGGACCCCGCAATCCTGGAGAGCCAAACCCGCCAAGCACATCCCGTCCGACTATCCGGACGCGGGCGCCGTGACGCGGGTCGAGGACGAACTTCGCCGGATGCCGCCGCTCGTGTTTGCCGGCGAGGCCCGTCGTCTGAAGTCGCTGCTGGGTAACGTCGCCGACGGCAAGGCCTTCCTGCTGCAGGGCGGCGACTGCGCCGAGAGCTTCAAGGAGTTCAGCGCCGACAACATCCGCGACACCTTCCGCCTGATCCTGCAGATGGCGGTGGTGCTGACCTTCGCCGGCGGCAAGCCGGTGGTGAAGGTGGGCCGCATCGCCGGCCAGTTCGCCAAGCCGCGCTCGGAGCCCATCGAGACCATCGACGGCGTCACCCTGCCGTCCTACCGCGGCGACAACATCAACGGCATGGAGTTCGTGGCCGAGGGCCGAGCGCCGGACCCCGAGCGCCTGCTGAAGGCCTACGGCCAGTCGTCCTCCACGTTGAACCTGCTGCGGGCCTTCGCCGGCGGCGGTTACGCCGACCTGTACAACATCCACCGCTGGACGCTGGGATTCGTCGCCGACAGCCCGCAGGGCGCCCGCTACAAGGAACTGGCCGAGAAGATCAGCGAGAGCCTGACCTTCATGGCCGCCATCGGCGTCACCCCGGACACCCATCCGGAAATGCACCGCGTCGAGTTCTTCACCAGCCACGAAGCCCTGCTCCTCGGCTACGAAGAGGCGATGACCCGCGTCGATAGCACCAGCGGCGACTGGTACGACACCAGCGCCCACATGCTGTGGATCGGCGAGCGCACCCGCCAGCTGGACGGGGCCCACGTTCACTTCATGAAGGGGGTGAAGAACCCTATCGGCGTGAAGGTCGGTCCGACGCTTGAGGGTGACGACCTGCTGCGCCTCATCGACGTGCTGAACCCGGCCAATGAGCCGGGCCGTCTGACGCTGATCGGCCGCTTCGGGGCGGACAAGATCGCTGACCGTCTGCCGCGTCTGATGGAGGCGACCAAGAAGTCCGGCCGCAGCGTGGTCTGGTCTACCGACCCGATGCACGGCAACACGCTGAAGGCCGGCAACGGCTACAAGACCCGGCCCTTCGACCGCATCCTGGCCGAGGTGAAGGCCTTCGTCGAAATCGCCGGCTCGGAAGGCGTCCACCCGGGCGGCGTCCATCTGGAGATGACCGGCCAGAACGTCACCGAATGCACGGGTGGCGCGCGGGCGGTGTCGGAAGGCGACCTCGCCGACCGCTACCACACCCACTGCGACCCGCGCCTCAACGGCGAACAGGCGCTGGAGCTGTCGTTCCTGGTGGCCGAGAAGCTGCGGGCGCTGCGGTCTGAGGACCTGCGGGCCGCGAGCTAGCCGATCTTCCTCAGGCGGAGGTCGCGCACGCGGCCGCTGCCGAGGCTGAGGGTCACGACCCGGCCCTTCTCGTCACGGCGGAAGCGGGCGAGGTTGCCGCGCAGGTCGAAGGCGTCGCGGTAGACGGGATTCATCGGCACGACCACGGTGGGCCGTTCCTCAAGCTTGAGGACGAGCCCGCTCGCGCCCCGGGTGACCCTGTAGGTCACGCCGATCTCGTCGCTGCGATAGCGGCCGACAAAAGGCGTCAACTGCGCCTGGGCCGGCGCCCACAGCAAGGCTCGGCGATAGAGGTAGCGGTCGCCTTCGAAGGTCTTCTGGGTCAGCACGTCCTTGCCGAAGATCAGCTCATCGGCCCCGAACCGAGCGCTGTTGTTGGTGAGGGGCCACAGCGGGCCGCCGCCGGCCACGCGGATGCCCTGAGCGACATTGGCGTCGGCGACCAGCAGCAGGGTGCGACCCGTCCGCTCATTGACATATAGACCAGCGCGGCCGGCAGCAGGCGCCAGCAACTGACCGGGCGGCTCAGGAGGGGCAGGGGGCAGGACGGTCAGCGCCACGCCGCGACCAAGCACCGTGGGGTTGGCGTCGGACGCGTTGCACAGCACCGCCACGCTGAGGCGCTGGCGCGGGTAGTAGGCCAGCCAGGCCCGGTAGGCGCCGGTCGCGCCGGCGTGGCTGATCTCTTCCTGGCCGGACCAGGTCTGGACCACCAGTCCACGGGCGTAGGTGATCCGCGTGCCGTCATTGAGCACGGCGCGGCGGCGCATCTCGACGGTCAGGAAGTCACCCAGTTTCTGGGAAGCTAGCGCCGCATTCCAGGTCTGGAGGTCGGCGACCGTGGTGATCAGGCCGCCGTTTCCGTAGCCTTCCTCGAAGGGCATCTGCTGCTGCCAGCCGTCGGGACCGCGGGCGTAGGCGATCGCCCGGCCTTTCACGATGCGCCGGAAGTCATTGCGCCAGCTGGTCTTGCCCATGCCAAGCGGCTTGAAGATGCGAGCCGCCGTGAAGTCGGCCAGCGACTGGCCCGAGGCCTTGCGCACGACCTCGGTCAGCAGGTTGTAGCCGCTGTTGGTGTAGGCGTACTCGGCGCCCGGCAGGTAGTTGAGGCCGCGCTGGCGGCGGATCAGGTCGAAGACATCATCCTGGGTGAAGGCCCGGGTGGTGCGCGGCCAGCCCTGCCAGAAGGCGAGATCGCCCCAGTCGCGCAGGCCGCTGGTGTGGCTGAGCAACTGGTCGATGGTGATCGGGCGGCCGTAGTCGGGCAGCTCCGGCAGGTATTTGCGGACATCGTCGGTCAGCTTGACCTTGCCGTCCTTGACCAGCAGCAGGATGGCGGCGGCCGTGAACTGCTTGGACACCGAGCCGGCTTCGAAAGGGGTGGCGACGGTGATCGGCACATCGTGCTCGAGGTCGGCGGAGCCGTAGGCGCGTTCGACCAGCACCTTGCCGTCCTGGACGGCGGAAACCGCGCAACCGGGCGATTCCAGGCCGGCGTAGCCACCGAACAGGCGATCAACCTGCGCCGCGTGGTCGAGCACCGGCGCCTGGCCAAGGGCCAGGGTCGGCGCGGCCAACACGGCCGTGGCGATCAGCGCAGATTTGAACATCCCCATCTGCCGCTTGGTATCGCGGGCCTGCGACGATTTGAAGGCCTTTCGCGCCTCAGGCGGGAAGGGCGCTCTTGCGTCTGATGAAGGGCTGGGGCTTCCAGCGCACCAGAGAGCGCCAGACCCACTCGAATGGACCGTACTGGAAGCTGGCCAGCCACGGCTTGCTCCACAGCAGGATGGCCAGCCAGATGCCGGCGACAACGCCGTAAAGCTCATAGCGCTCCAGGTCGCCGTAGAGCCCGAAGCCGAAGCCGCAGAAGATGAAGGCGGTGATGATCGAGGTCCCGAGATAGTTGCTGAGCGCCATGCGGCCGGCCGCCGCCAGACGGTCCATCAACCAGGGGACAGCGCCGGCCCGCACCAGCAGCAGGATGGCGCTGGCGTGGGCCAGGGCGATGAAGGGGCGGGGAATCGAACTCCAGTAGGAGGAGCGGGAGGTCACGAAGGGCTCGAAGCCGGACTGAACGACCCGCGAGGCCAGCCAGATCATCACCGGCAGGCCGATACCCCAGCCGATGGCCATGACCATCCCATAGCTGCGGGTTTTCCAGCCGAGGGTGAAGAAGCCCAGGCGGTAGAGGCCGATGCCGATCATCATCTGGGCGACGGCCTCCCACAGCGTCTCTCCGAAGAGAACGACCGTCTGCAGGAGGGCGGCGGGAATGGCGCGCGCCTGCACCGCCTCGACGAAGCCGGCACGGTAGGCCTTGAGTTCGGCCTCGCCCAGGCTGGCCGGCGGATTGAGGATGAAGCCCTCCTGGGCCCAGACCTTCTTTGCGGCCTCGCTGGCGTCGGGGGCGAGGGCGGCGGCCCGGAGCTTTTCGAGGTGATCGGCCTCCAGCAGCCCCTTGACGACCAGGACGCCGAGCACGAGCGCGCCGACGGCGATCAGCACCTTCGGCGACCATTTGCGGAACAGGAAGACGACCGCTCCGGCCAGGGCGTAACAGACCAGGATGTCGCCGAAAAACAGCAGGTAGGCGTGCAGCATGCCGAAGACGAACAGCCAGGCCACGCGGCGATAATGGATGCCGGCCGGCCCGGGCCGCTGGCCTTCGGCGCGGTCGGCGATGAGGATCATGCTGGCCCCGAACAGCATGGTGAACAGGGCGCGCATCTTGCCATCGGCGACGACATAGTTGATCGCCCAGGCCCACATGTTCGCGCCTTCATGGCCGCCGAAGTAGGTCGGGTTGATGTAGGCGAAGGTCGGCAGGCCCATGCCGACGATGTTCATCAGCAGGATGCCCAGCACCGCGAAGCCGCGCACCGCGTCGATGGAAATGTGCCGGTCGCCGTTGGCCATGGTCGCCCTCCCCAGAGCAAGGGCAGGGTGGACCCTGCGGCGGGCCCGTCAAGGGGGCTGTCAGGCCCCCAGGATCCAGCCTTCTTCGGTCTCGATCACCGCGATCTCGGCCTCGTCGACGCTCTTGGCCGGGCCGAAGGCCTCGCCCAGCTTGCCAGCCTCGTCGAGGCGCAGGAAGTGTTCGCACAGGGCGCGGACCTGGGCCCGGTCGAGGATTTCGCCGGCTTCCGGACGGACATCGCCGAGGGCCGGATAGATCTCGGTGAACAGGACCTCGATGTCGGCGACGTCGGCGTCCTTGAGGGTTTTCCAGCCGGTCTCGAACGGCCAGGCCCTGGCCTTGTCGCCCAGTTCAGCCTTGAGCGCCCGCACGGCCGGGATGCCGACGATGGCCTGGCTGCCGACCGTACCGTTGCCGAAGATCTGCCAGACGCTCTTGGCGCCGGCCTTGCCCTTGCCCTGGGTGGCCAGTTCCGCGGCGCGCAGGACGGGCGGCAGGTCGGCGGTGTGCTCGGGCTTGGTCGATTGCAGCCAGGTCTGGGCGTCCTTCGCCGGGCAGCCCCAGAAGGGCTTGGCGGAGTCGGTCATCAGCCGGTTGGCCTTGTTGGCGACGGCGAAGCGGTTGTTCACGTTGGTGGGCTTGTCGACGACGTTGTCGGCCAGGAACTTCCACATGCCGGACCAGTCGGCGTCCTTCAGGCCCAGCTTCGCAGCCGTCCCGCGCGGATAGCCGAGCGGGAAGTCAAAGCCGACCAGCACCCGCTCGCCGCGCCGGCGCAGGTCGCCGATCACCTCGCGCAGGGTCGCCATGGCGGCGGCCCGGGTGGCCGGGTTGTGGGCTTCGAAGGTGGGGCGGAAGCGGGCGTCACGCTTGTTGACCCCGATCCAGATGGAATCGCGGCCCGTCTTCGGCGTGGAAGACGCGCTCCAGTCGACCATTACAAAGGCGTCGAACAGCCGCGCCACGATCACTCTCCAACGGGTAAAGTCCAATTCAGGCGGGGCTTGTAGGCCATGGCGCGCCCGGCGGGAAGGCAATTGGTTGAACTGTCATAAGGTCGTGCTACGGGCCACTCCGTACAAGGAAGGATCGCCGATGAGGCTCGCCGCTGTCGTTGCTCTGTGTCTGCTGGCTGCGGCCTGCGGGCCGGGTCCGGACAAGATCAACAAGGTCGAGACCCTGCCGCCGCTGAGCGGGCCGGTGTTCGCCACCACGGGGTCGATCTCTTCGGTCACCCTGGAAAGCGCCACCATCGACCATCAGGCCGTTCCCGAGGCGGGCCTGGCGGCCGGCCGTACGACCTTCCGCAGCTATGCGGATGTCATGGCCGGCGCCCCGGAGGCGCCCGGTGCGCGGGTGGCGTTGAGCTTTCAGAAGCAGGGCGACAAATGGGCTCTGACCGAGCTGAAAGCAGCCGACTGA
>JAUMCZ010000134.1:0-1954 GCA_032122215.1 Caulobacter sp.
ACCAGGAGGCGGGACCGCCGGTCAGGGATTGAGCGCCAGGGCCTGCGCCAGCTCACGCATATCCTCCGGCATTGGCGCCTCAATGGTCGTAGTCCCGCCTTCCGGGTGCGGGAAGCTGAGCCGCACAGCGTGCAGCATCAGCCGGGGAACCGCCATGCCATTCACCGTCAGCGCCCCGCCGTAGCGAACGTCCCCGGCGATCGGCCGGCCGATGCTGGCCAGGTGGACGCGGAGCTGGTGCATGCGGCCGGTCTGGGGGCTGCACTCGACGAGCGCGGCGCCGTCGGTCTTCGCCAGGGTGCGGTAGCGGGTCAGCGCAATCTCGGCGCCGGCCTCGTCGGCTTTGGCGATCCGCATGTAGCTTTCGCGGCCGATCTCCTCGCGGCGCAGGGCGTGTTCGATCGTGCCACCCGTCGGCTCCGGCGCGCCGGGGGTGACGATGGCGAGATAGGTCTTGCGGAAGCGGCGGGCCATCATCGCCTTGCCGAGGAAGCCGGCGGCCGGCTTGGTGCGGGCGGTGAGGATGACGCCGCTGGTGTCGCGGTCGAGGCGGTGGACCAGGCGCGGGCGGTTACCGCTGGATTTCGCGAAGGCGGCCAGGAGGTCGTCGAGGGTGTGGGCCTGGATGCGGCCACCCTGGCTGGACAGGCCCGAGGGCTTGTTCAGGGCGATGATGGCGGCGTCCTCGTGGATGACGAGGGATTTGACGAAGGCGATGTCGTCCTCGGTGAGAGGACCGCTCACTCGCCCTCCTCCCGCATCGCCGCCCAGCGGTCGAGGCGCTCCTTGATCCGCGCTTCCGCGCCCTCGCCTTTCGGGCGGTAGAACTGGCGGCGGTCCATGCCGTCCGGGAAGTAGTTCTGGCCCGAGAAGCCGCGCTCGGTGTCGGGGTCGTAGGCGTAGCCCTTGCCGTAGCCGATGTCCTTCATCAGCCGGGTCGGGGCGTTGAGGATATGGGCCGGGGGCATCAGGGAGCCGGTCTCTTTCGCCGCTTTGCGCGCCTCGCCGAAGGCCTTGTAGACGGCGTTGGACTTGGGCGCGGCGGCGAGGTGGACGACGGCCTGGGCCAGGGCCAGGTCGCCTTCCGGGCTGCCGAGGAAGTCGTAGGTGTCCTTGGCGGCGTTGGCGATGACCAGGGCCAGCGGGTCGGCCTCGCCGATGTCTTCCGACGCCATGCGGACGATGCGGCGGGCCAGGAACAGCGGGTTCTCACCACCCTCCAGCATGCGGGCCAGCCAGTAGAGGGCGGCGTCGGGGTCGGAGCCGCGCACCGACTTATGCAGGGCGGAGATGAGGTTGTAGTGACCCTCGCGGTCCTTGTCGTAGGCGGGGCTGCGCTTCTGCAACACCTGGCTTAGGCCGGCGATATCGAGGGGCTGGGGAAAATCGAGGCCGAGCAGGGTGTCGGCCAGGGTCAGCAGGTAGCGGCCGTCGCCGTCGGCCATGGCGATCAGGGCTTCACGGGCATTGTCGTCGACAGGCAGGCTGCGGCCCTCGACGGCTTCGGCCTTGGTCAGCAGATTGCGCTGGGCGTCGTCGTCCAGGCGGCGCAGGACGAAGACCTGGCTGCGGGAGAGCAAGGCGCCGTTGAGCTCGAAGCTGGGGTTCTCGGTGGTGGCGCCGACCAGGGTGACGACGCCCTCCTCGACGAAGGGCAGGAAGCCGTCCTGCTGGGCGCGGTTGAATCGGTGGATCTCGTCGACGAACAGCAGGGTCGACTGGCCGGCGCTGCGGCGCATGCGGGCCTGCTCGAAGGCCTTCTTGAGGTCGGCGACGCCGGAGAAGACCGCCGACAGCTGCTGGTACTCATAGCCGGAAGCCTTGGCAAGCAGGCGGGCGATGGTGGTCTTGCCGGTGCCGGGCGGCCCCCAGAGGATCATCGAGGCGAGGCGGCCACCCTCGACCATGCGGCGGATCGGACCGCCGGGGCCGAGCAGGTGCTCCTGGCCGACGA
>JAUMCZ010000135.1:0-11086 GCA_032122215.1 Caulobacter sp.
CGTGGCTGTCATGCGAAAGCTGATCGAAGCCGCAAACCTCGTCCTTCAACGCGGTCAGCCTTGGACCAAGACCCAAGCCGCCTGAACATGGTTGCTCGGTTTGGCTCGCTTGCAGCGCTCGCCAAAGGTTGGTTCCCCCACCAAGTGGGGGAGAGCGATGCTGTCACGTCAGTCGCGTGCCATAGTGCCAGCGAACATGTCCGACTCACCCGCCAACTGGTTCTCCATTCCCGCTCACCGGCCGTTCCTGGACGACCTGGCCGCCGGACTGGTCGACGCCCTGCCCGGGCCGGAGGATGTGCCGGGCGCCCTGCTGCTGGTGCCGACGCGGCGGGCGGTGCGGGCGCTGACGGAATCCTTCCTGAAAGCCTCTGGCGGGCGGGCCGTGCTGTTGCCGCAGATCCGGGCGCTGGGCGATCTGGACGAGGGCGAACCGCCGTTCGAGCCGGGGGATGCGGGGCTGGACCTGGCCCCGGCGATCGATCCGATGCGCCGCCGGTTCGAACTGGCCAGGCTGGTCAACGCCGCCTCGCCGGCCGGACTGGGGGCGAGTCATGCGCTCGAACTGGCCGACGCGCTCGCCGCCTTCCTCGACGCCGCCGCGATCGAGGAGGCGCCGGTGGCGGACCGGATCGGAGATCTGGTCGACCAGGACCTGGCCCTGCATTGGCAGATTTCCGCCGGGGTGCTGAACCTGACGATCCGGGAGTGGCCCCGACGACTTGAAGAGCTGGGCCTGATGGACGTCGCCGACCGGCGGGTGAAGCTGCTCGACCATCTGGCGCAGAGCTGGACCGACAACCCGCCGCAGGGACCGGTGATCGCCGCCGGCTCGACCGGGGCGCAGCCGGCGACGGCGCGCCTTCTGAAGGTGATTGCCAATTTGCCGCGCGGGGCGGTGATCCTGCCCGGGCTGGACGAGGATCTGGCCGACAGCGCCTGGGCGGAGGTCGACGACCAGCACCCCCAGGGCGCCATGAAGACCCTGCTGAGCCTGGCCGATGTGCCGCGTGGGGCGGTGCGCACCTGGCGGCCGGACACCGACCGGCGCGGTCGCTGGCGGCGGCGGGTGATCAACGAGGCCCTGCGACCGGCGGAGGCGACCGCCGACTGGCTGGCGGTCATCGCCGCCCTGCGCGATGAGGCGGAAGACGGGGTCGATCCCTTCGAGGAGGGGCTGAAGGGCCTGGCGACCGTGACCGGCGGTGGCGAGGAGGAGACGGCGGAGGTCTGCGCTCTCCTGCTACGCGAGACCCTCGAGACGCCCGGCAAGACCTGCGCCCTGATCACCCCCGACCTGTCGCTGGCCCGGCGGGTGTCGGCCAAGCTGGCCCGCTGGGGCGTGGCGGCCGACAGCTCGGCCGGGGTTCCGCTGACCCTAAAGCCCGTCGGCGCCCTTGCGGTGGCCATGGCCGAACTGGTGCTCGACCCGGCCAGTCCGGTGGCGCGGCTGCAGATCCTGAAGAGCCCGCTGACCCGGCTGGGGCGCGAGGCGGATGTGCTGGCGACCGAAACCCAGGTTCTGGAGCACCGGGGATTGCGGGGTCCCCGGCCGCGGACACCGGAGGCGCTGGCCGCCAGGCTCAAGGATTGGGCGGAAGATCGCCCGGGTGAGCGTGCGGGGCTTGAGAAGGCTGCGGCCCTGTCGGTCGATCTCGACGCGGCGGCCGATCTGGCCGGCGCGCCGTTCGAGAGCGGTACGGCGGATGTCGGCGAGGCGGCGGCAGGGCTGGCGGCTGCTCTTGAAGCGGTCTGCGCCGGCGCCGACCTGTTGTGGGCCGGGCCGGAGGGTGAATGTCTGGCGCGGCTGCTGAGCGGGTTGATCGCGCAAGGGTCGCTGTTGCCGCGCGTTACGCGGCAAGGGTTCGTCAGCCTGATGCAGCGGATGATTTCCGACGAAACGGTGCGTGGCGGCGAGGCGGCGCATGCGCGGCTGGCCATCATGGGCACGCTGGAATCGCGGATGACCCGGGCCGACCGGCTGGTGCTGGCCGGGCTGGAGGAGGGGGTCTGGCCGCGCGGGGCGCCGATCGATCCCTTCCTGTCGCGAACCATGCGCCGCACCCTGGGCCTGCCCAGCCCCGAGCGGCGGGTCGGGCTGTCGGCGCACGATTTCGCCCAGGCCGCCTGTGCGCCCGAGGTGGTGCTCGTCAACAGCGCCCGGCGCGAGGGGGCGCCGGCGACCGAGAGCCGCTGGCTGTGGCGGCTGAAGACCCTGGCGCGGGGGGCAGGCCGGGCCTTGCCGGCGCGGCCTGAACTGAATGCCTGGGCCAAATCCCTGGACGCCGGGGTCGGCTACACGCCGATAAAGCGGCCGGTCCCGATCCCGCCCGTCGCCGACCGGCCGACCAAGCTGTCGGTCACCCGTGTCGAGACCCTGACCCGCGACCCCTACGCCTTCTGGGCGCGGGATATCCTCAAGCTCTACCCGCTCGAGCGGCCGGACCAGCTGGTCGAGTCCATGGCGCGGGGCACGGCTATCCACTCGGCCTTCGAGGCCCTGTCGCGGGCCTGGCCGCTGGCGGATCCGGAGGGGTTCTTCGAGACGCGGTATCTGGACGAACTGAAGGACGCCGGACTGACGGCGGCGGCGCTGGCGCGCGAGCGGGTGCTGGCCCGGGAGACGGCGCGGTGGGTGGCCGATTTCGAGCGGCGGCGGCGGGCCGACGGGCGGACGGTGCATGTCGAGGTCACCGGCGAGATGGAGTTCCATGCGGGCGGCGTTCCGCATGTGCTGACCGCCAAGTCGGACCGCATCGAGATCACCCGCGACGGGGTCGGCCACATCCTCGACTACAAGACCGGCTCCTCGCCCAGCCCCAAGCAGATCGACACCGGGTTTTCCCCGCAACTGACCCTGACCGCAGCGATCCTGGAGTATGGGGGCTTCACCAAGGAAAACCCGGGTCTCAAGGGGACCTGGGGCGACCTCACCTATGTGAAGATCACCGGCCGCGATCCGCCGGGGCTCGAGGAGACCCGAAAATACGCCGGCGACGACAGCGAGCAGGCGGGCATGGCGGCGTTCGAGGGCGCGATGAACCTGCTGGCCGCCTACCAGGACCCCAAGCGGGGCTATCCCAGCCGCACGGCGCCGCAGTTCGTGAAGACCTTCGCCGGCGACTACGACCACCTGGCCCGGGTGTTCGAATGGTCGACCGGCGCAGAAGAGGGGGATGGCGAATGAGCCTCGTCATCGACCCGGCCCAGGCGCTGGCCGCCGACCCGACCCTGAACGCCTTCGTCACCGCCAATGCGGGGTCGGGCAAGACCAAGACCCTGATCGACCGGGTGGCGCGGCTGCTTCTGGCCGGGGCGCCCCCTTCGGCCATCCTTTGCGTGACCTACACCAAGGCCGCCGCCGCCGAGATGCAGGCGCGCCTGTTCGATCTGCTCGGCGGCTGGGCGGTGACGCCGGACGCAAAGCTGTCCGAGGCCATGGCGCGCTTGCTGGGACCCGACAACAGCCAGGAACTGCCAGAGGCGCGGCGGCTGTTCGCCCGGGCGCTGGAAACGCCGGGCGGCCTGAAGATCCAGACCATCCACGCCTTCTGCGAACAACTGCTGCGGCGCTTCCCGCTGGAGGCGGCCGTGTCGCCTGGCTTCACGGTGATGGACGATGCGGCGGCCGCCCTGGTGGTGCGCGACGCCCGCGCCCGGCTGGCGGGGCTGGCCGGCGGCGAGGACGTGGCGGTTTCGGAGGCCTATGCGCGCCTGGCCATCGCCCTCGACTATGTGAGCTTCGAGGGGCTGTTCAGGACCTTCGAGGAAAAGCGCGGGGCAATCGCCGACTATCTGGGCGCCGTTGGCGGCTATGCCGGCGCCGAGGCCGACGTCTGGGAGCGTTGCGGCTTTCCGGACGGTCCGGCCGCGGTGTCCGGGATCGAGGCCGAAACCATCGCCCGGACCCAGGCCGCCCTGTGGAAGGCGGCGGCGGGCGTTCTCGGTCAGGGCGGCAAGACGGACGCGGCCAACGCCGTGAAGATGCTGGCGGCGGTGCAGGAGCAGAGCCTGCCGGGCATGCTGGCCTGCCTGTTCACCGAAAAGGGCGCGGGCACGCCGGCCACCTGGGTCGCCAAGACCTCGGGGCTGAAGAGCCGCGAGGACCTGCGGGAATTCCTGCTGGCCGAACAGGACCGCCTGGCGGTGGCGCGGGACCGGATGCGCGGCGCCCTGATCGCCGAGGACACGCTGGCGGTGCTGTGCCTGGCCGAGCGCTATGCCGAGGCCTACGCCCTGGCCAAGGCCGAGCGCGGGGTGCTGGACTTCGCCGACCTGATCGCCAAGGCCCGCGACCTCGTGGCCGCCTCGCCGGGCGCGCCCTGGGTGCTCTACAAGCTGGACGGCGGACTGGAGCACATTCTGATCGACGAGGCGCAGGACACCGCGCCCGAACAGTGGGCCATCGCCGAAAGCCTGACCGATGAATTCTTCGCCGGGGCCGGGCGGGTGCGCCCGGCGGGCAGTCCGGACCGGACCCTGTTCATCGTCGGCGACGAGAAGCAGTCGATCTACAGCTTCCAGGGGGCCGATCCTGACCGGCTGCTCAGCGAGACGCAGCGCTACATCAAGCTGATCCGCGACGCCGGGCGACGGGCCGAGCCGGCGCCGCTGACCACCTCCTACCGCTCCGTGCAGACGGTGCTGACCTTCGTCGACAGCCTGTTTTCCGATCCGCGCACCCAGATCGGCGTGCGGGCGCCGATGGGGATGGAGACACTGGTCCACACGGCGTCGCGCGAAGCGCAGCCGGGCTGTGTCGACCTGTGGCCGCTGGAGATGGAAGAGCCGGCGCAAGAGCGCGGGGCCTGGGACGCGCCGCTGGACGTCGAGAGCGAAGGCAGCGCCAACCGCCGCCTGGCCCGGCGGATCGCCGGCGAGATCCGCGCCCTGGTCGAGCGCGGCGACACGGTCTTCGCCAGGGACGGGACCGCCAGGGCGGCCACCTATGGCGACATCATCATCCTGGTGCGGCGGCGCAAGGCCCTGTTCGAGGACATCATTCGCGAACTGCGCAAGGCCGGCGTGCCGGTGGCGGGCGCCGACCGGCTGGTGCTGTCGGCCCACATCGCCTTCGACGACCTGCTGGCCCTGGCCCGCTTCGTCCAGTTTCCGAACGACGACCTGAACCTGGCGGCGCTGCTCAAGAGCCCGCTGTGCGGCGTGAGCGACGACGATCTCTATGCGGTCGGCAAGCCACGGGGGAAGGCGTCGCTGTGGACGGCAGTGCAGGCCGGCGGCCTTCCGGCGCGGGACTGGCTGCGACAGGCCCTGGAGATGGCGAAGGGGCGGCCGCCGTTCGAGTTCTACAGCCGGATGCTGAGCCTGAAGGACGCCGAGGGTCGGTCTGGACGGGCGCGGATGCTGGAGCGGCTGGGCTCCGAGGCCGCCGATGTCATGGACGAGTTCCTGGCCCGCACCCTGGAGGCCGAACAGCGCGGGGTGCTAGACCTCGAGCGGCTGGCGGCGGCCTTCGAGGGGCTGGAGATTTCGGTCAAGCGCGAGATGGAGGCCGGCGGCGGTGAGGTGCGGGTGATGACCGCCCACGGCGCCAAGGGACTGGAGGCGCCGATCGTCTTCCTGCCGGAGACGACCGTGAAGACCGGGGCGCGGGGCTCGGCCCTGCTGGAGACCGGACCCCTAGAGGAGGGCGGCGGTTTCCTGTGGGCGCCGCGCCAGGGCGAGGAT
Source organism: Caulobacter sp. (assembly GCA_032122215.1). Taxonomy (GTDB): domain Bacteria; phylum Pseudomonadota; class Alphaproteobacteria; order Caulobacterales; family Caulobacteraceae; genus Caulobacter. The sequence continues at coordinate 5,689 of JAUMCZ010000135.1, forward strand.
TGCCAGGCCAGCGCGGCGGCGCGGCAACGGCGCAAGGACAAGGATGAGGGCGAGAGCTGGCGGCTGCTCTATGTCGGCCTGACGCGGGCCCGTGACCGGCTGGTGCTCTGCGGCCGGGCGCCCGCGCGGATGAAGGAGGGGACCCTCCCCGAAGGCTGGTACGGGGCGATGGCCACGGCCTTCGGGCATGCGGACGTCGTCGGCCGGGTGAAGACGGCGACCCTGCCCGACGGCTTCACCTTCCAGCGGTTCGGCGACGACCCCGCGCCCTTCACGGGCGAGGCCGCGCCGGGACCAGCGCCCATCCCGCCGCCAGAGGCCTGGCTGACCGAGCAGGCCGCGCCCGAACCGCCGGCCACGGCCTGGGCTTCGCCTTCGCAGGCGGCCAGCCGCAGCCGCATCCCCGCCCCTTCGCCGCTGAGCCGGCAGGGCGGGGTCGACCGGTTCCGGCGGGGTGATGTCATTCACCGGCTGCTGCAACTGTTGCCGGACGTGGCGGAGGCCGAGCGGCGGGAGACGGCGGAACGCCTGCTGGCTCGCGAGCCGGACCTCACCGACGTGCAGCGGGCGGAGATGATCCAGGCGGCGATGGGGGTGCTGGAGCATCCGGACTTTGCCGAGGTGTTCGGGCCTGGATCGCGGGCCGAGGTGGCGCTGGCCGGAACGGCCAAGGCGCTGCCGGACGGGCTGGCGATCTCCGGCCGGGTCGACCGGCTGGTGGTGACGCCGCGCCGCGTGACCGTCATCGACTACAAGACCAACCGGCCGGCGCCGGCCGACATTTCAGCGGCCGATCGGTCCTATGTGGCGCAGCTGGCCATCTATGCGGCCGTGCTCGGCGAGGTGTTTCCGGGCCGGGAAGTGCGGGCGGCCCTGGTCTGGACCGACGGCCCCAAGCTGATGCCCGTTCCAGAAAAGATGATGGCCGAGGCGCTGGCTGACCTGCCAGGTACGAGTTGACCCCGGGCCCGGAGCGCTTACATGCTGGACCTGACGTTCGACGCCCCTGCGCCGGACAATTGAACTGGCGGCCTGACAGGCCCAGAGGAGATTTTCGATGAGCACCGTCAAGGTCACCGACGAGTCCTTCGAGAAGGACGTGCTGCAGGCTTCGGGTCCGGTCCTGGTGGACTTCTGGGCGGAGTGGTGCGGGCCGTGCAAGCAGATCGCCCCGGCCCTCGACCAGATCTCGGAAGAGCTGGCCGACCATGTGATCGTCGCCAAGGTCAACATCGAGGAAAGCCCGACGACGCCTTCGCGCTACGGCGTGCGCGGCATCCCGACGATGATGCTGTTCAAGGACGGGCAGATGACCTCGATGAAGGTCGGCGCCATGCCCAAGCAGAAGATCATCGAATGGCTGGCTGAAGCCGGGGTGAAGTCGGCGGCGTAAGCGCTGGCGTCATTGATCGAAATACGGGGCGCTGTCCGAAAGGGCGGCGCCCTTTTTCATTCCAGCTTCTTTCTCGTCGCGCGTTTGGTCCGATTGCCGGTCCGTACGCATCGGAGCGCGCTCTAGAACGGCACTTCCGGCGGTGGCTCGGCCTTGGGCGGCGGGGCGGTGGTGTTCTGGATGACGTCAGCGATGGGGTCGGCCTTGGGTGCGGCCTTCGGGGCCGCCTTCGGCGTTCCGGCCGGGGTCTTCGCCGCAGGCGTTGCTGCGGGCGCTTCGGAGAGCGCCGGATCGGCCGTCTCGGGGACGATCGCGATCTTGGTCTCCGCCTTCACGGGCGGCGGCGCCTGGGTCGGCGGGGCCTTCTCGACGGCCCTGGGGTCGAAGGCGATGGCTTCAGGCGGGCCAGACGTGGCGGCGGGCCGGGGAGCGCTCTGGTCCCAGGCCGGCGCTGAGCGGCGCAGGCTGTCGCTGAGGCCCATCCAGCCGCCGACAACGGCGCATCCTCCAAGGGCGATGACCACCAGGCGCAGGGTGGAAGGCGAGATCCGGTCCATGATGCGAAGACTATCGGCAGTCGGGGCGGACGAAAAGCGGGCCCGCGATTTTTGGTCCCTTCAAAACTGGACACCAGCGTCCAACAAAGTCTTGCCGAGCCCGCCGACCGGTTGTAACGCCAAGGGCTGACGCCGCTTTACGCATCGTCCAATTTTCATCTCTTGCGTCACCAGGGCTCCTCCATGCCAGTTGTTTCCAGGCAAAAGCTCGTTCCCTTGATCGTCGCCGGTGTGGTCGCGGTGGGCGTTATCGTCGGCGGCGCTGTCTGGTGGCACGGCAAGCAAAGCTTTGAAGGCACCGACAACGCTTTCGTCCAGGCCGACACCGTCCAGGTCAGCCCGCAGGTTTCCGGCTATGTGCTTGAGGTGCTGGTCGCCGACAACCAGCGGGTCGAGGCCGGCCAGGTCATCGCCCGCATCGATCCCGCGACCATTCAGGCCCGCTACGACCAGGCTCTGGCGAATGTGCGAGCCCTGCAGGCCGACGTCGCCGCGGTCGACGACAAGGCGGCTCTGGAACAGGCGATGATCGCCCAGAAGGCGGCGGGGGTGACGAGCGCCCAGGCCGATGCCGGTCGCATGGCCGTTGATTCCAAGCGCTACAGCGACCTGGCCGCCAAGGGCTGGGTCTCGGAACAGAAGGTCGAGCAGGTAAGGGCCGGCGAGAAACAGAGCGCCGCCTCGGTCGCCGCCGCCCAGGCCGCCCTGGTCGCCGAGCAGCGCGCCGCGCAAGGCCTGGGCTCGGCCCGCGAACAGAAGCTGGCCCAGGTGCAGGCCGCCCAGGCCCAGGTGCAGCAGGCCCGGCTGGACCTGGAGCGGACAGTGATCCGCGCGCCGGCCGGCGGCGTCATCGGGGCCCGGTCCGTGCGCGTTGGACAGCTGGTCCAGCCGGGACAGACGATGATGGTGGTGGTGCCGCTGGGTGAGACCTATGTGGTCGCCAACTTCAAGGAGACCCAGCTGTCGCGGCTGCGTATCGGCCAGCCGGTCGAGATCAAGGCCGACGCCCTCGGCAAGACCGTCATCAAGGGCCACATCGACAGCTTCTCGCCGGCCACCGGCGCCGAGTTCGCCCTGATCCCGGTCGAGAACGCGGTCGGCAACTTCACCAAGATCGCCCAGCGGGTGCCGGTGCGGATCGTCGTCGACAAGGGCCAGCCGGTCAGCGGGGCCCTGCGGCCCGGCCTGTCGCTGGAGGTGAAGGTCGATGTGCGGGTGAAGTCCGGGGCCAGCTTTGCTGACAGCGGCGTCGCGCCCTCGCGGGTCGCGACCAGCGCCGAGCCAGGCGATGGTGCGGCGGCCCGGCCGTGACCGACGCCACGGTCGCCCGGACGCCGACGACGGCGTCGGGCCAGGTCAACTGGACCATGCTGCTGATCGGCTTCGCCGGCATGGCCATCGGCCAGTTCATGGCCATCCTCGACATCCAGATCGTCGCCGCCAGCCTGCCGCAGATCCAGGCCGGGGTCGGGGCCAGCGCCGACCAGGTCAGCTGGATCCAGACCGCCTATCTGATCCCCGAAGTGGTGATGATCCCGCTGTCGGCCTACCTCTGCCGACTGTGGGGCACACGGCTGGTGTTCATGGCCAGCTGCGCCGGCTTCACCGTGATGAGCGTCGTCGCCGGCTTCTCCAACACGATCGAGTTCATGATCGTCGCCCGGGCCCTGCAGGGGTTCGTCGGCGGGGCTATGGTGCCGGCGGTGTTCGCCACCGCCTTCACCGCCTTCCCGCCCGACAAGCGGATCATGGCCAATGTCGCCACCGGCATGATCGTCACCCTGGCCCCGACCGTGGGGCCGATCCTCGGCGGCCACCTGACCGAATGGCTGAGCTGGCGCTGGCTGTTCTTCGTCAATGTCGGGCCGGGCCTGCTCAGCCTGTTCCTGGTCGGCCGCTACGCAGACTTCGACAAGGGGGACAGGAGCCTCGCCACCGGCTTCGACTGGTTCGGCCTGGCCACCATGGCCACCTTCCTGATGAGCCTGCAGTACGTCGTCGAGGAGGGGGCCAAGGATAACTGGTTCGAGGACGGGATGATCCTCTGGCTGACGGTGCTTTGCGTCATCACCGGGGTCACCTTCGTCTGGCGCACCCTGAGCTACCGCCAGCCGCTGATCCAGTTGCGCGCCTTCAAGGACCGCAACTTCACCCTCGGCATCCTGATGACGGCGGTGTCGGGGGTCAGCCTCTATGGCGGCACCTTCCTGATGCCGCTCTATCTGGGCCGGGTGCGACAGTTTTCGGCCGCCGAGGTCGGCACCACCATGCTGGTCAGCGGCATCTGCATGTTCTTCACCGGGCCGCTCGTCGGCCGGCTGGCGCGATCCATCGATGCGCGCATCCCGATGTTCATCGGGTTCTCCATGGTCGCCTGGGGCATGTGGCTGGGGCATGACATCAACGGCGAGTGGGGATTCTGGGAGTTCGCGGGCCTGCAGGCCTTCCGCGGCTGCGGGGTGATGATCGCCATGATCGCCACCAGCCAGCTAACCATGTCGACCCTGCCGCCGGCGATGATCAAGGACGCGTCCGGGATCATGAACCTGGCGCGCAACACGGCGGGGGCCATCGCCATGGCCTATCTGTCGACCACCCTGACCACCCAGACCGCCAACCACATGACCGCCCTGTCCTCCAGGGTCAGCCTCGCCTCGACCGAGGCTCAGGCCATGATCGCCGGCCTGACCCAGCTGATGGCCGAGCGCGGCGTCAGCGACCCGGGCGGGGCGGCGCGCAAGGCCTTCAGCTATTTCCTCAACCAGCAGGCCTCGATCCTGGCGTTCGGGGATGGCTTCACGGTGCTGGCCATCGCCGGCGCCATGGCGGCGGCCCTCGCCCTGCTGGCCAAACCCGTCAAGACCCCTCCCTCAGCGGCCGCGCTCGAAGCGGCGGCGGAAGCCCACTGAAGATGCCCAGACTGACCGGACAGATCGATACCTCGAAGACCGAGGCCATCCTCGACGCCGCCGCCGAGGTGCTGGCCGAGCGGGGACTGGCGGCGCCGATCGAGGAAATCGCGCGCCGGGCCGGCGTGTCGAAACAGACGATCTACAACCGCTACGGCGCCAAGCCGGAACTGGTCCGGGCCCTGGTCGAGCGGCGCGTGGATTCGATCACCGCGCCGCTGCGCAGTCCGGGCGCCGAGGCGCATCCGGAAGAGACCCTGGCGGCCTATGCCCGTTCGCTGCTGCAGGTGATCAACAACAGCGGCTACTCGGTGATGCGGCTGTCGATCCAGAGCGCCGCCGAAATGCCGGATCTCGCCCGCGAGGTGTTCGAGACCGGGCCCATGCGGTCCCGCCGCCAGCTGGCCGACTTTCTGGCCCGCGAAGACAAGGCCGGCCGCATGAAGGTCGACGACCCCATGCAGGCGGCGGAGTTCTACGGCGGCATGGTGCTGGGCCACCGCCAGACCCAGGTGCTTCTGCGCCTTGCGACGGACCTG
>JAUMCZ010000136.1:0-28329 GCA_032122215.1 Caulobacter sp.
CTATATGTTCTTCGAATTCGGCCTGGTGCCGATGTTCCTGATCATCGGCATCTGGGGCGGCAAGCGGCGGATCTACGCGGCCTTCAAGTTCTTCCTCTACACCCTGCTGGGCGGGGTGCTGATGCTGGCCGCGGTGCTGGCCATGATCGGGATCTCGGGCACCAGCTCGATCCCCGAGCTGATGCAGTACAAGTTCGACCCGATGCTGCAGACCTGGCTGTGGCTGGCCTTCTTCGCCTCCTTCGCGGTGAAGATGCCCATGTGGCCGGTCCACACCTGGCTGCCTGACGCCCACGTCGAGGCGCCGACGGCCGGCTCGGTCATCCTGGCCGGCATCCTGCTGAAGCTCGGCGGCTACGGCTTCCTGCGCTTCAGCCTGCCGATGTTCCCGCAGGCGTCCGAGGTCTGGGCCCCGCTGGTCTTCGGCCTGTCGGCCATCGCCATCATCTACACCTCGCTGGTCGCCTTCCGGCAGACCGACATCAAGAAGCTGATCGCCTACAGCTCGGTCGCCCACATGGGCTTCGTGACCATGGGCATCTTCAGCGGCAACGACGTCGGGGTGCAGGGCGCCATCTACCAGATGATCAGCCACGGGGTGATCTCCGGCGCGCTCTTCCTCTGCGTCGGCGTCGTCTATGACCGCATGCACACCCGCGAGATCGCCTTCTACGGCGGCCTCACCCAGCGCATGCCCTGGTACGCGGCCGTCTTCCTGCTCTTCACCATGGGCAACGTTGGCCTCCCGGGCACCAGCGGCTTCGTCGGCGAGATCATGACCCTGACCGGCGTCTACCAGGCCTCGACCTGGACGGCCCTGCTGGCCTCTACCGGCGTCATCCTGTCGGCCGTCTACGCCCTGTCCCTGTATCGGCGCGTGATGTTCGGCGAGATCACCAATCCGCAGCTGGCCAACATCACCGATCTGGACTGGCGTGAGGTCTCTATCTTCATTCCGCTGATCATCGGAACGCTCTTCCTGGGCGTCTATCCGCACAGCATCTTCCAATACACCGGCGCCTCGGTCGACGCGCTGGTCGGCGCCTATCGCGCCGCGACGGGCGGGTAGGGGTCACGCCATGTTCATGAGTTCCCTCTCTCTCGCCTGGCCGGAAGTGCTTCTCGCGATCGCAGCCTGCGTGCTGCTGGTCTGGGGCGCCTTCCAGGGCAAGGTCACCGCCCTGTTCAACGGCGTCGCCATCCTGTCGCTGATCGGCGCGGCGGCCCTCGCCGTGGTCGGACCGCACGGGACCGCCTTCGCCGGCGGCCTGATCGCCGATCCGATCTCCGCCTTCGCCAAGGTCTTCATCTACGGCTTCACCGCCGTCGCGATCCTGCTCACCGACCGCTGGCTGGCCCGGCGCGGCGAGGCCAAGTTCGAGATGACGGTCCTGATGCTGCTGGCCGCCCTCGGCATGGGCGTCATGGCCTCGGCCGGCGACCTGATCAGCCTCTACATGGGCATCGAACTGCACAGCCTGGCGCTCTACGTCCTCGCCGCCTTCCGCCGCGACGACGCCAAGGGCTCGGAAGCCGGCCTCAAGTACTTCGTTCTCGGCGCCCTCAGCTCCGGTCTGCTCCTCTACGGCGCCTCGCTGATCTACGGCTTCGCCGGCTCGACCCAGTTCCCGGTCATCGCCGAGGCGGTGAAGGCGGGCGGCGCCGGCGCTGGCGTGCTGTTCGGTCTGGTCTTCCTGATCTGCGGCATCGCCTTCAAGGTCTCGGCCGCGCCGTTCCACATGTGGACGCCGGACGTCTACGAAGGCGCCCCGACCCCCATCGTCGCCTTCTTCTCCGCGGCGCCGAAGCTGGCCGCCATGGTGCTGCTGGCCCGCGTGCTCAACGACGCCTTCGGCAGCGCCGTCGACGAGTGGCGGCAGGTGATCGTCGCCCTGGCCATGATCTCGATCTTCGTCGGCGCCTTCGCAGGCCTGGTCCAGCGCAACCTGAAACGCCTCTGGGCCTACAGCTCCATCGCCAACATCGGCTACGCCCTGCTGGGCCTGGCCGCGGGCGGCGAGGCGGGCACCCAGGCCATGCTGCTGTTCATGGTCCTCTACATGGTCGACGTGACCGGCTTCTTCGCCATCCTGTGCGCCCTGCAGCGCGACGGGCGGCCGATGGAAACCATCGACGACATGGCGGGCCTGGTGAAGGAACGCCCGGGCATGGCTTTGGCCATCACGGTCTTCTCGCTGTCGGCGCTCGGCCTGCCGCCCTTCGCCGGCTTCTGGGCCAAGATCTACGTCTTCAAGGCCGCCATCGGCGCCTCGGGCGGGATCCCGTTCATCGACGCCGGCGCCAATGGCTATATGGCCTGGGCCGCCGTGCTCGGCCTGGTCGGCAGTGTCGTGGCCGCCTTCTACTACCTGCGCCTGATCAAGGTGATGTGGATGGACGCCTCCCCCGGAGCGACCGAGAAGCCGCCCATCGAGGCTCGCACCATCGGCATCATCGGGGCCCTGTTCAGCTTCCCGCTCTGCATCCTGGCGCTGATCTGGCTGGACCCGCTGGCCAAGGCCGCCGCCGCGGCGCTGGGGTAGACGATCTCCACTGTCGATACCTTCAGGGCCGGGCTCGACCCGGCCACTCTCGCCACCGTCGACACCCTGCGCGGCCTGATCGCCGCCGCCGGGCCAGAACTGACCGAGCGCATCAAGTGGAACGCGCCCAGCTTCGCCGTCGGCGATGACGACCGCATCACCCTTGGCCTCGAGCGCAAGGGCGGCGTCCGGGTCGTGCTGCACCGGGGCGCCAAGGTGAAGGACGCCACCGGGTTCAGCTTTGCAGATCCGGCCAGGCTGGCCACATGGCCGGCGCCGGATCGCGGCGTCATCGTCTTCACTGACGTGGCCTCGGTCGAGACCTCCGCCGACCGGCTGTCCGATCTGTTCCGCCGTTGGCTCGAGGCCACCGCATGACCATCCCCCCCATTGTCGCCTTCGACGAGCTCGATTCCACCAACGCCGAAGCCCGCCGCCGAGCCGAGGCCGGAGAGATGGGCCCCGTCTGGCTGACCGCCGGCCGCCAGACCGCCGGCCGCGGCCGCCGGGGCCGCACCTGGGAAACAGGGCAGGGGAGCAACCTCGCCGCCACCCTGCTGCTCACCACCCAGCGCCCGCCCGGCGAGGCGGCGCAGATCAGCTTCGTCGCGGCCCTGGCCGTGGCCGAACTGGCCGATGCCTTCGTTCCCGCCAGCCTGGTGACGCTGAAATGGCCGAATGACCCGCTGATCGGCGGCAGGAAGACCAGCGGCGTCCTGATCGAGTCCGGTCCCTCGCCCCTCGGGGGCCTGTGGCTGGCGGTCGGCATCGGCGTCAACCTGGCCGAGGCGCCCGAGAACCCCGAACGCCCCGCCACGACCTTCGCCGCCCACATGACCGCGCCGCCGCCCAAACCCCTGGACGCCCTGGCCGTGCTCGCCGCCGCCTTCGCCCGCTGGCAGGACGTCTGGGACCGCCTGGGCTTTCCCGCCATTGCCGACGCCTGGACGCGCCGGGCGCACGGCATCGGCGAGCCCTGCATTGCCCGGCTGGGCAACGAGACCGTCGAAGGCATAGCAGAGGGCCTCGATCCGGACGGATCGCTCAGACTGCGCTTGCCAGACGGCATGCTGCGCCGCATCACGGCGGGCGACGTGTTTTTCGGAGACCGCTGAATGCTGCTGGCCATCGAGCAGGGCAACACCAACACCCTCTTCGCCGTGCATGACGGCAAGGACTGGATCGCCCAGTGGCGCACCGCCACCGAGAGCACCCGCACGGCCGATGAATACGCCGTCTGGCTGGCCCAGCTGCTGGCCATGTCCGGCATGAGCCTCGGCGCCCTGAGCGCCTGCATCATATCCAGCGTCGTGCCGCAGTCGCTGTTCAACCTGCGCAACCTCTCGCGCCGCTATCTGAAGGTCGAGCCGCTGGTTATCGGCGAGAACGCCGACCTGCAGATTCCGGTGCGTATCGACAAGCCCAGCGAGGCCGGCGCCGACCGGCTCGTCAACGCCATCGGCGCCCACATCGTCTATCCGGGTCCGCTCATCGTCATCGACAGCGGCACCGCGACCACCTTCGACGTCATCGGGGCCGACGGCGGCTTCGAGGGCGGCGTCATCGCCCCCGGCATCAACCTCTCCATGCAGGCCCTGCACGAGGCGGCGGCCAAGCTGCCCCGCATCGCCATCCAGCGGCCGGAACGCAACCGCGTGGTCGGCACCGACACAGTCACCGCCATGCAGTCTGGCGTCTTCTGGGGCTACATCGGCCTCATCGAGGGCCTGATCAAACGCATCAAGGATGAACGCGGCGGCCACCTGACCGTTGTGGCCACGGGCGGGGTCTTTTCCCTCTTCGAAGGCGCGACAGACGCCATCGACCATTTCGACGGCGACCTCACCATTCGGGGTCTGCTGGAAATCCACCGCAGGAACACCACTTGACCGATATGCTTAAGCCCCACCCCAGCGACGAACTCATCTTCCTGCCGCTGGGGGGCTCCAACGAAATCGGCATGAACTTCAACCTCTACGGCTACGGGCCGGAAGAGGCGCGCAAATGGATCGTTGTCGACCTCGGCATCACCTTCGGCGACCAGACGACGCCCGGCGTCGAGGTTATCCTGCCCGATCCCACCTACATCGAGGCCTATGCCAAGGACATTCTCGGCATCGTCCTGACCCACGCCCATGAGGACCACATCGGCGCCGTCGCCTGGCTGTGGCCGCGGCTGAAAGCCCCCGTCTACGCCACGCCCTTCACCGCCTTCCTGCTGCGTGAAAAGCTGCGCGAGAAGGGCATTCTCGACGATGTGCACATCACCGAGGTCGCCCTGGGCGGCAACATCGAGCTTGGACCGTTCGAGCTTGAACTGATCACCCTGACCCACTCGATCCCGGAGCCCAACGGCCTGGCCATTCGCACGCCGCTCGGGACGATCCTGCACACCGGCGACTGGAAGATCGACCCTGACCCGCTGCTGGGCGCGGTCACCGACGCCGAAGCCATTCGCCGCCTGGGCGACGAGGGCGTGCTGGCCATGGTCTGCGACAGCACCAACGTCTTCGTCGACGGCGTCGCCGGCTCTGAAGGCGAGGTCCGCGTCGCCATGACCAGGCTGATCGGCTCGCTGAAGGGCAAGATCGCCGTCGGGTGCTTCGCCTCCAACGTCGCCCGCATGGACACCGTCATCCGCGCCGCCGAGGCCGCCGGTCGTCGCGTCTGCCTGGTCGGCCGCTCGATGCACCGCATGGCCGCCGCCGCCAAGTCGGTCGGGCTGATGAAGGGCACGGCCGAGTTCGTCAGCGAGAAGGAAGCCGGCTACTTCCCCGAAAGCACCATCCTCTACCTCTGCACCGGCAGCCAGGGCGAGGCGCGCGCCGCCCTGTCGCGCATCGCTTCCGGCACCCATCCGCACATCACCCTCGGCAAGGGTGACCACGTCATCTTCTCCAGCCGGGTGATCCCCGGCAACGAGGTGCCGATCCGCGCCTTGCAGAACGGCCTCTCCGACCGCGGCGTGCGCCTCTACACCGAGCGCGACCATCCCGGCATCCACGTCAGCGGCCACCCCTGCCGCGACGAGCTCAAGCAGATGTACCAGTGGGCCCGGCCGCAGATCGCCGTCCCCACGCACGGCGAGCGCCGCCACCTGATCGAGCACGCGGCCCTCGCCAGGGACCTGCAGGTCCCGATGACCGTGACCCCCCGCAACGGCGACATGGTCCGCCTGGCGCCCGGTCATCCCGGCATAATCGACGAGGTGCCGGCCGGTCGTCTGTACGTGGACGCCGGGGTGCTCACGCCCGAGAACGGCACCGCCCTCAAGGAGCGCCGTCATGCGGCCTTCAACGGCGCGCTGACCGTCTCGGTCGTCCTCGACGCAAAGGGCAAGCTGGTGTCGGGGCCGCAGGTCCGCTCGCTGGGCCTGCCCGGCGACGAAGAGTACCCCCTCGACGACTCCCTCGATGACCTGGCCGATGAGGCTGAACAGGCGATCCGCAAGATCCCCGGCGAGGACCGCGCCTTCGACGAGATCGTCGAGCAGGCCATCTGCCGCGTGGTCAAGAAGGCCGCCTACCGCATCTGGGAACGCAAGCCGGTCGTCGAGGCGGTGGTGCTGCGCATCTGATGACCGACGCGCCCGGACCCTGGTCGGAGGAGCCGCCGCCGCGACGGCTGACCCCGGGCGAGCTGTGGAAGCTGGCCTGGCCCAACGCCGTGGTCACGGTCGCCATCCTGCTGGTCGCCGTCTGGCAGATCGGGCGCTTCCTGTCAGGCGACGGCAATATCGGCATCGACCGGGGCGGTCTGTCTGCTGCGGCCCTCGCTCAGGGGCGCTGGTGGACCCCCATCACCAGCATGTTCATGCATGCCGGCATCGCCCACCTGATCTTCAACATGATCGCCCTGGCGCAGATGGGCCCCATCGTCGCCCTGCGTTTCGGCCGCGACGGCCGGGCGATGGCCACCTACCTGGCCTTCTATCTGCTCTGCGGCCTGATCGGCGACGCCGTCTATCTCGCCCTCCACCCGACCAGCGCCGTGCCGATGATCGGCGCCTCCGGAGCCATCTTTGGCCTGTGGGGCGCCATGGCCAGGCTCGGTCCCAACGGCAGTCTCGTCCCCATCTTTTCCCGCCAGGTCGGCAAGGAGACCCGGTCGGCCATCGTCAGCAACCTGGTGATCATGGCCATCGTCCTTTTGCCGGCCCTGCTGTCGGGGCAGCCGAGCTACGGCGGCATCGCCTGGGAGGCGCACCTGGGCGGCTACCTCGCCGGCCTGCTGCTGATCGGCCTGCCGGTGTTCCGGGCCCGGCCGATCGACCTCTGACCTACCGTCACGCTAGAGACCACGCGCCAACCGGTGTAGGACAGCGGCGCATCATCCAGGCAGGATTCCCATGATCGGCAAACTCAACCACGTCGGCGTCGCCACCCCGTCCATCGACGAGGCGGTGAAAATGTATCGTGACGTCCTCGGCGCGACCTCGATCACCGAAAAATGGGCCATGCCGGAACAGGGCGTCTGGGTCTGTTTCGTCAACCTGCCCAACAGCCAGATCGAACTGATCGAGCCCTACGGGGAGGCCTCGCCGATCCATGGCTTCCTGGCCAAGAACCCCAAGGGCGGCCAGCACCACATCTGTTTCGAGGTCGAGGACATCATCGCCGCCCGCGACGACATGAAGGCCAAGGGCGCCACCGTACTGGGCGAACCCCGGATTGGGGCTCACGGTACGCCGGTCATCTTCATCCACCCCAAGGACATGGGCGGGATGCTGGTCGAGCTGATGGAAACGCCCAAGGGAGATCACCACTGATGGGCCCGCTGACGATGTTCGCCGTCTACCTGACCATCTGGTGGACGACCCTGTTCGTGGTCCTGCCTCTGGGCAGCCGCAGCTACCACGAGTCCGGGATCAATGTGACCGACGGCGGCGACCCCGGCGCGCCGGTCAATCCCAACCTCAAGAAGAAGTTCATCACCACAACCTGGGTCTCGGCCATCCTCTGGATCGTGCTGATGCTGGCCCTGCACTTCAACTGGATCCCGATGCCGTCTCTGGCGCACTGGGAATAGCGGCGGCTCTGCCCGTCAGCGGCTGCGCTTGAGCGCGCCGCTGCCGGTCAGGCCGACCACATACATGCCCGCCAGCACAAGGTTGGGCAGGACGTTCAGTCCAAAGCCCGTCGCGATCGACAGGGTGCAGTCGATCACGAACCAGCTGATCATGCCGGCGCTAATGGCGTTCCACAGCGGCCGGGCCCGGTCTTCCATCGCAATCGCCGCCCGGATGATGAACGCCAAGGTGACCGCCCAGCCGATCGACACCGCGCCCATCAGGGCCAGGCTGAAGCGCAAGGTCGCATCGAACCGGGGATCGACGGCGCTGTTGAAGGTGGTCAGCAACAGGCGGATGGGTCCGCTGGTGGCCTCGAAAGCGCCCCCGCACAGCACCGCTCCGAACAGGCCGATGGAAACGCACCAGACCTGAAACCACCCGCGCCAGAAGCCAGACATGTTGATCTTCCCTCTCGTCCGTATCGGTTGCGACCATCCTTCACGCGGTCGGCGGTAGGGGCAATTACCTCCAGGGTCGTTGAACTGGCGCCCGGGACGGATGACAGTCGCGCGCCAGCGCAGGGGGAGCCTCGAGGTGTTCACGACGATTTCGCAGACCCGCCCCGAAGCTGACACCGGCTTTCCGCGCCTGCTGCGCGAATGGCGCCAGAAACGCCGGCTGTCGCAACTGGACCTGGCGCTCAGTTCCGGGGTCTCGCAACGGCATGTCAGCTTCCTGGAGTCAGGCCGGGCCAATCCCAGCCGCAACATGATCCTGCAGCTCAGCGAAACGCTGGACGTCCCCCTGCGCGACCGCAACGCCTGGCTGACCGCGGCCGGGTTCGCTCCGGTGTTCCGCAGCCGCACCCTCGATGATCCCCAGATGGGCCAGGTGATGAGCGCGGTGCGCATGATGCTGACCGCGCACGAGCCTTTCCCGGCCCTTGCCCTGGACCGGGCCTGGAACGTGCGGATGTCGAACACGTCGTTCGACCAGATGGGGGCCATGCTGGGCGACGATATCTGGACCAGGGTCGGCGGCGAGCAGCGCAATCTGATGCGCCTGTTCTTCCATCCGCAGGGAATTCGCCCCTTCGTCACCAACTGGTCGGCGGTCGGCCCGCTCATGTGGAGCCGCGCCCAGCGGGAAGCCGAGGCGCTGGGAGGTCTGGAGATGCAGGCGGTGCTGGACGATCTCGCACCGCTGCAACCCGACACCATCCTGTGGTCCGCCGCTGACACCGCGCTCCTGCCGGTGATGCCGTTCGAGATGCAGGTGGGAGACCTGAAGATGTCCATGTTCGCGATCGTCGCCACCTTCGGCACCGCCCAGGACGTCACCGCTGACGAACTTCGGATCGAGACCCTCTTCCCCGCCGACCCGGAAACAGAAGCCCTGTTCCGCAACGCCGGCCGGCCATAACCCCCGGGGTAATTGCGGGCAGCAGGCCGGACTCCCAGGATCGGATCAGATCCCAACCCCGGAGGCCCCCATGTCCGCAGTCGCCAGCTCCCCGATCGACGTCGTCCGCCAGTTCATGAAACTCATGGAGCCGCTGGACTATGATGCAGCTCTGAAGCTGGTCTCGGACGACTGCGACTACATCAACCCGCCGCCCCTCGGCGCGGTGCGCGGACCGGCCGCGGTCCGGGCGGTCCTCGAGCCCTTCTTCGGCCCAACCAGCGAGAACGAGTTCAAGGTCCTGCGGGCGGCGGTCGATGGGCCGGTGGTCTTCCTGGAGCGTCTCGACCGGCACCTGTTCGGCGACAAATGGGTCGAGCTGCCGGTGACCGGCGTTTTCGAGGTCCACGATGGGCTGATCACCTACTGGCGTGACTACTTCGACGCGCCGACCATCCTGTCCCAGCTGCCCGAGGCGTAAGGCCGATCGGTCCAGCTCAGGCGATCGCCGAAAAAATGGGCGCCAGGCGCGGCATTGGTTGCGCAATCAACAGGCACATCACCATTTCCCGAGCCCATCGCCCGTCTTCACCGCGATCCGCGGCGGGTCCCGTGCATTCTCAAGGCTCGGAGAGCGGGCCTCGCCCGCTGGTGTTTCCGTGGCGTATGTTCCCCGACGATTGACTTGGAGGCCGCCTGGGTTTGACCCGGCGGCCTTCTTTTCGCCTGCTGTCGTTGCCAATCAACACCCCCACCGGCTAAGTCAGCGCCGAATTCACAACGGGGTTGCCATGCGCCTGTCGCGCTTTTTCCTGCCGGTGCTCAAGGAAGTGCCCGCCGACGTCCAGATCGTCTCCCATCAACTCATGCTGCGCGCCGGCATGATCCGCCAGGAGGCGGCCGGCATCTACGCCTGGCTGCCGCTGGGCCTGCGGGTGCTGAAGAAGATCGAGCAGATCGTCCGTGAAGAGATGGACCGCGCCGGCGCCATCGAACTGCTGATGCCGACCCTGCAACTCGCCGACCTCTGGAAGGAAAGCGGTCGCTACGAGGCTTACGGCGACGAGATGCTGCGCATCACCGACCGCCATGACCGCCAGCTACTCTACGGGCCCACGGCCGAAGAGGTCGTCACCGACATCTTCCGCGCCTCGGTGAAGAGCTACAAGGACCTGCCGCTCAACCTCTACAACATCCAGTGGAAGTTCCGAGACGAGCGCCGCCCGCGCTTCGGCGTCATGCGCGGCCGTGAGTTCCTGATGAAGGACGCCTACAGCTTCGACCTCAACGAGGCCGATGCGCGGCGGTCCTACAACCGCATGTTCGTCGCCTACCTCAACACCTTCGCCCGCATGGGCCTGAAGGCGGTGCCGATGAAGGCCGACACTGGCCCGATCGGCGGCGATCTCTCCCACGAGTTCATCGTCCTGGCCGAGACCGGCGAGAGCCAGGTGTTCTGTCACAAGGACCTGGTCGAGATGGGCGCCCCCGGCCCCGACGTCGATTTCGACGGCGACCTGCAGCCGCTGGTCGACCAGCGCACGGCCCTCTATGCGGCCACCGAAGAAATGCACGACGAGGCGGCCTTCGGCGCCGTCCCCGCCGACAAGCAGCTGTCGGCCCGCGGCATCGAAGTCGGCCACATCTTCTATTTCGGCGAGAAGTATTCGAAGCCGATGAAGGCCAACGTCGCCGGCCCGGATGGCGTGAGCGCCCCCGTGCACATGGGCAGCTACGGCGTCGGCGTCTCGCGCCTGCTGGGCGCCATCATCGAGGCCAGCCACGATGACAACGGCATCATCTGGCCGGACGCCGTGGCCCCCTACGACCTGGGCATCATCAACCTGAAGTCCGGCGATGCGGCCTGCGACGCCGCCTGCGAGAAGGCCTATGCGGCGGCCAAGGCGGCGGGCAAGGCCGTGCTCTATGACGACCGCGACGAGCGGGCGGGCGCGAAGTTCGCCACGATGGACCTCATCGGCATCCCCCGGCAGATTGTCGTGGGACCGAAGTCCATTGCGGAGGGCAATGTGGAAGTGAAGGTGCGCGCCACCGGCGAGCGCTCGGTCGCCTCCCTCGACGCTGTGCTGGCGGAGCTCGCTTAAGGTGAGCAAAGCCGGGGCCAAGGCCGCGCCGTTCGGAATGTGGGAGCGCGCCGTCGCCGGCCGCTACCTGCGCGCCCGGCGCCAGGATGCGGGCGTCGCCCTGATCTCCATCCTCGCCTTCCTCGGCATCGGGGCCGCCGTGCTGGTGCTCATCGTCGTGATGAGCGTCATGAACGGCTTCCGCACCGAACTGCTCGACAAGATCCTCGGCTTCAACGGCCACGCCTATGTGGTCGGCCAGCTGCCCCTGTCCGATGGTCAGCGGGACGGGGTGGTGCAGCGCATCCGCAACCTGCCCGGCGTCGCCCAGGTCACCCCGATGATCGAGGGCCAGGTCATGATCGTCGGCCGCGGCCAGGCCGGCGGCGCCATCGTGCGCGGCGTCAGCCGAAAGGACCTCGAAGCCACGCCGCTGGTCTCCAAAACCATCAAGCCCGGCGGCTCGATCGACGGCTACGGCCAGGGCGAATACGGCGGCGATCTCATCCTGCTCGGCGACCGCCTGGCCATGCAGCTGGGCGTCGGTCCAGGCGACGCGGTCACCCTGGTCGCCGCCTCCAGCTCGCCCTCGGCCTTCGGCATGTCGGCCAACCAGAAGGACTACACCGTCGGCGGCGTCTTCAGCGTCGGCATGAGCGAATACGACCAGGCCTTCGCCTACATGCCGCTGGAACAGGCCCAGCTGTTCTTCGGCAAGGAGGGCACGGTCGATGTGCTCGAGGTCAAGCTCGATGACCCCGACGCCGCCGCCGGGCTCAAACCCGCCATCCGCCAGGCGGCGGGGCAGGGGGCCAGCGTCAGCGACTGGACCGAGAAGAACCAGAGCTTCTTCAACGCCCTGCAGGTGGAACGCACCGTGATGCGCTTCATCCTGTTCTGCATCGTGGTCATCGCGGCGATCAACATCGTCTCGGGCCTGATCATGCTGGTGAAGAACAAGAGCCGCGACATCGGCATCCTGCGCACCATGGGCGCGACCAAGAACTCCATCCTGCGCATCTTCTTCATGGCCGGGGCCAGCATCGGCGTCGCCGGCACCCTGGCGGGCCTGGTCCTGGGGGTGCTGTTCTGCCTCAACATCCAGCCCATCCAGCAGTTCGTGGAGTGGGCGACGGGGACGAGCGTCTTCAACGCCGACGTCTATTTCCTGACCCACATCCCGGCCCGCATCGAATGGGGCGAGGTTGCGCTGATCGTCGGGGTGTCGCTGCTGGTCAGCTTCATCGCCACCCTGCCGCCGGCGCTGCGGGCGGCCAGTCTCGATCCGGTCGAGGCGCTTCGCTATGAGTAGCCCGACCCTCTCCTTGCCCACTCTTTCGCTTAGGGGCGTCAAGCGCACCTACAACGCCGGCTCCGGCCCGCTGGAGGTGCTTAAGGGCGTCGACCTCGATGTCATGCCGGGCGAGATCGTCGGCCTGATCGGTCCGTCGGGTTCGGGCAAGTCGTCGCTGCTGCACGCCGCCGGCCTGCTGGAACGTCCCACCGAGGGCCAGGTGTTCATCGCCGGCCAGGACTGCACCAACCTCGGCGACCGGCCGCGCACCCTGCTGCGGCTCTCCAGCATCGGCTTCGTCTACCAGTTCCACCATCTGCTGCCCGAGTTCACGGCGCTGGAGAACGTCGCCCTGCCGGCCCTGATCCAGGGCCGCGACAAGGCCTGGACCCAGGCGCGGGCCGAAGGCCTGCTGGCCAGCATGGGCCTGTCTGAACGCACCGACCACCAGCCGGCCCAGTTGTCGGGCGGCGAGCAGCAACGGGTGGCCATCGCCCGGGCCCTGACCAACGAGCCGACGCTGCTCCTGGCCGACGAGCCGACCGGCAACCTCGACCCGGACACCGCCGCCGCCGTCTTCAAGACCCTGCACGACGCGGTCCGCGACCAGGGCGTCGCCGCCCTGATCGCCACGCACAATCTGGAACTGGCCCGCTACATGGACCGGGTGTTCGCGCTGAAGGACGGCCTGCTGGAAGAGCGGCGGTTCTAGAGAAGAACGCGTCCCCTCTGTCTTTCAGCGGGCGCTCGGCGCAGCGCGAGGCGTCGGCGTTGCTGCTGGCGCCCCGAAGGCGATAGGGATGACGACGGCGGAGTTACCGGTCGGCTTCCCATCAGCGTCGGGCATACGGACCCTGAACTTCGGCGCCAACGCGAGGGCCGCCCCCCCAAAGCCATTGCCAACCGGAGTTTCGCCTCTCGTCTCGCAGCGGCTAAGCAGGCCGGCGGGGGTGAGTTGGCAGAAGAGCGTGACCCGTCCAGACAGACCGGCTTCCAGGGCCGCTCTCGGATAGACAGAGGCGACGTCGGCCCCAGTCGGGCGAGCCTCGAACACGGGCCGGCTAATAACTGGCATCGGCGCAGCTGGCGGGGCGGGGGGCGCCGGTGGAGCCGGCGGCGGGGTTTGGGGGCGGGCCAGGGGCGCGAGGGGCGGCGTGGGCGGGCTCGGCGCTGACGCGGGCGAGGGCGGCGCCGGAGGCTCCGGCGGGGCCTCAGGGGCAACCAGGGCAGGCGGAGCCGGAGGCGCGGGCGGCGCTTCCGGAGCCATGACGATGTCGATGACGGTCGGGCCGTCCTCATCGTCCGTACGCTGCCGCACCTTGATCACGCCGATGTCCCTGGCGTCGAGGCTGTTGGGCGTGAAGTCGGCGGGGGCGGCCTTGCCGTTGACCAGGAAGGTCACGCCGGCCAGTTGCGCGTCGCGGCGCGGATCGCCCGTCGCCGGGGTCAGCACGATGACCGGCCGGCCGCTCCAGTAGGCGACCCCGTCCTTGACCTGCATCTGGTCGGCGGCGACCTGGATCACGCCCTTGGGCGCCCGGACGTCGTCCTGCATCGACTGCTTCCAATGCGAGGCGCGGCCGGCGACGGCTCTCTCCGGCGCGGCCTGCATGGCAAGGGCGACGCTGGCCCCGCCGATCGACAAGGCCAGGATGGCGCCGATGGCGATGACACCGGCCCTCGCGCGCGCAGAGGCAGGAGCATGGGGCTTCAGGATGGCTTTCAGGCGCATGGCGGTCTTCCTTCCGGCGCCGATGAATGCGGACTGCGGCTCCGGACCGGCGCTGAGGCGGAGCGTTTCGAGAAGGGTTTCGGCATAGGCGCGGCGGGCGGCGCCGTCGGCCTGGGCGAGGGCTATGGCGTCGCAATGCTCCTCCCGGGCGGCGTTCAGCCGGGCATGGATCATGGCCATGAAGGGGTTGAACCACATCACCGCCAGCAGGGCGCCTTCGGCCCAGGCGCGGGGATTGTCGCCGCGCTTCAGGTGGGCCAGCTCGTGGCCGCAGATCAGCGCGAGGCGCGGGGTCGGCAGGCCGGTGAGCACCTTGGGAATGACAATGGCGGGCCGGATCAGCCCCGCGAGCAGCGGGCTGCCAAGGCGGTCGGACGCCTTCAACACGGGCGCTCGGACCTTCAGCGCGGCGGCCTGTCGGGCGATGTCGGCGGACAGCGCCTCGTCGTCGAGCGGCCTGGCGTGGCGCAGCAACTGCAGAAGCCGCGCGTGACGGCGCAGCAGCAGGACGCAGCCGACGAGCATGCCCAGCAGCATGAGGCTGAGCAGCAGGGTGGGCGCCAGCACCTCAGCGACATCAAACCAGGTCTGGAACGGCGAGGTCGCGGGCGGCGCGGTGACCACACTGTCGATGATGACGGCGCCGGGGTCGGTGGCGGGCGGACCGACAGGAACGGGTCGCGACAGGTGCGGCGAGATCAGCACCACGGCGACCACCGCCAGCACCGGCGCCAGCAGGGCCAGACCCCAGACCCGCTCGCGCAGCCCCGGCGCGCCGGTGATCCGTTCGACCAGGAGGCCGGCCGCGAACCCGCAGGCGGCCATCGGGATCGTCGAGCCCAGAATCAGCAGGGAAAGCGTGACCCCGTCCATCACTTCTCCTCCTCGGCGTTGAGCAGGGCCTCGAGTTCGCTCAGCTCTTCGGCCGAGAGGATGGCGCTGCCGGCAAAGGCGGAGGCCGGCAGCGGCCCCTCGACTTCCAGCACCCGCATCACCCGGCGCAGCACGCCGCCCAGAATGTCGGCCTTGGCCTGGGCCGCCTCGTAGACCGCCAGGCCGTGGACCGACCGCCGCACCAGCAGCCCCTTGGCCCGCATCCGCTCCAGCACCGTGCGGGTGGTCGAGGCGGTCCAGTCGAGGGCTTCGGGAAGCGCCGTCTGGATCTCGCGGGCGCTGGCCGCGCCGTCGCGCCAGAAGACCTTGAGAATCTCGAGTTCGGTGTCGGAAGGCGGCTGGCTCATGGTCGGATCTCGGCTAACGTCACGGATACGCTACATATGTAGCGCATCGCCGTCAACCGTCACGAACGCGGGTTGTCGGCGCCCTCTGACCGGCGCCTGCCCGCCCAGATTTGGCCATGCAAACAAGGCCATAGAAACGGTTCTGCAGTCGGGAGGCGCGTATGGCCCATCAGTATGAGTTCGAAGGTCAGTCGGGCCACGGCTATCGCTACCAGCCGCTGGAGGGCGAGGGCCCGATCTCGCCGACCGGGGCCAACTACCTGTTCGTCAGGATGAAGGCCGGTGAGCGCACGGTGGTCTACGCCGGCGAGACCGAGTGCCTGCACAAGGGTGTCCACTCCGGCTGGGACAAGGCCAAGAAGACATTCGGCGCCAATACCATCCTGGTGCGCCTCAACGTCACCCGCGCCATCCGCCAGGCCGAACTGGAAGACATCGTCGCCCTGCACAATCCGCCCATGAATGGTGACGAAGAGTAGAACCAGTTCTGGTTGCCTTCACGATAGCGGCTTCGTAGGGTCCGCCCCTGGTTGCGTGGGGGGTAGTCATGGCTTTCGAAGAACAGCTGTCGTTCGACTGGCACGAGAATGATCGCGCTGATGACGAAGGTCAGTCGACGGCCTTTGTCGGCGGATTGGACGAGCCGGCCTCGCGGGTTCATGCCGATGACGCCCCCATCGTCACCGTTTCCCGTCCGGACCTGGTGTTCGATTCCGCGCCCGTGAGTGGCCCGGTGCTGTTCGGGGCCCGATTCCTCACCGGTGGCTCCGGCGATGCGCTGTTTCTCGCCAAGCCCTCGTTCACCGTCGCCGAGGCGGCCCAGCAACTGACGCGGGACAATCTGTCCTGGAACGGCCAGGGCGTGCTCGGCCAACCGGTCACGGTCTCCGTCAGCTTCCTCAGCAGCCGGCCCGGCTACGCCGCCGGCGAGGGCATCACCGGTTTCAGCCGTTTCAGCGCCAGCCAGATCACGGCGGCGACCACGGCCCTGAGCGCCTGGTCGGATGTCGCCGGCATCGCCTTCACCTTTGCGCCCGGCTACTCCAACACCGGGGCTATCCGCTTCGCCAACTACCTCGACAACAGCGATAACACCGCAGCCTTCGCCTACATGCCGGACTCCGGCAACCCCGCCATCTCGCCCTTCGATGACGAGACCTCCGGCGACGTCTGGGTCAACTCGGCCGATAGCGAGAACTTCAGCCTGGGCCTGGGCGGCTACGGCTTCCTGACCCTGATCCATGAAATCGGCCACGCCATCGGCCTGGATCACCCGGGCGCCTACAACGGCGGCTTCCCCACCTACGCCACCGACGCCGAGTACGAGCAGGACAGCAACCAGTACACGGTGATGAGCTACTTCTTCGAGACGGAGACGGGCGCCAACTACGGCCCGCTCTATCCAGCCACCACCATGCTGCATGACATCGCGGCGGCCCAGCGCCTGTACGGCGCCAACATGACCACCCGCGCGGGCGACACGGTCTACGGCTTCAACGCCACGGCCGGGCGCAGCTGGTTCAGCGCCGCCAGCGGCCCGCTGATCTTCGCCGTCTGGGATGCCGGCGGCACGGACACCTTCGATTTCTCCGGCTATGTCCAGAACCAGGTCATCAGCCTGGCGCAGGGCGCCTTCTCCGACGTCGGTGGTCTGACGGGCAATGTGGCCGTGGCGGTGGGCGCGGTGATCGAGAACGCCATCGGCGGCTCCGGCGCGGATCGCTTCACGGGCAACGCCGCCCAGAACCGCTTCACCGGCAACGGCGGCGCGGACATCTACATCCTGACGGCCGGCGGCGGCAGTGACATCGTCACCGACTTCGCGGTCGGCCAGGACAAGATCGACGTCACCGCTTTCGAAACCTACGTCAGCCTGGCTCAGTCGGGCGCCGACACCCTGATCACCTTCGTGGGCGGTGTCGCCCTGCGCCTGCTCAACGTCACGGCCGCCAACGTCACCGCCGCCAGTTTCATCGGGCTGAAGCCGGTCATCGAAGGAACAGCCGCCGGCGATACGCTCACCGGAACGGACGCCGACGACACGATCAAGGGCCTGAGCGGCAACGACATCCTCAACGGTCTCGGCGGCAACGACATTCTTGAGGGCGGCGAAGGCGACGACTGGCTGGATGCCGGCGTCAACGCCGACGGCAGCTACGGCTTCGATGTGCTGACGGGCGGGACAGGCAACGACACCTACATCGTCACCAATGGCGACACGGTCGTTGAACTGGCCGGGGAGGGGACAGACACCGTCCGCACCGAGCTTCAGAACTACACCCTCGCCGACAACGTCGAGAACCTGATCGGCACGGGCGTCCTGCAGACCCTCGTGGGCAATGGTCTGGCAAACGCCATCACCGGAACCAACGGGGCCTGGCAGGAGGTCTTCTACGGCGCTGGCGGCGACGACGTCATCCATGGCGGAGGCAACCGCGACATCATCGACGGCGATGACGGCAATGATCAGCTGTTCGGCGATGCTGGCGACGATGTCGCCAACGGCGAACTGGGCGATGACATCGTCTATGGCGGCGACGGCGACGACGGCGTCTATGGCGGCGAGGGCGTCGACCAGCTGTTCGGCGGCGCCGGCATTGACCGCCTCGGCGGCAACCAGGGCAACGACACCCTGACGGGTGGGACCGGCGCCGACGTCTTCGCCTTCATGGTGGGCGGCGGCAACGACGTCATCACCGACTTCGAGGCCGGCATCGACCAGATCGATGTCACCCCCTGGCACAGCTACCAGTCGATCACCCAGGACGGAGCCGACACCGTCGTCCAGATCGCGGCCGGCGTCAGCGCCCGGCTGCTGAACACCCAGGCCGGCAGCCTCACCGCCGCCAGCTTCATCGGCGTGACGGCCCCGCCGCCACCGCCGCCGCCTCCCCCACCGCCGGCGCGGATCGTTCCCGGCGACGAGACGACGATGATCGGCGACGCCGCCGCCAACACCATGATCGGCTACGATCTCTGGGAGACGATGAAGGGGCTTGACGGCAACGACACCCTGAACGGCAACGGGGGGTCCGACCGTCTTGAAGGCGGAAACGGCGCCGACAAGCTGCTCGGCGGCGCCGGCGACGACATCCTGATCGGCGGGGCAGGGCAGGACACCCTGACCGGGGGCGCGGGCGCCGACATCTTTGTTATCGGGCTCGCAGACGGGACGACCAACACCGTCACCGACTTCGAACTGGGCGTTGACCGGATCGATATCTCCGCCTTCGGCGCCTACAAGGCCATCGGCCAACTGGCGGCCGGGGCAAAGGTGACCTTCACGGACGGCTCGGCGGTCACTCTGAACGGCATTCAGGCCAGCCAGCTCACCGCCGCCAGCTTCATTACCGGGGCCGTCCCGCCGCCTCCGCCACCGCCGCCGCCGACCTATGTGCTGCAGACCGGCACGGCGGCCGGCGAAACCCTGACCGGCACCAACGGTCGCGATGAACTGCGAGGCCTTGGCGGGGCCGACACCCTGTCCGGCGGCTCGGCCGATGACCTGCTGGTCGGCGGCGATGGCGACGACGTCCTCAACGGCGGCGCGGGTTCGGACATCCTGACCGGCGGCGCGGGCGCCGACCGCTTCGTGGGGCTCGTAGGCAGTGGCGACGACACCATCACCGACTTCGTGGTCGGCACGGACGTCATCGACGCCACGGGCTTCACCAGCTGGGGCGCGGCGCAGGACGGCGCCGACACCATCGTCACGCTGGGAACCGGCATGGGGGTCAGCTTCCGCCTGGTCGGCGTGCAGGCCGCCAGCGTGACCGCCGCCAGCTTCGTCGGTCTTCCCGCGCCGCCTCCGCCGCCCCCGCCGCCTCCGCCTCCGCCGCCTCCGCCGCCTCCGCCACCGCCGCCCCCGCCTCCGCCGACCTACGCGGTGCAAACCGGCGGCGCGGGTAACGACGTGCTGAGCGGTACGCTTGGGCGCGACCAGCTGGAGGGCCTGGGCGGCAACGACTACCTCTTTGGCAACAGCGAAGACGATCTGCTGCTTGGCGGCGACGGCGACGACAACGTGACCGGCGGCGCCGGCACGGACATCCTGACCGGCGGCGCCGGAGCCGATATCTTCGCCACCGCGCCGGGCTATGGCGTCGACACCATCACGGACTTCCAGATCGGGGTCGATCGCATCTGGATCGAGGGCTACACGAGCTGGAGCGCCGTCCAGGATGGCGCCGACGCCGTCGTCACCGTCGGAACCGCCACGGGAGTCGGCTTCCGGCTGCTTGGCATTCAGGCGGCCAGCCTCACCGATGCCAGCTTCTACGGCCTGGTCTATCCGCCGCCTCCGCCTCCCCCCCCGCCTCCGCCGCCTCCGCCCCCTCCGCCGGTGCAGGTGGTTCCGGGCGACCAGACGACGCTGACCGGCAACGCGTCGGCAAACACCATCAACGGTGCGGATCTCTGGGAGACCATCCTCGGGCTGGACGGTAACGACACGCTGGGCGGCCTGGGTGGCTCTGATCGCCTCGAGGGCGGAGCCGGCGCCGACAGGCTCAACGGCGGTGACGGCGACGACGTCCTCATCGGCGGCGCGGGCCAGGACACCCTGACGGGCGGCGCTGGCGCGGACGTGTTCGTGCTGGCGACCGGCGACGGGGCCAACACCATCGCCGACTTCCAGGACGGCACGGACAAGATCGACATCCGCGGCTACGGCGGCGTCTACAGCGCCATCAGCCAGCTGGCCGCCGGGGCGAAGATCACCTTTGCCGACGGGGGCTACGTCACCCTGACGGGGATCAACGCCTCGCAATTGAGCGCCGCCGATTTCATCACCGGCGTCAGCCCGCCGCCACCGCCACCACCGCCTCCGCCGCCGCCTCCGGGACCGCCGGCAGAGCCGGGCTACAACCTGATCGTCGGAACGGTCTCCGGGGAAGTCATCGCCGGCACGGCGGCGGCTGATCAGATCCAGGGGCTGGGCGGCGGCGACACGCTGAACGGTCACGGCGGGGACGACCTGCTGCAGGGCGGCGACGGCGCCGATGTTCTCGCCGGCGGCGCGGGCGTCGACCGACTGACCGGCGGGGCCGGGAACGACCTCTTCGTCGTCGGGACCGGCGACGGCCATGACGTCGTCACCGATTTCACGGTTGGCCAGGACCGCATTGCCGTCGACCCGGCGACCTTCATCGGGTCCTACCTCGACGGCTCGGACACCGTGATCCTGCTGGGCCCGGGCAACAGCCTTCGCCTGGTCGGCCTGGGGCTGTCGACCCTGGGCGATCCCAGCTACCTCGGCTTCGCGGTCACCCAGCCCGACCCCTATGCCGTCACCATCGGCGACGCGAACGCCGAGTTCTTCAGCGGCACGGCCGGCCGCGACTACATCAACGGCGGCGGCAACAACGACGTCCTGCAGGGTGGAGCGAGCGACGATCTGCTGAACGGCGGCGCGGGCGGCGACGTGCTGCATGGCGGGGCCGGCGTCGACGTCCTGATCGGCGGCGCGGGACCGGACTATTTCGTCGCCGAGGCCGGCGGCGGCATCGATATCGTCTCCGACTTCGAGGTCGGGATCGACAGGTTGATGATCACCGACTTCGGCGACTACGACAGCGTCACGCAAAGCGGCGCCGACACGGTCGTGATGGTCGACGCCGCCACCGGCGTCGGCTTCCGCCTGGTGGGGATCAGCGCCGCCAGCATCACCTCCGCCAGCTTCTGGGGCCTGGCTTCACCGCCTCCGCCTCCGCCGCCACCGCCGCCCCCTCCGGCGGCTGCCGGTTCGGAGCGGACATTGGTCGGTACGGCCGGGGCCAACACCCTGAACGGCGACGACCGGTTTGACACCCTGCAGGGTCTGGAAGGCAACGACACCCTTTACGGGCTGGGCGGCGCCGATCGGCTCGAAGGCGGTCTGGGCAACGACAGGCTGTTCGGCGGCGACGGGGACGATATCCTCATCGGCGGCGCGGGTCAGGACACCCTGACCGGCGGGGCCGGGGCCGATGTCTTCGTCCTGGCTCCCGGCGAAGGGGCGACCAACACCATCGCTGACTTCCAGGACGGCGTGGATCGTCTCGATGTCAGCGCCTACGGCGGCTATACGTCGATCGTGCAGCTGGTGTCCGGGGCCAAGGTGATCTTCGCCGACGGCGGGTCTGTCACCCTCACCGGGGTGCAGGCCGCGTCGCTGAACGCCGCCGACTTCATCGGGCTGCCGGTTCCGATGCCGGTCGACGGGCCCAAGGACGGCTGGTTCCTTTAGGGCCGGGGCGGGGAGGGCTATCGCATATGGCTTTGGGTTTCGAAGTTTCGTGAAGCCTCCTCAGGGCGTCCTTCTCCCCTTGCGGGAGAAGGTGGCGGCGAAGCCGACGGATCGCCAAACGGTCGCGCCGGCCGTTCGGGCTACGCCGCCGCCTCACCACAGCTTTGAGAGTCTTCGACCCCTCATCCGGCCCTTCGGGCCACCTTCTCCCGCAAGGGGAGAAGGGAGGCCTTTGAGGCCAATCTTCACGCAGAAGACGCCTGTGGGCCATATGCGATAGGCCCCCGAAGCGGGGAGGGCGCCGGCTCTCCCCTACCTCTCCACAGCTTCCCAACACACTGTTCCACTTTGCGCTTGCCTGTGGAACAAAACGGGAATAGGAACAAACCCGGAACTTGGAACCGGGAGGCTCGAATGGCCAAAATTGCTCGTGAAACGCTGGCTCTGGCTTCGGTCGTCAGCTTTGTGTGGATGATGTGCTCGGTGGCCTATCTGGCCGCCTGAGTCGGCCTTAAGGATGAACCGCAGAAGGCGGAGGTGACGTAGGCAAATGGCGGATCTGGCGAACGGCTTTGTCCATTTGCGGGTGCGCTCGGCCTACAGCCTGCTGGAAGGGGCCATCAAGGCTGACAAGACGCCCAAGCTGGCCGCTGCCGAGGGTATGCCGGCGATCGGCATCGCCGACCGGGCCAATCTGTTCGGCGCTCTCGAATTCTCCGTCGCCGCCAAGGAAAGCGGCGTGCAGCCGCTGGTGGCCTGCGCTCTGCCGGTGACCGGTATCGGCGAGGGACCGCCGGAACGATGGGCCCGGACCCCGACACTCACCCTGATCGCGCAGAACGAGCGGGGCTATCTCAACCTCTCCGAACTCAGCTCCTCGGCCTATCTGGACATCGACGCGGTGTCCGAGCCTTCGGTGCCCTGGAGCAAGATCGCCGCCCACAGCGAAGGCCTGATCCTGCTGTCCGGCGGCACGGACGGCCCGATCGATCCGCTATTCGCGGCCGGCAAGACCGCCGAGGGCGAAGCCACGCTTGCCGCCATGCAGGCGGTGTTCGGCGACCGCTTCTATGTCGAACTGCAACGCCATGGCCTGCCGCAGCAGGCGGCGGCGGAGCCGGGCCTGGTCGCCTGGGCCTACGCCCATGACGTGCCTTTGGTCGCCACCAACGACGTCTACTATCCCGACAAGTCGATGTATGAGGCGCACGACGCCCTGCTGTGCATCTCCGACGGCGCCTTTGTCGGCCAGGACGAGCGGCGGCGGGTGACCCCCGAACATTACTTCAAGACGGCCGCCGAGATGCGGGCGCTGTTCAGCGACCTTCCGGAGGCCTGCGACCAGACGTTGGAGATCGCCCGGCGCTGCGCCTTCATGGTCCAGAAGCGCGATCCGATCCTGCCGCGCTTCGACACGGGCGCTGGACGAACCGAGCCTGACGAACTGGCCCACCAGGCGCGCGAGGGGCTGAAGGCCCGACTGGCCACCATCGAACTGGCCGCGCCGGAGGAAGACTACTGGGCCCGCCTCGAGTTCGAGGTGAGGATCATCCAGCAGATGGGGTTCTCCGGCTACTTCCTGATCGTGTCGGACTTCATCAAATGGGCCAAGGCGCACGGGATTCCCGTGGGGCCCGGGCGGGGGTCGGGCGCGGGCTCGCTGGTCGCCTGGTCCCTGACCATCACCGGCCTTGATCCCCTGCGGTTCGGCCTGCTGTTCGAGCGCTTCCTCAATCCGGAGCGGGTCTCGATGCCCGACTTCGATATCGACTTCTGCCAGGAACGGCGGGGCGAGGTGATCACCTACGTCCAGCAGAAGTACGGCGACGACAAGGTCGCCCAGATCATCACCTTCGGCACCCTGCAGGCCCGCGCCGTGGTCCGCGACGTCGGCCGGGTGATGCAGCTGTCGCTCGGCCTGGTCGATCGTCTGGCCAAGATGATCCCCAACAACCCGGCCAGTCCCACGACCCTGGCCCAGGCGATCGAGATCGAGCCGCGCCTGAAACAGGCCCGCGACGAGGACGAGCAGGTGCGGATGTGCCTGAATGTCGCCCTGCGGCTGGAGGGGCTGTACCGCAACGCCTCGACCCACGCCGCCGGGGTGGTCATCGGCGACCGGCCGCTGGTCGAGCTGACGCCGCTCTACAAGGATCCGCGGTCCGACCTGCCGGCCACCCAGTTCAACATGAAGTGGGTCGAAAGCGCCGGTCTGGTGAAGTTCGACTTCCTCGGCCTGAAGACCCTGACGGTCATCGACCGGGCCCTCAAGCACATGGCCAAGCGCGGGGCGGCGATCGATATCGAGGCCCTGACCCTCGATGATGCTGCCTCCTATGAGCTGATGAGCTCGGGCCAGACGGTCGGGGTGTTCCAGCTGGAAAGCCAGGGCATGCGCGACACCCTGCGCAAGCTGCGGCCGGGAAGCCTCGAAGAGGTCACCGCCATCATCTCGCTCTATCGGCCCGGGCCGATGGACAACATCGACAGCTTTGTCGACTGCAAGTTCGGTCGCAAGCCGATCGACTACCTTCACCCGACCCTCGAGGCGGTGCTGAAGGAGACCTACGGCATCGTCGTCTACCAGGAACAGGTGATGCAGATCGCCCAGATCCTGGCCGGCTACAGCCTGGGCGACGCCGACCTTCTGCGCCGCGCCATGGGCAAGAAGAAGCCCGAGGAGATGGCCGCCCAGAAGGTCCGCTTCGTGGCCGGGGCGGAGACCAAGGGTGTCGATCCGAACCAGGCCCGGTCGATCTTCGATCTGGTCGAGAAGTTCGCCGGCTACGGCTTCAACAAGTCCCACGCCGCCGCCTACGCGCTGATCAGCTACCAGACCGCCTGGTTGAAGGCCAACGCGCCCGTCGAGTTCATGGCCGCCTCCATGAGCCTCGATATCTCCAACACCGACAAGCTGGCGGTCTTCTACCAGGACGCCCGCCGCTCGGGCGTGCCGGTGCGGGCCCCGGACGTGAACCGGTCAGGGGCCGACTTCGAGGTCGAGGACGGCGAGGTGCTCTATGCCCTCGGCGCGGTGCGCAACGTCGGCCTCTCGGCGATGGAGCATCTGGTCGAGGTGCGCAACGAGGGCGGGCCGTTCAAGGACATCTTCGACGTCGTCGAGCGGCTCGATCCCAGGCAGGTCAACAAGCGGGCGCTCGAAGGCCTGGCGCGGGCAGGGGCCTTCGACAGCATCCATCCCAGCCGCGGCCAGATCGTCGCCGCCGCCGATGTGCTGATCGCCCACGGCCAGAGCCTGGCCGCCGACCGCGCCTCCTCGCAGGTCAGCCTGTTCGGCGGCGACCAGTCGGAGGCCTCGCGGCCGCGCCTGCCCAAGGTCGAGCCCTGGGACCAGATCCGCCGTCTCGACGAGGAACTGGCCGCCGTCGGCTTCTACCTGACCGGCCACCCGCTGGAAGACATGGTCAAGGTGCTGCAACGCCGCCGGGTCACCCTGCTGCAGGACGCCCTGCCGGAGGCCGAGGCCGGCCGCGACGCCTTCAAGATGGCCGGCATCGTCCGCCGTCGCCAGGAACGGGCCAGCCAGAGCGGCGACAAGTTCGCCTTCGTCTCGATGTCGGACCCTACCGGTGAATACGAGGTGCTTTTCCCGCCGGAATCCTTGCGCAAATGCCGCGACATTCTGGAGCCGGGCAAGGCCGTGGTCATCCGGGTGAGGGCCAAGTCCAAGGACGGCGAGGTCCGCTTCTTCGGCGACGACGCCGAGCCGGTCGACCAGTCCCTGGAAGCTGTGGCTGCGGGCCTGCGCGTCCACATCTCCTCGGGCTCGGCCGAGATCGACAGCCTGAAGCAGCGCCTGACCCGGGCGGCGGCGCAACGCGGCGGCGAGGTCATCCTGGTCGCCGGCATCGGCGGCGGCCGCGAGATCGAGATGAAGCTGCCGGGGTTCTATTCGCTCGATGCTTCCCTGCGTGGGGCGCTCAAGACGGCGCCGGGCGTGGCGTATCTGGAAGATGTCTAGACGTTGTGCTTTGGCGGGCGTCGTATTGTCGCTCGCCGGATGTGCAGGCGCCATGTCCAGTGTCGGGGATTTGCCGCCAGTCGGTGGGCCAGCCTTCGAGATCGCCGGGCGCTACGAATATGACCACGGTGACCTGCTCCGCTATCGATGTGGGAAGCACCGGTTCTGCGAACTCGTCATGGTGCGGGATGCGACCATCAAGCGGCTGACTCCGGGACAGCACACCCGGGTCATTGGACGACGCGAGGCCTGCGCCTCTGGCGAGACTATCCACCGGGCCTGCCTCTTCTCAACCGATCGCCCTGTGTTCGTCGTCGAGCGCTGGCTGAAGCCGTTGGCGCGACCCTGATAAAGCTGCTTCTTCTGCTGCCCTTGCATTTCCGGACAATCCCGACTATCTCCCCCGCCCATCACGCACGCGGGCGTTCGGGCTGGCCGGGGAGACATCCCGACCGATCCGTTCCGGTCCTGACCAACCGGTCGGGAATTGCCCGCGGAGGCGACAACCGGAAAAAGGATCCGATACAGACATGGCTCTGCCTGAATTCTCCATGCGCCAGCTCCTCGAAGCCGGCGCCCACTTCGGCCACCAGACGCACCGCTGGAACCCGAAGATGGACCGCTTCATCTTCGGCTCGCGCTCGAACATCCACATCATCGACCTGTCGCAGTCGATTCCGCTCCTGCACCAGGCCCTGGTGAAGGTGCGTGAAGTCGCCGCCGCCGGCGGCCGCGTGCTGTTCGTCGGCACCAAGCGCCAGGCGTCCGATCCGGTGGCCGAAGCCGCCAAGCGCTGCGCCCAGTACTACGTGAACCACCGCTGGCTCGGCGGCACCCTGACCAACTGGCGCACCATCTCGGGCTCGATCGCCCGTCTGCGCGAGCTGGAAGGCCTGCTCGCCGGCGAAGGCCAGGGCCGCGGCAAGAAGGAACGCCTCAGCCTGCAGCGCGAAATGGACAAGCTTGAACTGTCGCTCGGCGGCATCAAGGCCATGGGCGGCATTCCCGACATCATGTTCGTGATCGACACCAACAAGGAAGCGATCGCGATCCAGGAAGCCCGCAAGCTGAACATCCCGGTCATCGCGATCCTGGACACCAACTGCGATCCGGACGGCATCACCTTCCCGATCCCCGGCAACGATGACGCCGCCCGCGCCATCCAGCTGTACGTCGACCTCATCGCTGACGCCGTCCTCGACGGCATGGCCGCCGGTCAAGCCGCCTCGGGCGTCGACCTCGGCGCCCAGATCGCGCCGATGGAGCCGACCCTGGCCCGCGAACTGACCCCGGAACCGGTGGCTGAAGAAGCCGCTGCTCCGGTCGCCGAAGAAGCCCCGGCCGCTGAAGCCGCTGCTCCTGAAGCCGTCGCCGAGGAGGCTCCCGCCGCCGAAGCCGCTGCCGAAGAAGCTCCGGCCGAAGAAGCCAACTGATTTCGGAGCCCTCCCGGCGCTCCGGGGGGATCTGATTTTTCCCTTCCGCAGCCGGGCCCTCAAAGGCCCGGCTGCATCCCTATTACGAACTCGAACTGGAGGACTGAACATGGCGGAAGTCACCGCTGCCCTCGTCAAGGAACTGCGCGAAAAGTCCGGCGCCGGCATGATGGACTGCAAGAAGGCGCTCGTCGAAAACGACGGCAACCTGGAACAGGCCACCGACTGGCTGCGCTCCAAGGGCCTCTCCAAGGCCGCCAAGAAGGCCGACCGCGCCGCCGCTGAAGGCCTGGTCGCCGTGGCCCTGAAGACCGAAGGCGCCGGCATGTCCGGTGCGGTCATCGAGCTGAACGCCGAAACTGACTTCGTGGCCCGCAACGACCTGTTCCAGGCCGCTGCCCGCAAGGTCGCGGCTGTCGCCCTCGGCACCGACGGCGACGTCGAAGCCGTGCGCGCCGCCAAGACCGCCGACGGCGAAGTCGTGTCGGACATGGTTACCAACCTGATCGCCACCATCGGCGAGAACATGGCCGTGCGTCGTTCGGCCAAGTTCACCGTCGCCAAGGGTTCGGTCTCGGCCTACGTCCACAACGCGGTCGCCCCGGAACTGGGCAAGATCGGCGTTCTGGTTGCGCTCGAAGGCGATGGCGACCAAGCCACGCTGCAGGAGCTGGGCCGCAAGATCGCCATGCACGTGGCCGCCACCAACCCGCTGTCGCTGTCGTCGGAGGATCTCGACCCGGCGGCCGTGGAGCGTGAGCGCGCCGTGCTGACCGAAAAGGCCAAGGAAGAAGGTCGTCCGGAAAACATGATCGCCAAGATCGTGGACGGCCAGATCTCGAAGTTCCAGCGTGAAGTCGTGCTGCTCGAGCAGCCCTTCGTCATGAACCCCGACCAGACCATCAAGGCGCTGGTCGCCGAAGCCGGCGCGACCATCAAGGCTTTCGTCCGTCTCGGCCTGGGTGAAGGCGTCGAAAAGGCCGATGCGCCTGACTTCGCCGCTGAAGTGGCCTCGATGACCGGCGGGAACTGATCCGTCTGTCAGTCGACTAAAGAGGGCGTCCCCGGTTCACGCTGGGGGCGCCCTTGGTTTATGTAGTTGTCGTGAATCGAAGAGGACCTTTGGCATGACCAAGCTGCGTTACAAGAAGGTGCTTCTGAAGGTTTCGGGAGAGGTGCTGATGGGCGAGACCGCCTTCGGCATCGACATGCCGACGGTCGAGGCCGTGGCTGAAGACATCAAGCAGGTGGTGGAGGCGGGCGTCGAGCTCAGCCTCGTCATCGGCGGCGGCAACATCTTCCGCGGCATGGCGGGCGCCGCCAAGGGGATGGAGCGGGCCAGCGCCGACTACATGGGCATGCTGGCCACGGTGATGAACGCG